>MGBT01000001.1:0-15454 GCA_001788395.1 Candidatus Rokubacteria bacterium GWA2_70_23
CGACCGCGTGGTCGTCGCGCGCCCGGAACTTGAGGCCGCGGCGGTGCCGGGCCTCCTCTCCGGTGGACTGGGGAACGGGCTCGTCAGCCATCGAGGGCTCCAACCTCCCTGATGTCATTCCGCATCGGCGCACGCGATTGTATCGCAGGGAGCGAACCCGAGCCAGCGTGCGGCCGTGGCCTCGCGATGATGCAGTTCCTGGCGCAGCAGATGAGCCAGAAAGCGGATTGAAGCGGACGGGGCGGCTCGGTTATGCTCGGGGGGCGCACCCGGCTCCCCCATGCGGTAGACAAGGAGACCCACCGTGAAACTCGACGTCGGCATGCTCATCCACGATCTGAAGACGATCTCGGACTACGCGCGGAAGGTGGAGGCCATGGGCTACGATTGCCTCTGGTGCGCGGAGACCCAGCACGACCCCTACCTGCCGCTGGCCGTGGCCGCCACGACCACCTCGCGCGTCAAGCTCGGCACCAACATCGCCACGGTGTTCTCGCGGAGCCCCATGATCACGGCCCACATCGCCTGGGATCTCCAGAAGGCCTCGCGGGGGCGGTTCATCCTCGGCCTCGGCACCCAGGTCAAGGGCCACAACGAGCGCCGTTTCTCCGTGAAGTGGGAATCTCCCGGGCCCAAGATGGCCGAGGCCGTCCGGGCGCTCCGGGCCATCTGGAGCTGCTGGCAGACCGGCGCGGCGCTCAACTTCAAGGGGGAGTTCTACACCTTCGACATCATGACCCCCTTCTTCGACCCGGGCCCCATCGAGCATCCGAAGATCCCGATCTACGTCGCCGCCGTGAACCCGTACATGGCCGGCGTCGCCGGGGAGTTCTGCGAGGGGATGCACGTGCACCCATTCAACAGCCCCAAGTACCTGCGCGAGGTCGTCCATCCGGCCGCGGAGGAGGGGCTGCGCCGCTCCGGGCGGACACGGAAGGACTTCACCTTTGTGACGAGCACGTTCGTCGTGGTGGGGGACACCGAGAAGGAGCGCAGCGAGCAGGCGCAGATGGTGAGGCAGCAGATCGCCTTCTACGCCTCCACGCGCACCTACCGGCCCGTGCTCGCCATCCACGGCTGGGAGGATGTGGCCGCGAAGCTCCACCGGAAGTCCGTCGAGCAGGATTGGGCGGGCATGGCCAGCCTCATCACCGACGAGATGCTCGACACCTACGCGCTGACCGCCACCTACGACAAGCTGGCCGCCAGGCTCAAGGAGCGCTACGCGGGACTCCTCGACCGGGTGTCGCTGTACCAGCCCTACCAGCCGAACCAGGACGATCCGCGCCTCCCCGCCCTGATCAAGGCGTTCAACGGCTGACCCCTCACCGCTCGCTGCCCTGCAGCGGGCGCAGCGGAGACAGACATGCCCGACCTCTACGACCTCGGCGCACGACCCCCGCTCGGGGAAGTTCCGAAGCAGATGCACGCCTACGTCGTCCGGCAGAGCCGTTTCGGCCAGCCGAAGGACGCCTGGCAGCGGGAGGTGATCCCGACGCCCGCCATCAGCCCCGACGAGGTGCTCATCTACGTGATGGCCTCGGGCATCAACTACAACAACGTGTGGGCGGCGCTCGGCGCGCCGGTGGACGTCATCGGCGAGCGGCAGAAGATGGGCGAGCCCGAGGACTTCCACGCCGGCGGCAGCGACTGCTCCGGCATCGTCTGGGCCACGGGCACGGACGTGACGACCGTCAAGGCCGGCGACGAGGTCGTCGTCCACAGCGGGTGGTGGCGCCCGGACGACGCGTGGGTCCTCTCCGGGCGTGACCCCATGCTCGCGGAGAGCACGCGCATCTGGGGCTACCAGACGAACTACGGCAGCTACTGCCAGTTCGCCCGCGCCCAGGCCCATCAGGTGATCCCCAAGCCCCGGCGCCTCACCTGGGAGGAGGCGGGCTGCTTCCTCCTCTGCGCCTCCACGGCCTACCGCATGCTCATGGGCTGGGCGCCCAACATCATCGAGCCGGGCGATGTCGTCCTCGTGTGGGGGGCCGCCGGCGGCCTCGGCAGCATGGCGCTCGAGATCACGCGGGCGCAGGGCGGCCGGGCGGTGGCGGTCGTCTCCGACGAGGCCAAGCGGAAGTTCTGCCGGGACCACGGGGCCGTCGGCGTCATCAACCGCAACGGCTTCACGCACTGGGGGCGGATGCCGGACACCAACGATGCCAAGGCCTACGGCGAGTGGGTGAAAGGAGCGCGCGCGTTCGGCAAGGCGATCTGGGACGCCGTGGGCGAGCGCGTCAGCCCGCGCATCGTCTTCGAGCACCCGGGCGAGGCGACGTTGCCGACCTCCGGCTTCGTCTGCGCCACGGGGGGCTTGATCGTCATCTGCGCGGGCACCACGGGCTACAACGTGACCATGGACCTCCGCTACCACTGGATGCGCCAGAAGCGCTTCCAGGGCAGCCACCTCTCCAACGACGCGCAGGCCGCCGCCGTCACCCGCCTCGTCGCCGAGGGCAAGGTGGATCCGTGTCTCTCGCGGACCTACGGCTTCGACGACATCCCGGGCTGCCATCAGCTCATGCTGGACAACACGCACCCCTACGGCAACATGGCGGCGCTGGTGAACGCGCCCGAGCCCGGGCTCGGCGCCTCGTAGCAGGCTGCTGAAAAAGGCCCACCTGCGGAGGTACGGCGCCCTCGGCCGCACGCTCAACGTGGCTCGCTCACGCTCGCCCGGATCTCCGGATCCGCTCACCTCGCCTCCGGCTCGGCTCGCCAAGCGGAGTACGCCTCGCGTGCGGCCGTCGGGCGCCGCCTCGCATCTGGACCTTTTTGAGCAGCCTGTGAGTTTTTCAGCAGGCTGCCGGGATCAGTACCAGCGAGGGTCGCCGGGCAGGACCGGCGTGGGCTTTCCGTCGACCATGAAGACGCGCGGGCGGATGGGCGTGACCTCACGCGTGCCGAGCGACGCGACGAGCGCCGCGGCCGTGGACGCCCCGCGCAGCAGCTCCAGGTTCTTGATGGTCGGGACCCGGAGCGAGATCTCCCCGCGCGTGAACGCGCCGAAGGCCTCCTCCGCCGTCAGCCACTTCACCGCCACGATCTCCCGGCCGTCGGCCTCGGCGGCCTGGCGCGGCGGCATCACGGCGGCGAAGAAGCGCGTGTTGAAGCGGATCGGGCTCTCCTCGGGCGTGATCCAGTGGGCGAAGTAGCCGATCCGATCCATCGCGAGCGTGAGCCTCTCGGCCCGCAGCATGGCGAAGAAGGCCGGGTTGGCTTCGTGGCAGGCGGCTCGATGGGCGGCGTAGCGCTCGCGATCCTCGGATCCCCAGTGAACGAGATCGCCCGAGGCCGTGTAGGCCAGCAGCACGCCGACTTCCTCGAAGGCCTCGCGGATGGCGCCGACCCAGAAGCCGAGAGCCTCGCGCGGCCCGATGCCGCCTCCCAGTCGCCCGGCGGCCTCCGCGGCCGTGAGCCCCGCGCAGAAGGCCTCGGCGTCATCCGGCACGTCGTCGGTCTCGACCTTGCCTCCGGCGAAGACGTAGTCGCCCCCCGCGAACTTGCTCTTCGCGTGGCGCTTGATGAGGAGCGTCTCGACGCCCCCCGCAGGCCGATCGCGCAGGAGCACGAGGGTCGCTGAGGGAAAGGGAATGGCCGGCTGGGTCATGGGCGGGGCTCCGATCTCACTGCCGGCATTCTGTCACAGATTACGCCGTCCTGTCCAAGCAGGGTGCCGCAATTCTTGACAAGTCCGCAGCTTCTTGACACGTTACTGGGGAACCGCGTTCCCGGTGCCCTGAGCGAGGGACAGGGGAGAGGGCTCCCATGAGTGACGACCAAGCTGATCTCCGCAGGCATCCCAGGTCCAAGGTCTCCTGGCCGGTCACGGTGGAAACGGGCGGCCAGGCTTTCGAGCGGCAGACGGTCAATCTCAGCCCCGTCGGGGCCAAGGTACACCTCGAGGCACAACTCCAGGTCGGTGCTCCCGCGACGCTCCGCTTCCGTCCCCCTCATGGCCGGCCGCTGGAGGTCGAGGCCATCGTCTGGCGCTCCGACTCCGACGGCCCGGCGTTCTTCTTCGTGGGCGTCGGCAGTGAGGAGATGGCCCTCCCGAGGTAGCAATGGCCGTCCGGTCCTGCCGCCCTCGATCAAACAAAAGCCTTTCTGTTCGACCAGATACCCATGGTAGCGTCTGACTTACCTTTTACCACCAAGGAGGCCCTCGATGGGCGCAGAAGCCAGGATCAAGGATCTCGGCATCAGTTTGCCTCAGCCCGCGAAGCCCGTGGGCAACTACATCCCCGGCGTCCGCGTCGGCAACTTGCTCTACCTGTCAGGGCACGGGCCCGTTCGGGTGGACGGCCAGCCGACGGCGCGGGGGAAGGTCGGTCGAGACCTCTCCACCGAAGAAGCCTACAAGATCGCGCGGGAGGTCGGGATCAACCTGCTCGGCTCGGCGCGCGTCATCCTCGGCAGCCTGGACAAGGTGAAGCGCATCGTCAAGGTCCTGGGTATGGTCAACTCTGCCGACGGCTTCGGCGACCAGCCCAAGGTGATCAACGGCTTCTCGGACCTGATGGTCGAGGTGTTCGGCGAGAACGGCCGTCACGCACGCTCGGCGGTGGGAATGGCCGAGCTACCCATGGGGATCCCCGTCGAGATCGAGGTGATCCTCGAGGTGGAGTAGCCCCGCGCCCGATCGGGTTACGGGTGGAGCAGGGCGGGCAGGATCGTGAAGGCCTCGGCCATGCGCGGGCCGAACCAGGAGCAGAGCCGCCCGTCCACCAGGTGGGTGCGTCGATCGCGAACGGCCGGCATCTCCTGATACGGCGTGAAGTCCACGACGTGGGCCTCTCGGAAGCGGTACGGCTCGTCCGGCAGCAGGATCACCTCGGGCCGCGCCGCGGCCACCTCGTCCAGTGACACCTCCGGATAGCGCCTGTCGCGATCCGAGAAGACATTGTCCCCGCCGCACACCGCCAGCACGTCGTGGACGTAGGTATCCCGGCTGATCGTCATGTACGGGTGGCGCCAGATGGGGTAGAACACGCGCGTGGGGCGCGCCCGGGCCCGCGCGCGCGCCGTCACCTCGGCCAGGCGCCGCTCGAGGTCCTCCGCCAGCGCGGCGCCCCGCGCCGTGGCGCCCGTCACCTGCCCCAGCTCGCTGACCAGCCGGATCCCTTCGGCGACGGTCCGCGGGTAGCTCACGTGCGCGGCAATGCCCCAGCCGCGGAGCGTCTCGATGTGCTCGCGGTGGTTCTCCTCGATGTTGGCCAGCACGAGATCGGGGCGGAGCGCGCGGATCAGGTCGAGCCGGGGGGTCTTCGTGCCCCCGACGCGCGTCGTGGTCATCACCCCCGCCGGGGGCTCGGTGCAGTAGATGGTGCAGCCGACCACGGCGGGGCCGAGGCCCAGCACGAAGAGGATCTCGGTGATGCTGGGGACGAGGGAGACGATGCGGCGGGGCGGCTCGGCGAGGGTCAGCGCGGCGCCGGAGGCGTCGATGAGGGCGCTCGGCGTCACGAGAGCTTCGCGGCGCGCTCCGACAGGCGCTCGACCAGCGCGATGATGTCCCGCATCCGGGCGCGCAGCTCGATCTCCGCCTTCTTGGCCCCGTCGGCGCTGCCGGCCGCGACGGCGTCCTCCAGGTTGGTCACGGCGATCCCGAATGCCTTGAGCAGGTGGCGCGTGCTGTCCTCGGTCATCGCACACTCCTGTGAGGCGACGTGGTGATGCGGACTGCGCTGCGCCAGGATACCACGCCCGGCGCGCGGCAGAGATGGGCGTCCGGATCGCCATCAGCACGGACACCCACGACCTGCCCCAGCTCGACGGCATGGCGCTCGGCATCGCCACGGCGCGCCGGGCCTGGATCACTCCCGCGCAAGTCGTCAACGCGCTGCCCTTCAAGAAGCTCCTGGCCTGGACGCGGGCGCATCGGCGGTGAGACCCGCGCTCTGGACGGGGGTGCACGTCAGGAAAGTGAGGCCCGGGCCATAAGGGGCCCCCGGCTGAAAATTGCGCGCACCGGGGGCGCAGTGTAGACTCAGGTTTCGTGACACGCACACTCCGCCTGGCCCTCGCGGGCCTGCTGCTTCTCGCTCCCGTTCTCGGCGCCGCGCAGGACAAGCCCGCCCAGCCCGAGCAGCCAGCCCCGGCGGCGGCCCCCGCGCCGGCCGCGGGGGGACCTCCCATCGAGACGGGCTCGAACGTCCAGCTCGAGTACACGCTCAAGGACGAGGCCGGCGCCGTGCTCGACTCGAACAAGGGCCAGGATCCGCTGCGCTACACCCACGGCGCCCAGCAGATCATCCCGGGGCTCGAGCGGGAGCTCGTCGGGCTGCACGCGGGCGACGAGAAACAGGTCGTGGTGAAGCCCGAGGACGCCTACGGCGCGGCGAACCCCACGGCACAGGTCGAGGTACCCAGGACCGCGATCCCCGAGAACGCGCTGGTGGTGGGCGCGAGGCTGCTCGCCCGGAACCCCCAAGGACAGGGCCGGGCGGTGGTCATCAAGGAGATCCGGGAGAAGACGGTCCTCCTCGACCTCAACCACCCGCTCGCCGGCAAGACGCTTTTCTTCGACGTCAAGGTGCTCGCCGTCGCCGCGCCGGCGGCAGATGCATCGCAGAAGGACGCCCCGGCCGCCCCGCCCGAGAAGTAGCCCGCGCCATGGCCATCACGCGCGTCGAGCCGCTCACGCTCCCGCCCGCGGTGCTCTGGGGCCTCCTCGGCTCCAAGCTCCTCACCGGCTGGGGGTTGCTCTTCTACACGGTGGCCTTGCTGACGGCGCTCGCGGCCCTGGCGGGTGGCGCCGTCGGGAGGGTGCTCTCGGAGGCGCTGGCCGACCTGGGGCGCCCGGCGGCTCCCGACCTCGCGCATCCGTGACCGACGGGCGCGACACCGTCGCGGGCATGCCGCCGGACACGGCACCCGTCAGGCCCGACGAGGGGTTCGACGTGGCCGCCCTCGATGCGTACGTGCGTCCCCGGCTGCCCCGCGCCGAGGGCCCGCTCGAGATCGCCCAGTTCCCCGCCGGCCACTCGAATCTGACCTATCTCCTGCGCTACGGCGGCGACGAGTACGTGATGCGGCGCCCTCCGCTCGGCCCGCTGGTCCCGAAGGCCCATGACATGACGCGCGAGCACTGCGTGCTCGACGCCCTCTGGCCCGTCTTCCCTCCGGCCCCCCGCCCCTTCCTGCTGTGCGAGGACGCCGGCGTGATCGGCGCGCCCTTCTACGTGATGGAGCGGCGCCGGGGCGTGGTGATCCGGCACGAGCTGCCACCCGCGTGGGCAGAGGACGTGGCCGTGCGCCGCACGCTGAGCGAGGCCCTGGTGGACGTGATGGTCGCCCTCCACGCCGTGGCCTTCCGGAGCGTCGGGCTCGGAGACCTCGGCCGCCCGGAGGGGTTCATGCAGCGCCAGGTGACGGGGTGGGCCGAGCGCTGGGAGCGCGCGCGCGACCGCGAGGTCCCCGCCATCGCGGCGCTGGCCGCCTGGCTGGGCGAGCGCGTCCCCCCACTGCGGGACGCGACGCTCGTCCACAGCGATCTCAAGCTCGACAACGTGATGTTCGATGCCCGCGACCCCGCGCGCGTCGAGACCGTGCTCGACTGGGAGCTGTGCACGACCGGCGATCCGCTGGCCGATCTCGGCACGCTTCTGGCCTACTGGACCTCCGAGAGCGACCCGTACGCGCGCGGCGGCCAGCCGCTCCAGGTCTCGGAGCTGCCGGGCTTCTACACGCGCGACCAGATCGTCGAGCGCTACGCGGCCCGCACCGGCCGAGACGTGTCGCGGATCGCCTACTACGAGGTCTTCGCGCGCTACAAGACCGCGGTGGTCGTCCAGCAGATCTACATCCGCTGGAAGCGCGGCCAGACGCGCGACGAGCGCTTCGGGCTCATGGCCCCCCGCGTGGAGGCCCTCGCCCGCGCCGCGCTCGATCTGGCGGAGCGCTCGGGCTGCTAGCCCGCGCGCCGCAGCGCGTCCATGAAGTCGCGGGAGAAGGTCCCCGCGTAGACCTCTGCCACCGGCCCCTGCAGGAGGATGGACCAGTCGGGCCGGACGTCCACCGACAGCGTGCCGCCGGGCATCCGCACCGTCACGAGCCCGTGGTCGCAGAGGCCGGTCTTCACGGCCGCGCAGGCCACCGCGCTCGACGAGGAGCCCGACGCCAGGGTGTAGCCGGCGCCGCGCTCCCAGATCAGGATGTCCACCTCGGAGCGGGAGGCCACGCGGGCGAATTGCACGTTCGTCCGGTTCGGGAACGCGGGGTGGTTCTCGATGAGCGGGCCGAGCCGGCGCGTCTCCGCCTCGTCCAGCCGGTCCGCGAACACCACGCAATGCGGGTTGCCCACCGAGACGACCGTGACGCTGAGCGTCCGCCCGCCCACCTGGAGCGGCTCCCGCACCACCTCACGCGCGGGGCCGGTCATGGGGATCTCGGGCGCCACGAACGTGCACCGCCCCATCTCCACCGTCACCTCGCCCACGCGGCCGCCCGCCACGTGGCACTGGCAGACGACGCGCCCCCCCTTGGTGTCCACCGTGAACGCCGGACAGCTCGCGCGGCCGTGGTCGTGCAGGTACTTGGCGAAGATGCGAAGCCCGTTGCCCGACTTCTCGGCCTCGCTGCCGTCGGGATTAAAGATCCGGAGCCCGAAGTCGGCCCCCGTCCACGCGGGCACGAGCAGGAGGATCCCGTCGGACCCCACGCCCCAGTTCCGGTCGCAGATCCGCTGCACCTGCCGGGGCGTGAGCGGCGCCGGCAGGTCCTCGGCGTCGATGACGATGTAGTCGTTGCCGAGGCCGTGCCCCTTGACGAACGGAATCATGGCTGGCGACTCTCCCTCGTGGCGGGACCGGTCTCGGGAGAGACGACCAGGACCCCCGTGTAGGTGCGAAAGAAGTTCTGCGGCTCCACGGACGCGATCATCCCCTCGCTCGGCTCGGCGAGAGAAAGTCGCGGACACGCTCCGGGAGGCGGCGGACGTCGCTCGGGAGACGATGGTGCCACTTCTGCGCGAAGCGCGCCAGGGCCTCGCGCCGCTCGGTCAGGTCCCGCTCGGGCGGGCGCGGCGCCTCGGCGCCTGTCCGGGTCCCGCCCCCGTGGTGGAGGAACGGCGCCTGCACCACGACGCAGCGGTGCCCGGCCTCGCGCACCGCGAAGGACAGGTCGCGATCGTAGCCATGGAAGAAACCGTAGCCCTCGTCAAACCCGCCGACCGATTCGAGCAGCGCGCGCCGGAGGAACAGGCACACGCCGTCCACGGCAGCGACCTCGGTGACCGGCGCGCGGAGATTGCCGCGCCCCTCGAGGCTCGAGACGATGGTGCGGCCCACGTAGCGGCCGTCCCGCCTCAGCCGGCGCGCGCCGTGGAGCCCGGCCAGGCCGGCCCCCGGCGCGCCCTCGACGGCGGCCCGGAGGCGCGCCAGCCACTGCGGGTCACGCATCTCGGTGTCGTTGTGGAGCAGGCAGAGGTACTCCGACTGCGACAGCCGCGCCCCCTGATTGAGGGCCCGGATCAGCCCGACGTTCTCGGCGTTCCGCTGATACCGCAGCGGAGGGCCGAGCGGCCGCTCCGTGAAGTACGCCTCGGTGCCGTCGGTGGAGCCGTTGTCCACCACGCAGAGATCGAAGGGCCCGGTGGTCGTCCTGAGGCTCTCGAGGCAGGCGCGCGTCAGCGGCAGCTGATTGTAGACGGCGAGGACCAGGCTGACGGTCATGGGCACGGCGTGAGGCGATTCCCCCTCACGCCCCGCCCTCTCACCTCGGGGGAGAGGGCGGGGTGAGGAGCCGAAGCGCTACCGCTGATCGTCCACGTCGAAGCCGCGGTACACGAGCCGGCCCTGCTGTCCGTCGATGAAGCAGATCTCGGACGTGGACACGACGATGTCCTCGAGACCACCCTTCTGCGGAGCTCGTGCGGCGTTCGTCATGGCGTCCCTGACACTCCTTTGGCTGGGGTGAGGCAGCGTCAAAACGCCTTCTTGTACCATACGGGTGCAGGCACTTCAAGGCTTCTCCCTCGCGCGCGGGTCGGTCTAAGATGCTGTCCATGTCCCCGGCCCTCCCCGGCGTGATCGACTTCTATGACCGGCATCCCATCAGCCTCCCGCAGGTGCTGGACGCGCTCCGGCGCCAGGGCAAGGACACTCGATCCCTCGTCCCCGAGGACCTCTACGACTGGGACCAGGACCACTACGGCGGGCTCGAGGCCGTCGAGACCCTGGCGCGGCGCGCCGCCATCGGGCCCGGCACGCGGGTGCTGGACGTCTGCGCGGGCCTCGCAGGCCCGGCGCGCTTCCTGGCCCACCGCTTCGGGGCGCGCGTCACGGCGCTGGACCTGAACGCAGGCCGCTGCCTGGGCGGGGCCGAGCTGTCGAGGCTCGTGCGGCTCCACCGACTGGTCCGGAGCATCCGCGGCGACGCGCAGCAGCTCCCGTTCCGCCGGGGCGCCTTCGATGCCGCGATCAGCCAGGAGGGACTGCTGCACGTCCCGGACAAGGGCCGCGTGCTCAGGGAGTGCGCCCGCGTGCTCCGCCCCGGCGGGCGCATCGCCTTCAGCGACTGGATCGCCGCGCCGAGGCTCGAGGACGGAGAGCGGCGCCGGCTCGAGGAGTGGATGGCCGCCGTCGCCATCGAGACGGTTCCGGGCTACCGCGCGCTGCTGGGGCGGGCCGGCTTCACGGCCATCGAGGCCGAGGACCTCTCGGGGGAGTGGATCCAGATCCTGCGGCGCCGGCTCGAGATGTACCGCAGCCTGCGCGAGGACACCGTGGCACGGCTGGGCCAGGTGCGCTACGACGAGTACAATCAGCTCTACGCCTTCTTCGTGGGCCTCGTGGGGGCGGGCAAGCTCGGCGGCGCCCGCGTCAGCGCAACAGCCGCTCCAGCAGCTTCTTGATCCCGCCCCGCTCCCGGTACTTGATGTCGGTGGGGACCACGCGGAGCGCGCCTCCACTCGAGCCGGTGACCTGCGCCTTGACCTGAGTGCGCCCCTGGGTGAGCGTCACGGCCATGTCCACCGTGCCGTCGGCGAGACCGTAGGTGCCGGCGCCCGCCAGCGTCATCGTGCCGCTCCGGTAGAGCAGATCCTCGGTGCTCACCACGCCCCCAGCGATCCGGTAGGTCGCCGTGATGGCGTCGAAGTCGAGCGGCGAGACACCGGGCCGGCTCTCCCGCTCGCGGCGATGGAGCGGCGACAGCGCGCCGGCCAGCTCCGCCACGTCCCGGAGCGTCCGCATGGCTCCCGCGCCCACCACCTTCCCTCGCCCGATCTGCAACGTGCCGGCGCCGCTGAGCGTCCGCCACGGGTCGGCGGGGCGCAGCACCGCCTCGCCCGTCAGATCCAGCGGGCCCGAGACGGCATAGGCCTGGCAGAGGTAGTCCACCAGGAGCGGCGAGAGCTGCATCCCCTTGACGGTGATGGCCTTGAGGGTGAGCGTCCTGACCGCCATGACGGGCGCCGTCTGCAGGTCCGCCGTCAGGTGGGCCGACGCGCTCCCTCCGTTCACCTGCGCCTGGAGCGGCCGGAGATCGAGCCTGATGGGCGTCAGCGCCACCGGCACGCGGACATCCTGGAGCGCGAGCTGACGGCGCGTGGGCGCGGGGCAATGCGGGCGCTGCTCCGAGACCATGAGGCGCTCCAGGCGCAGCTCGCCGGATGCGGCCAGCTGCGAGACCGTGCCGCTGACCTCGAGCCGTCCCTTGACGGGCCCGGCGAGCGATGGAGAGGCCAGGAACGCGCCGCCGAGCGCCGCCACGTCCTTGGCCTCGATGTCGAGCAGCGCGCGGAGCGGGGCCTCCGTGAAGGCGCGGCCCCCACCAAGTGAGAGCGTCGCCTCGGTGATCCCCAGCCGGACGCCGCCCGGCTGGGCGACGGCCTGGCCTTTGAACAGAAGCCCATCACCGCGCCCATTCGCGTGGAGGGTGAAGGTCATGTCCTCCAGGCGCCAGTCGCCGCCCTTGACGCCGCGCTTTTGGTAGTGGAGCGCCCCGTCCGTGATCCGTATCTGGGAGACGAGCCCTGCGGCCGCCGAAGCGCCCCCCGGGGCGCCCCCGCCAGCGCGCGGCGTGCCGCGTGCGGGCGAAGTCTGCGCGCCGAGGGTCGCGACGTTGAGTCGCCCGCCCTCCTCCACCACCTCGATCCGCAGGCGGTCAAGCGTGAGATCAGTGAGCTCCACGCGGCCGGACAGCAGCGGCCTCAGCCGCAACCCGACTCGCCCTTCTTCCACGGTGAGGAAGGGGGCCGTGCCGAAGCGCGGGTCGTCCGCCACCGAGAGGCCGCGCAGCCTGACGACCGGGCGCGGCAGGAGCGCGATGGACAGCGAGGCGAACGTGACGGGCCGGCCGAGCGCCTGGCTCGCCTGCTGCGAGATGTAGGCCTGCACCTTCGGGATGTCGACGAGCCACGGCAGCGCGGCCAGCGCCCCGATGGCGAGCAGCAGCAGGACGCCGGCCGCGGCGAGGATCCACCTGAGCCTCACTGCGGGTTCCGCATATCCTTCTTCAGGATCTTCCCCGTGGGACTCTTGGGAAGGGCGGGGATGAACTCGATGGCCTCGGGCACCTTGTACGAGGCGACCTTGTCGCGGCAGAGGGCGCGGAGCGCCTCGGCATCGGCCGTCGCGCCCTCCTTGAGAACCACGAAGGCCTTCACGGCCTCGCCGCGCACCGGATCGGGCATGCCCAGCACGGCGACCTCCTTCACCGACGGATGGAGGAACAGCACCTCCTCGACCTCTCGGGGAAAGACCTTGAAGCCGGAGATGTTGATCATGTCCTTGACGCGGTCCACGACATAGAAGTAGCCGTCCGCATCGCGAGAGCCGATATCGCCGGAGTGGAGCCACCCGCCCCGCACCGCCTGGGCCGTCGCCTCCGGGTTCCGGAAGTAGCCCTTCATCACGTTGGGGCCCTTGATGAGGATCTCGCCCAGCTGGCCGTCGGCGACCTCCTGCCCGGTGGCGGGATCCACCACCTTCATCTCCACGTTCTCGATGGGCGTGCCGATGGAGCCGGGGCGGAAGGCCGTGTCGTGGTTGTAGGAGGCGAAAGGGGAGCACTCGGTGAGACCGTAGCCCTGGTGGATGTCGTGCCCCGTGCGCTGCTTCCACTGCCGCTCCGGCTCGGCAGGCAGGCTCGCCGCCGCCGAGAAGCAGAGCCGGAGCGAGGAGAGGTCCCACCGGCGCATGTCCGCGGAGAGCATCAGAATGTACATGGTGGGGACGGCGTACAGCAGCGTCACCCCGTGGGCCCCGATGGCGGCGGTGAAGTCGTCCAGCACGAAGCGCTCCTGGAGCACGAGCGTGCCACCGCAATTCAGGAGCGCGTTCATGATGAAGTTCTGGCCGAAGCAGTGGAACAGCGGCAGCGCGCAGAGCCCCCGGTCGTCGGGCGTCATGCGAAGGTGGTGGGTCGTGGCGGAGGTGTTGGACACCACGTTCTCGTGGGTGAGCATGACGCCCTTGGGACGCCCGGTGGTGGCCGAGGTGTAGAGGATGGCGGCCGTCTCGCTCCGGTCGAGCTCGATCGCGCGGAGCCCCGGGTCGCCCGAGAGCGCGCGGAAGTCCACGTCGCTCCCCGCCCCGCCCACCCGGATCATGGACCGCACCGACGGCAGGTCGCGCCGCGGCGGGAGGTTGGCGGCCACGGGCTCGGCCGTCACCACCGCGGCGGCCTCCCCGTCATTGATGATGTAGCCGAGCTCGTCCGGCCTGTAGACCACGTTCAGCGAGATGGGGACGAGGCCGATCTTGCTGGCGGCGAAGTAGGTCAGCACGAATTCGGGCCAGTTGGGCAGGTGGAGCCCGATGCGCTCCCCCGGCGTGAGGCCGAGGCCGGCGAGCCCCGAGGCCAGCGAGGAGGCGGCGCGATCGAGCTGCCGGTAGGTCCAGCGCTGGTCCTTGAAGATGAGCGCCGTCCGCTCGGGATGGTAGAATGCCGACCGCTCGAGAGTCCGCGCGATGTTCATGTCTCGCCCCGCTCCACGGTCACGGGATCAGCAGGACCGTGGGGTTCGCCGTCGGGGCGCCTTCGCGCCCGACGGTCGAGCCCTCGACGCGCGTGGCCGTCATGGCAGCAGCAGGACCTTTCCTGTGGTCTTGCGGCCCTCGAGGGCGCGATGCGCGTCGGCGGCCTGCGCCAGCGGGAACGTGATCTCCACGCGCAGCGTGATCTTGCCGTCGCGGATCCAGCCGAGCACATCCCCAGCGCGCTGAAGCAATTCCCCGCGCGCGGCGATGTGATGGTTGAGGCTCGGGCGCGTCACGAAGAGCGATCCTTTGACATTGAGGAGCTGGAGATCGAGCGGCGGCACGGGTCCGCTCGCCGCCCCGAACAGCGCCATCATGCCGCGGGGTCTCAAGCAGTCCAGGCTCCCGCTGAAGGTCGTGGCCCCCACGCCGTCGTAGACCACGTCCACGCCGCGGCCGCCGGTGATGCGCTTCACCTCGGCCACGAAGTCCTGCGAGGTGTAGAGGATGACGTGGTCCGCCCCCGCCGCCCGCGCCAGCGCGGCCTTCTCCTCCGTGGACACCGTCCCGATCACGGTCGCGCCGCGCATCTTGGCCATCTGGCAGAGGAGGAGCCCCATGCCGCCCGCCGTCGCGTGCACGAGGCAGGTCTCGCCCTTCTTGACGGGATAGGTGGAGCCCACGAGGTAGTGGGCCGTCATCCCCTGGAGCATCGCGGCGGCGCCATCGCGGAAGGACAGCCCGTCGGGGAGCTTCACGAGGCGATCGGCGGGGCAGACGTTCATCTGGGCGTAGGAGCCCAGGATCCCCGTGTAGGCCACCCGATCGCCGACCTTGACGTCGGTGACGCCGGGCCCCACCCCGGTGACGGTGCCGGCGCCCTCGAAACCGGGAGTGAGCGGCAGGGGGGCCTTGGAGGCGCCGGTGCGGAAATAGACGTCGATGTAGTTGAGCCCGGCCGCCTCGAGCGTGACAACCGCCTGCCCTGCGCCCGGGGTGGGCTCCGGGACATCCTCGAGCTTCATCACCTCGGGCCCGCCGGGCGTGTGGATGCGAATCGCCTTCATGTGTGCTCTCCTGTTCTGGTCCTTACCGCATGGCTGAGAGATCCAGCGTGAACTTCGAGACCTCTTTCTCATCCGGATCACGCACGATCAGCGTGAACCGCCCCTTCGGGTTCAGCCTCTCGGCGTCGAACACGTAGAGACAGCGGGCGGCGTACCGCCCGTCCTCCCCGCGCAGGGCCGTCCGCTCGTTCTGCACGAAGCTCGGCTTGATCTCGGCCTTGCCGTCGCGCAGCGCCGGTTCGAAGAAGCGCGCGAAATCAGCCGTGACTCCGCGCAGCGTGACCCACACGGTGAGCTTCCCCGTGGTTTCCTTGAGGACCGCGCGGATCTCCCTCGGCTTGAGCGGCGCCTTCTTGAAGGCGGCATTGCGCGCCGCCAATGCGAGGCGATGGAACGGCGTCACGACGGTCAGCGTCTCGCCCGAGCCGTTGCGGCTCGTCCACTCGCCGCCGATCT
>MGBT01000001.1:15462-29061 GCA_001788395.1 Candidatus Rokubacteria bacterium GWA2_70_23
ACGCGCCGCATGATCCCGCTCACGCCGACGCCATTGTAACATGGTGCCGCGACTCGTCATTTAACCCGGTGGGGCAGCGCTCCGAGGACGACCCGCCTCGCTCCGCTCGGGGGATCCGCATGTCCGCTCGCCCTTGCGTTGCTCCCGAAGGCCGAGGGGGGTACGTTAGGAACATGCGTGGCGCTCGAGTCCTTTTCGCGAGCCTGCTCCTCGCCGGGTGCGTCTCGGCGTTCCCCGACGAGATGGTGCGCTCGGTGAATCGCACGCTCACCGTCGCCGAGCTGCGCCAAGCGCCGGCGGCCCACGTCAACGCGCGCGTCATCCTCGGCGGCGAGATCCTCGCCACCCGCCCCCGGGTGGGCGAGACCGAGATCGAGGTGCTGGCCCGCCGCCTGCGCCCGGACGACACTCCCGAGCGGAGCGACCGCTCGGAGGGACGCTTCCTCGTGAAGACCGCGGACTTCCTCGATCCGGCCGTCTACGCGCCGGGGCGCCGCATCACCGTGCTGGGCACCGTCAAGGGCGAGGAAGAGCGCCAGATCGGGGAGTTGCCGTACCGCTATCCGCTCATCGCGGCCGAGCGCATCCGGCTCTGGCCGCGGGACGTGGCCGCAACGCACATCGTTCCCGTCTACCCGCCCGGCTTCTACGACTGGTCCTACTGGCCCCACGGCCCGCTCTGGCCCTACGGCCCCTACCGCACCTGGCCCTTGCGGTGACCCGGACCCGGGCCTAGCAGGATGCTGAAGAACCCGCAGGCCGCTCAAAAAGGTCCAGATGCGAGGCGGCGCCCGACGGCCGCACGCGAGGCGTACTCTCTGTACGTTGAGCGTGCGGCCGAGGGCGCCAACGAAGCAGATGGGCCTTTTTCAGCGGCCTGCTAATTGGTCTTGCCCCGCACCGTGATCACCGAGAACGTCGCGGGGTCCAGGTAGCGCGCCGCGACGCGCTGCACGTCCGCCGCGGTGACGCGGCCGATGCGCTCCTTGTAGCGATCCGGGTAGTCGAGCCCGAGGCCGTACTCCTCCACGGCGATCATCAGCCGCGCCACCTTGCCCGAGGTGTCCATGCGCAGCGGGAAGCTCCCGATGAGGTAGGCCCGGGCCAGGTCGAGCTCGGCGGCGGTCACTTGCTCCCGCCCCATCCGGCTCATCTCTTCCTTCGCGAGGCGCATCGCCTCGTCCACGCCCTCGTTCCGTGTCTGCAGTCCCACCACGAAGGAGGCGCCGTAGCGCGCCGGGGAGAGCGAGGAGTAGATCGAGTAGGCGAGCCCCCGCTCCTCGCGCACGCGCGTGTAGAGGCGGGAGGCCGAGCCTCCGCCCAGGACGTAGTTGGCCAGCACCAGCGGGAAGTAGTCCGGGTGGTCCTGGCGGATCGCCGGGCGGCCCATGTAGACGGTGGCCTGGGTCAGCTCGCGCGTGAGCGTCCGCGTGATGGCGGGCGGCAGCACGGCGATCGCCGAGGGAACCGCCGCCCGCGCTCCCGCCGGCGCGGCCCAGCCGCCCAGCCGGGCCCCGAGCTCGCGCCGGATCTCGTCGCGCGTGACGTCGCCGACCACCGCGACCACGGCGGCGTCGGGCCGATAGTGCTCACGGTGGAAGCGCAGCACCTGCTCGCGGGTGATCTTGCCGACGGACTCGATGGTCCCCTGCGTCGGATGCGCATAGGGGTGGCCCGGGTAGAGGGCCTGCCCCAGCGCGCGCCCGGCAACGGTCTCCGGGTTCTCCTCGGAGCGCTTGAGCGCGGCCTGCACCTCCGCCACCCTGCGCTTGAGCTCGTCCTCCGGGAAGGCGGGCTCGCGCAGCACCTCGGCCAGGAGATCCAGCCCGAGCGCCAGGTCCTTCTTCAGCACGGCGAGCGAGACCGTGACGCCGTCCTTGCCCGCGTCGGCCTCGAGACTGCCGCCCACGAACTCGATGGCGCGGTCCAGCTCCGGGCCCGGGCGCCGGGCCGTGCCGCGCGTGAGGAGATCGGCGGTGAGGCTCGCGACCCCGGGAGCGCCCGGCGGGTCGAAGACCGAGCCCGCCCGCAGGTAGACGCTCACCGAGACGATGGGGATCGCGCTGCGCTCCGCGACGAGAAGCGTCATCCCGTTGCCGAGGACCTCGCGCTGGGCGATGGGCGCGGCGCCTGCGGGGACGGCGGAGAGGAGGAGTGCTGCGACAACACGCGTGAGCAATCGCATGGGTGCCCTCTCAGTCGAGCTGCTTGCGGAACTTGATCACGGCCAGCGAGAAGATCACGACCCCGAACACCAGCAGCGGCAGCAGGCTCGGCCAGAGATCGCCGAACCCAACGCCCTTCAGGATGATCCCGCGCACGATCCGCAGGAAGTACGTGAGCGGAATGATCGAGGCCAGGTACTGGGCGCCCGTGGGCATCCCCTCGATGGGGAAGAGGAGCCCGGAGAGGTAGATGGATGGCAGGAACGTCAGGAAGGCCATCTGCATCGCCTGCGGCACCGTGCGCGCGGCCGCGGAGACGAAGATCCCGATGCCGAGCGTGCCCATCATGAAGACCAGAGCGAGCCCGTACAGCAGCGGCAGGCTGCCGCGGATGGGGACGTCGAAGACGAAGTGGGCCACGATGAGCGCCATGGTCATCTGGCCGTAGGCCACGAGCAGGTTGGGGATGATCTTGCCGAGGAGCAATTCCCAGCGCCGGATCGGGCTCACGATCAGGGCCTCGAGGGTCCCCTTCTCCCGCTCGCGCACCACGGACACCGCCATGGCCGTGATGGTGGTCTGCATCAGGAGCGCGCCGATGAGGCCGGGGACGATGAAGATGGCGGAGACCAGGTCGGGGTTGTACCAGGCGCGGACCCGCACGTCGAAGGGCACCCCGGTCCGACGGCCGAGCGTGGTGCCCTCCAGCGTCTTGGTGATGATCTCCAGCGACCGCTGGGCGCCCAGCGAGCTGGCGGCGTTGATGGCGGACGTGGCCACCTGCGGGTCGGAGGCGTCCACGATCACCTGGACCTCGGCCGCCTGGCGCGCCAGCCGCCGGGCGAAGTCGGGCGGGATCACCACGCCCACCTTGGCGCTCCCGCGATCGATGAGGCGGGTGAGCTCGGCGTGGCTCCGCGTCCAGTACCGCATGGCGAAGTACTGGCTGTTCTCCATGGCCTCGAGGAACTGGCGCGCCTCGACGCTTCCCGACTGGTCGAACACGGCCGTGGGCACGTGCTTGACGTCGGTGTTGATGGCCCACCCGAAGATGAAGAGCATGGCCACGGGCACCGCGAGGGCAAGCACCAGCGCCAGCCAGTCCCGCCTCAGGTGGATGAACTCCTTGGCGATGATCCCCAGGAGCCGCGAGGCCATGCTACGCTGGCCCCAGCGCGCGCAGCTGCTCGCGCACCCGCGCCTTGCGCTCCTTGTCCACGAACGAGACGAAGAGGTCCTCCACCGAAGGCTCCACGTCGTGGGCCCAGCGCACCTCCACCCCCTGGCGCCTCAGGTAGGCCGCCACGTCCGCCGCCGCGGTGTGGTCCTGCGCGAGCACCACCCGCAGTCGGGTGCTCACGCGCAGCACCTCCTCGACGGCGTCCCAGTCCTGCAGCAGTGCGGCCGCGCGCCGCAGGTCGGCCGCGTCCACCTCGACGACGGGCTTCCGGAAGGTCTCCGTCTTGATGATGGCGGGCGAGCCCTGGGCGATGAGCTGCCCCTGGTAGATGAAGCCCAGCGTGTCGCACAGCTCGGCCTCGTCCATGTAGTGCGTGGTGACGACGATGGTCGTCCCCTCGTCGGCGAGGTGGCGGATGACGGCCCAGAAGGTCCGCCGCGAGACCGGGTCCACCCCGGCCGTGGGCTCGTCGAGGAAGATGAGGCGCGGGGCGTGCACGAGCGCACAGGTCAGCGCCAGGCGCTGGCGGTAGCCACCGGACAGCGCCCCTGCCTGCTGGCGCTCCCGCCCTCCGAGGTCGGCGAGCTGGATCATCTGGGCGATGCGCTCGGCGCGGAGCGCCCGCGGCACCATGTACACGCGCGCGTAGAAGGTGAGGTTCTCCACGACCGTGAGGTCGTCGTAGAGCGAGAAGCGCTGGGACATGTAGCCGATGAGGGCCTTGATGCGCTCGGGCTCGCGCCTGATATCGATGCCGAGCACGCTGCCTGTCCCCTCGCTGGGCTCGAGGATCCCGCAGAGCATCCGGAGCGTGGTGGACTTGCCGGCGCCGTTGGGTCCGAGGAAGCCGTAGAGCTCCCCCTTGCGCACCCGCAGGCTCAGATGATCCACGGCCACGCGCTTGCCGAAGCGCCGCGTGAGCCCCTCGGTGACCACCGCGAAGCCGTCATCGGGCCCGGCCCCGCGCGCGCCCTCAGCCGACATCCGCGTCGGCGGGCATTCCCGGCTTGAGGATCCCGTCGGGGTTGTCCACCGCGATCTTGATCCGGAAGACCAGGTTGACCCGCTCCTTCTTCGTCTGGACGTTCTTCGGCGTGAACTCCGCCTCGGAGGCGATCTCCGAGATGCGCCCCGCGAAGACTCGGCCGGCATACGCGTCCACGGTGACCCGCGCCCCGTCGCCGATCTTGATCCGCCCCACCTCTTCTTCAGGGATGTAGGCGCGGACCCAGACGTCCTTCGGATCCATGAGCGTCAGGATGGGAACACCCGGGCTGGCGGTCTCCCCCGCCTCCAGGTTCTTCCTCAGCACGACCCCGGCCACCGGCGCCGTCAGCGTCATCTCCTTGAGCCGGCTCCGGGCAAGCGCCAGCGCCGAGCGTGCCTGCTCCACCTGGGCTCGAGCGGCGGCGACCTGGTCGGGACGCGGGCCGGCCAGGAAAAGCGCGAGGCGGTCCTGGGCCGCCTTGAGCTGGGCACGGGCGGCCTCGACCTGCTGCCGGCGCGTGCCCTCGAGCGTCAGCGCCAGCCGCTCCCGCGCCGTCTTCTCCTGCGCCACGGCCACCTCGTAGGCCTGGCGCGCCCGGTCCACCTCCTGTGCCGCGATCAGCTCCTTCCTGAACAGCTCCGCGGCACGCTGGAGGTCGCGCTCCGTCCAGGCGCGCGTGGCCTCCGCACTCCGCACCGCGGCGCGCGCTTCCTCGATCTCCTGGGCCCGGGAGCCGGCGACCAGGTCGTCGAGCTGGGCCTGGGCGCGGGCGACGTTGGCGCGCGCCTCGTCGATCTCCTCGCGGCGGGCGCCCGCTCGGAGGTCTCGCAGGGTGGCCTCGGCGGTCCGCAGCCCCGCCTCCTGGCGCCCCATCTCGGCGCGGAGCTCCTCGTCCTCGAGCTCGGCGAGGAGCTGGCCCTCGGCGACCCGGTCGCCTTCCTTGACGTGGAGCCGCCGGATGCGCCCGGCGAGCTTGGCGCTCACATCCACCTGGGTGGCCTCGATGGTGCCGGTGACGCTCACGGCAGGGTTCGGGCTGCCGCCGAGCAGCCGGCCGCCGTAGGCGTAGGCCAGGCCCAGCACGAGCAGGATGAGGAGGCCCAGGCCCCCCTTCGCGAGACGGGATCTCACGGCGGTCACCGGCACCGTCACTTGCCGGCCGGCGCGGGGGGCTCGGCCGGCAGCAGGACGCCGACGTTCTTCTTGTCGGAGGGGAAGTAGGCGCGCGCCACGCGCTGGATATCCGCCGCGGTGACGGCGCGGATCATGGGGACGAAGCGGTCGAGCAGCCGCCAGGAGCCCAGCATCTCGAAGCGCACCAGCCCCGAGGCGCGCGAGTGCACCGAGTCCTGGCGCCACACGAACGAGGCCTCGATCTGGTTCTTCGCGCGCGCGAGCTCCTCATCGGGGACAGGCTCCGACTTCAGCACCTCGATCTCGTCGAGCAGCGCGCGCTCCAGCGCCTCCACGGTGTGGCCCGGCAGGGGCGTCGCGTAGAACCAGAAGAGATTCGGGTCCACCGAGGCATAGGAGTAATCACCGCCCGCGCCCAGCGCCATGCGCTTCTCGTAGACGAGCTTGCGATAGAGGCGCGAGGCGCGCCCCTCCGAGAGGATCGTCGAGAGCAGCTCCAGCGCAGGCGCGTCCGGCGAGGCGTGGTTCGGCACGTGATACGCGATGCTGACGATCGGGAGCTGGGCGCCCGCCTTGCGCACGATCACCCGGCGCTCGCCGATCTGCGGCGGCTCCACCGCCGTGACGGCGGGCGGCGTCGGACCGCGGGGGATCCCGCCGAAGACCTCACGGATCCGCGCCAGCACGTCGGGCGCCTTCACGTCGCCCACCACGGCCAGGATCGCGTTGTTGGGCACGTAGTAGGTGTCGTAGAAGGCGCGGAGCTCGGGGGGGTTGATCCGGTTGATCTCCTCCATCCAGCCGATGATGGGCCACCGGTACGGGTGCGCCTTGAAGGCGATGGCGGACAGCTCCTCGGACAGGAGCCCGTCGGGGTCGTCCTCGGTCCGCGTCCGCCGCTCCTCCATCACCACCTGGCGCTCCGAGTCGATCTCCTTCGGATCTAGCAGCAGGTTGCGCATGCGATCGGCCTCGAGACGCAGGACCAGGTCCACCTTGTCCGCCGCGATGTTCACGAAGTAGGAGGTCACGTCCTGGGCGGTGAAGGCGTTGTCCTGGCCGCCGTTCTGCTCGACCAGGCGCGCGAACTCCCCCTTGCCGCGGGTCGGCGTCCCCTTGAACATCATGTGCTCGAGGAAGTGGGCCAGGCCCGTGGCGCCCGGCCGCTCGTTCCGCGAGCCGACCTTGTACCAGACCTGGACGGACACGATGGGGCTTCGGCGATCCTCGAGGACGAGGACGCGGAGGCCGTTGTCGAGGGTGGCCTCGAGGACCTCTCCCGAATGCCCGGAGGCGGTGACGGGAGCGGGGGCGGCGGCGAAGATGGCGGCGGCGAGCAGGCTGAGGGCGACGAGTCGTGCGGTGCGCATACAATGATTATGCTACGGCTGCCGCGGTGCAGCAACAGCCGGCGGTATCTCCTTGAGGCGGAATGCCGGCCGGATGCCGAGCGCCGTCACCACGGAGACCACGGACAGCGCGGCGACCCCGTAGAGCCCCGCCGCGAAGGAGCCCGTCACGTCCCTGATCCATCCCGTGAGGAAGGGGCTCAGGATGGCGCCGATGAAGCAGGTGCTGTTGTAGAGGCCGAAGGCCTTGCCCAGCACGGAGGCAGGGAAGAGGCCGCCGACGAGCGCGTACGACGGGCTCCAGGTGCACCACATCGAGAAGCTCGCCAGGAGCATGAGCAGCGTGAGCAGCCACGCCGGCCCGCGGGCCTGGATCAGCGCGCCCATCGCGATCATGGAGAGCGTGGTCATGACCACCGAGACGACGATGACCACCTTCCGGTGCATGCCCCGCCGGTGCACGCGATCGGCCACGAGCCCCGAGACGAGCAGCCCCACCGGCGCCATCAGCCCCTGCAGGCTCGCCAGCGAGGCCGAGCGGCCGAGATCGGTGATGCCGACCTCGGAGAAGAGCAGCGGGCCCCACGTGGCCAGCAGGAACTGGACGTACACGGGCATGATCCCCGTGATTCCCAGCAGCCAGAAGTCGCCGGAGCTGAGGACGCGGCGGAACGGCCAGTCCGGATCCGCCGCCGCCGTCGCGCGGGGTGGCTCGGGGACCACGCGCCAGAGCAGGAGCGCCGCCAGGAGGGGTGGCAGCGCGAAGAGGAAGAAGACGTAGCGCCACGGCATGATGACGCCGAGGGCGCCGGCCAGGAGCAGCCCCAACGTGGTGCCGAGCCCCGCGCCCGAGAAGGACACCCCCTGCCCCAGCGCCATCTTCTCCCTGGGCGTGGTCGCGGCGATGATCACGCGGTCATTGGAGAAGAGGAAGCCCTGGCTCAGCCCCGTGAGGAGCCGGGCGAGGAAGAGCGTGGTCAGCGAAGTGGCGAGCCCCGTGAGCGCCGAGGCCGCGACCCCCAGCAGCACGCCCGCCAGCAGCAGCCGCTTGCGGCCGAAGCGGTCGCCGAGGACGCCGGCCGGTAGCTGCATCGCCAGGTAGGCGTAGAAGAAGCCCGTGGAGAGAAAGCCCGCGCTGGTGTAGGAGAGGCCGAACTCCTCGATGATGGGCGGCAGGAGCGAGGAGAGCGCCATCCGGATGAGGTAGTTGCAAATCCACGTGTAGACGAGGATGCCCCAGATGACGGAGTAGAAGGGAATGGGCATGAGCGGGTCATACTAGCACGGGCGCTCGCCCCCGCTCAGCCCGTTCAGGGCTGGGCGAGCGTGAAGGCCTCGTGCACGGCGCTCTGCACGTCTCCGCCCATCACCACGCCGCCTCCCGCCACGTAGATGGCGTCTCCGATCACCGCGGCCCCGAGGCCGTGGCGCGGCGTCGGCATGGGGGCGTACTGCTCCCAGGCGTCCCGCTGCGGGTCGTAGCCCTCGTTCTGGCCGAAGACACGCCAGCGCCGCCGGAACGAAGGTGAGCCCACCAGCGAGGAATGCCCGCCGCGTATGAGCCATGAGCGTTCTTCTCCCTTTCCCTCCCCGGTATCATCCTCGGCCGCGCCGCGTCCACCCGCCTGCTCCACCGGTCTGCGGCACGACTCCGAGCAGCCGAGGTACGCGCGCTCCGGTCAACTCGGCGCACCCGGACCTGCCGGCGCCCGCCATGTCCTGTGCACCGAGCGCATCTGCGGGGTCAGCACGTGCTCCCACCGCGTGTGCATGACCCGATCGACCCAGAGCTCGAACGCGGTCTCCGAAGCGTCGGCCATATGCCTGGCGTCCCGCAGAATCTCGGCGCGCGCCACGGAATCGTCCACGAGCACGGCCCGGCCCGCGATGTAGAACTCGTCGCTCCCTGGCTTTGGCTGGGGGAAGGTCTGAAGCGCGTACCTGCCGTCTCGCAGCAGATCGTGCCGCTTGGGGGAGGTCGCGGTGATGAGCACGAAGAGACGGTCGCCGGACAGGACGGGGCACACCGGGTGGAGGCGCGGGGCGCCATCGTGCCGCACGGTGGCGAGAAAGGCGAGCCCGACCTTGAACTGGAAGAGCAACGAGCGGCCCATCTCGGCCAGCTCGGGCGCGGCGGCGGCGAACTCCTCCCACGTCACCATCGGTCCCCTGGGGCCTACCAGGGCAACGGCCCTGGACCTGTCCACCGCCCAGTCCGGACGGGCGCGCCGCGCAGCCAAAGGCCGTCACCCGTGCGCCCCGATCCGCCAATCCGACACTCCCTGGGCTGGCGCGGCTCCCGATCACTCGACGACGTGATCCGCGCGAAGCCGCGCCCCCCGAGACCGGCGCGCCTCACTTCAGCGCGTCCGCTCCCGCCCTGGCACACTGGCCGTCCTGGTCGCCGCTCCCGCCCGAGAGGCCGATGGCGCCGACGATCTTGCCGTCCACGACGAGCGGGACGCCGCCCTCGATCGGCACGGCGCCTTCGAGCCCCAGAATGCGGAGACCGCCACCGCCGCCGGCGACGATGTCCTGCCACACCTTGCTCGGGCGCTTGTACAGGGCCGCCGACCGTGCCTTGCCGATCGCCACGTTGACGCTCCCGGTCTGTGTGCCGTCCATCTTCTCGAAGTAGACGAGGTCACTGCCGGGGTCGGTAATCGCGATCGCCATCGTCCAGTTGTTCTTGCGTGCTTCCGCGGCCGCCGCGGCGGCGGCTTTCTTGGCGTTCTCGAGGCTGATCGGCGCGCCGTAGGGGTTGGGCATCTGCGCGAAGACACTGGATGCGGTGAGGATGAGCGGGAGGACGAACGCGAAGGACCTCAGCACGGACGGCAGCGACATGGCGACTCCTCCTTCTAGCAATGGGTTTGCGGCCGGCTGTTCACCCGGACTTCCCGACGCGGACCCGCTTCCACCCCCTCTCGTGCGAACCACCCAAACTATAGTGGACACGCCCCAGGCGGGCAAGGCCGATGGCGCCCTGTCCGCGCGGAGGGCAATGTCCTCTTCGCCTTCGTCACCGTCAAGCCCAGCGGCGTCATTGCTAGACAACCGCCTCCGGTGGTGAACCGGGCGGTCTCCCAACCCCGGGGAAGCGGGTCCGGATGTACTCGCTGGCGCTGCCCGTCTGGAGCTTCACCGTGCCCGGCCCGCTCCTCACGAAGAAGTCGCCGCTCGGACTCGTCTCCATCCCCTTCCACGTGAGAAAGACCGGCTCGGGGCTGCGCTGGCAGCTCACCACGCACAACGTCTTGCCCTGGACGATCTGCGTCTTCGGGTCGATGCAGGTGCCCGCCCGGTCGCCCAGGCCGTTCCGGACGACCTGGGCCAGGTGGCGCATGAACTTGTCGTCGCTCTCGAGCCGGTCGCGCTCGATGCCGGCGATGGAGCCGTCATCGGCCACCCCGATCAGGAGATCGCCACCCTCGGTGTTGAGGAAGGCGGCGATGGTCTTGAGGACGGCGTGCGTCACCGCCTTGTCGTCCTGGCGGTCTTCCTTGAGGTTCCAGCGAAGGGTGGACTTGAACTCCAGCGTCCTCGACTCGCCGCGCTTGATCAGCTCCTCGGCCTGGCGATGGGCGCGCACGTACTGGTCGAAGAGCATGTCCTTGATGACCTCGCCGAAGGCGCGGTCGTCCGTGATGCGCCGGTACAGCTCGAAGTTGGAATCGACGATCTCCTGGATCACATGCTCGACCTTCTGGTCGAACGTCAGGCGCACGTTCTCCCGGGTGTTCACCCGGGCGCTGGCGTCGAGGGCGGCGTCGGCGTCGAGCCGCTCCATCATCTGCCCGAGGGTCACCCGGTGCTCCGGTCCAAGGTTCAACCCGAAGCGCTCGTTGAGCGCGGCGATGATCCGGGAGAGCGTCTCCAGCTCCTCCGGCGCCGTCCGCTGGCTGCCCTTCGTGCCCACAGGGTCGAGCAACCCGGGCTTGCGCTCGAGCGCGAGCTTGCCGCTGCCGGTTTGCTGGATGCGGTACGACTCCATGTCGATGTTCTGCTGCACCTCGCGCGGCAGCTCGGCCGGGTCCGCGGGGAGCAGCCGCCGGAGGTGGCGCGCGAACACGTAGAGCTTCTCGAGGTCGGCGTCGGCGAAGGTCAGCACCTGGGCGAGGAAGGCGTAGAGCCGCACGTAGTCGGTGAGCTGCCCGCGGAAGTCCTGCTGCTCCTCTTCGGAGACCTCCCGGAAGCGCTCGACCACCGGGGCGAGCGCGGCGTAGAGCCGGTCCTGCATCGCCTTGGGATCGAAGTAGATCTTCGCGAACTGGTCCACGTCGGGCGGCGTGTAGACCGGGAAGGCGGCGAGCCGGCCCTGCATCTCGTAGAGCAGGTTCGGGTCGGTCGCCTCGGCGAGGAGCGTCGTCTCGTAGTAGGGCTCGAAGGCGGCCTTGACCTCGCCCGCCTCGTTGGCGAAATCGAGCACCATCGTGCCCTTCTTGTCGGGGGGAAGCGTGCGGTTGAGCCGGGACAGGGTCTGCACCGCGTTCACGCCGCCGAGCTTCTTGTCCACGTACATCGTGTGCAGGAGCGGCTGGTTGAAGCCGGTCTGGAACTTGTTGGCCACGATCAGGAAGCGGTTCTCGGGCCGCCCGAAGGCCTTGGCTGTCTGCGCCTCGGGGAGGCTGTTCATCCCGGCCTCGGTGTACGGCCGGCCACCATCCTGGACCGTCCCCGAGAAGGCGACGAGCGCCTTGAACGGATAGCCTCGCTCCGTCAGATACCTGTCCACCGCCAGCCTGTAGCGCACGGCGTGCAGGAGCGAGCGCGTGACGATCATCGCCTTGGCACGGCCAGAGATCTCGCCCTGCACCTGGGCGGCGAAGTGCTCCACGCAGATCCTGACCTTCTCGCCGATGGCGTGCGGGTGCAGCTCCACGAAGGACTTGAGCAGGTACTCGGCCTTCTTCTTGTCGTAGCGCGGGTCGTCCTCGACCTTCTTCAGCAGCCGCCAGTAGGCCGTGTAGGTGGTGTAGTTCGCGAGCACGTCGAGGATGAACCCCTCCTCGATCGCCTGGCGCATGCTGTAGAGGTGGAAGGGCTCGAACTTGCCGTCGGCGCGGCGCGTGCCGAACAGCTCGAGCGTCTTGGGCTTGGGCGTGGCGGTGAAGGCAAAGGTCGAGAGGTTGGGCAGCCGCCCGCGCTTCTCCATCTCGGCCAGGATCGCGCTCTCCAGCTCCTCCTCCGGCGTCTCCGCCCCCGCCTCCTCGCGCTCGGCGTCCTCGAGCGAGCCGGCGGCGAGCACGGCCTTGAGGCTCTTCGTGCTCTCGCCGGACTGCGAGGAGTGCGCTTCGTCCACGATCACCGCGAAGCGCTTGCCGGGGAGCTCCCCGATCTCCCTGGCGATCACGGGGAACTTCTGGAGCGTCGTGACGATGATCGTCTTCCCCGACTCCAGCGCCTCCTTCAGCTGGCGCGAGGTCTTGTCGATGTTCTCCACCACGCCGAGCGTCTGCTCGAACTGGCGCATGGTGGTCTGGAGCTGGCGGTCGAGGACACGCCGGTCGGTGATGACCACGATCGAGTCGAAGACCCGCCGGTCGGTCGCGTCGTGGAGCGTGGCGAGCTGGTGGGCGAGCCAGGCGATGGTGAAGCTCTTCCCGCTGCCCGCCGAGTGCTGGATCAGGTAGCGCTGGCCCGCCCCCGCCCCGCGCGCGTGCGCCACGAGCTTGCGCACCGCGTCGAGCTGCTGGTAGCGCGGGAAGATCAGGAAGCGCCTGCCGGTTTTCCGGCCCTTCTCGTCCTCCTCCTCGACCTCGTGGATGAACTGGCGCACGAGGTCGAGCACGCTGTCCCGCGCCCAGGTCTCCTCCCACAGGTAGCCGGTGGCATAACCCTCCCGCGTGGGCGGCACGGGCGGGTTGCCGGCGCCCCCGAACTTCCCCTGGTTGAGCGGCAGAAATCGCGTCTTCGGGCCGGCGAGCTCCGTCGCCACGTACACGAGGTCCGGATCCACGGCGAAGTGCGCGAGGCAGCGGCCGTAGGCGAGCAGCCGCTCGCGCGGGTCACGGTCGGTCTTGTACTGGCGGATCGCGTCCTCGACGTCCTGGCCATTGAGCGGGTTCTTGAGCTCGGCGGTGAAGATCGGGATGCCGTTCAGGAAAAGCACCAGGTCGAGGCTCTTCTCGTTCTTCTCGCTGTAGCGGAGCTGGCGCACCACGGCGAAGAGGTTCGCCGCGTGCAGCCGCCGCGTCTCCTCGTTGAGCCCGCTCGCGGGCCGGAAGTACGCGAGCTTGAACTTGCAGCCCGAGTCCTTGATCCCTTGCCGCAGCACCTCGAGCGCGCCCCGCCGCTCGATCTCGTCGGCCAGGCGCTTGAGGAACTGCTCCTTCACCGCCGCGCCGTGATGCTGGGCAAGCTTCTGCCACTCCCTCGGCTGGGTGGCGAGAACGAAGTCCACGACGTCGTGCGGCAGGAGGCAGAGCGTGCGGTCGTAGTCCTCGGGGCGCCGCTTGCGATAACCGCCCGGCGGCGTGTCGCCCCAGGGCGGCGATGTCTCGCGGACGGCGCTCGCGTCCCCGGCGCAGGCGTCGGGACCATGCTGGAGCAGTCCGCACTCGATCGCTTCCTCGAAGCTGCGCTCGGACACGTTGACCATGTTCTATGTCCCTTGCCGTCTCGGGCGCGATCCCGCGATCAACGCGTCGGCGCCGCGCGTCGCGAGCTCCGCCAGCGGCACGACGTCCACGCGCCGATCGAGCGGGTAGCGCCGATCGCCGGGGTAGAGCACGCTGAGGCGCCTGAGGCCAAGATCCTCGAGCGCGATGCGCATCGAGGGCG
>MGBT01000002.1:0-4065 GCA_001788395.1 Candidatus Rokubacteria bacterium GWA2_70_23
CGAGGCCCAGCGCCTCGCGGACCTTGACCGGCAGGGTGATCTGACCCTTGGAGGAGATGATGCTCTTCATGCGCCCATCGTCAAGCTCTTTACCGAGAAAGTCAAGCACGGCTCTCTCTCCCGCCGCCCCCCCGGAACCCCGCTCTGCGCGGCAGGGTCAGGATCGGTGACCGTCGCGCGGTGCGCGTCCGCGAGCTCCACGACGAGGGCCCGCCGTCGGAGGAGGCGGAGGGAGCCCGGGGCCCGGAGAGGTGCCAGAGGCCTTCGTCGCCTGGAAGGATCCGGCGCCGCCGGGTCGTCTGGCGGCTCCGGGACGGGACAAGCAGACGCTGCAGGAGACCCCTTTTGGGCCGCGGAGCTGGCCCGACCCGATCGGCCCCGTCACTCTGGCCGCGGCCGTGGCACGCTGACTTTATCTCCCGCCGTCGACCCCGGTCAATGGAGCGTCTCGCGAGGGATGGATCGCGGGGCGCGCCACCGGCGGAGGCTCAGGCGCGGGCGGCGTCGACGAGGGCGGAGAAGAGCCGCCGGGCGGCATCGAAGTGGGAGACCAGCTCCTCGGGGTGCCACTGAACCGCGAGGACGAAGCGCTCGGGGTCGTCCAGCTCGACGCCCTCGACGATCTGGTCCGGGGCCCAGGCCACTGGGATGAGGCCCTGACCCAGGGCCTTCACGGCCTGATGATGCATGCTGTTCACCTCGACCTCGTCCGCTCCCAGGACCTTTGCCAGGCGGCTGCCCGGAAGCACCGTCACCTTGTGGCTGGGCTGATCTCGCGGCGCCTCCTGGCTGTGGCGCAGCTCGGTTCCCGGATCCGTGCCCAGGTCCTGGTGGAGGGTCCCCCCCAGCGCCACGTTGAGGATCTGGATGCCGCGGCAGATGGCGAGCACCGGGAGACGGCGGTCGAGCGCCATCAGGACGGCGGCGGTCTCCAGCGCATCGCGCGAGGGCGCGACATCGTAGAGCGTCGAGTGCGGCGCCTCGCCGAAGCGCGCGGGGTCGATGTCCCCGCCGCCCGTGAGCAGGACGCCGTGAAGCTCGCGCGCGATCACGTCGAGCGCCCGGGGGCTGAGCTGCGGCGGGAGCGGCACCGGCGCGCCGCCCGCCTGCTGGATCACATGCAGGTATGTCGAGTTGACGTAGGCGCGCTCGGGCGCCGTGCCGACGGTGATCGACGTGCTCACGCCGATGAGAGGAATGCGGCTCATGGGGGGCATGGTACCATGGCCGCCATGAGCCTCGACGCCGTGCAGTCGCAACGGCAGAGGTCGGCCCCCGCCGCCGGGCCGATGACCCAGGTCATGGGGCGCCGCTTCATGGTGTCGGCGGGGCACCCCCTGGCCGCTCAGGCCGCGGCCAGCATCCTGTCGGCCGGCGGCAACGCCATCGACGCTGGTGTCGCCGCCGGGCTCGCCCTCGGCGTGGTCCACCCCGACATGGTGAGCTTTGCCGGCGTGGCGCCGATCCTGGTCCATCTCTCCGCGACGCGCGAGACCTTCGAGGTGACGGGCGTCGGCCCGTATCCGCGACAGGCGAGCGCCGACTTCTACCGCACCCAGTGCGCCGGCGAGATCCCGCCCGGGTTGCTGCGCACCGTGGTTCCCGCCTCGCCCGACGCCTGGTGCACGGCGCTCGAGCGTTGGGGGACGCTCTCCTTCGCCGAGGTGGTGGCTCCCGCCCTCGAGTGCGCCGAGCAGGGCTTTCCGCTCTCCGTCTTCTCCGCCTATCTCATCGGGCGCAGCGCCGATCGCTACCGGCGCTGGCCGTCCTCCGCGGCGCTGTATCTTCCCGGCGATGCGCCGCCCCCGCCGGGGCACCGCTTCGTCCAGGCCGAGCTGGCCGGGACGATCAAGCTGATGGTCGCGGCCGAGCGCAAGGCGCGCGGTCGCGGACGGGCCGGCGCCATTCGCGCCGCTCGTGACGCGTTCTACACGGGAGACGTCGCGCGCCGGATCGTCGAGTTCCACGCCCGCGAGGGCGGGCTCCTGACGCTCGAGGACCTCGCCGACTTCCACGTGGAAGTGGCCGCGGCGCTCAGGACCTCCTTCCACGATTACGAGGTGGCCACCTGCGGCTTCTCCTGTCAGGGGCCGGTGCTGCTGCAGATGCTCGACCTGCTCGAAGGCTGCGATCTCGCGGCGCTCGGGCACAACTCCCCGGGCGCGCTCCACCTGATCACCGAGGCCATGAAGCTCGCCTTCGCGGACCGGGAGGCCTACTACGGCGACCCGCGCCACGTGAAGGTCCCCGCCGACGGGCTCTTCTCCAAGGTCTATGCCGAGCGCCGGCGGGCCCTGATCCGCGAGGACAGGGCGTGGCCCGATCTGCCTCCACCGGGAGATCCCTACGGGCTCGCGGCAGTGAGGAATGGGGCGCCCACCGTCCCGCCCTCGCCCGAGCGCGGCCATACGGGCGCGCTGGACACGGCATATGTCGCCGTCGTGGATGCCGAGGGCAACGGCTTCTCCGCCACGCCCAGCGACCCGTCGGTGGATTCCCCGGTGATTCCGGGCGTGGGATGCGTGGTCTCGCCCCGCGGCTCGCAGGGCTGGCTGGCGCCCGGCCACCCCAGCGAGGTCGCTCCCGGCAAGCGTCCCCGGCTGACGCCCGCGCCCGCCATGGCGTTCCGCGGCGGCCGGCTCTTCATGCCCTTCGGCACCCCGGGCGGCGATGTCCAGCAGCAGGCCATGCTGCAGGTCTTCCTCAACATCGCGGTGTTCGGCATGTTGCCCCAGCAGGCCGTGGAGGCGCCCCGGCTTGCCACGCGTAGCTTTCCCGACTCCTTCTGGCCGCACCCCAGCGCGCCCGGCGTTCTGGAAGTCGAGCGCCGCATCCCACCCGAGACACGAGCGGCCCTCGCCGACCTCGGCCACGTGGTGACGGAGTGGCCCGACTGGGACTGGCGGGCGGGAGCGGTGTGCGCGGTGGTCGTCGCGCCCGACGGCACGCTGATGGCCGGGGCCGACCCCCGCCGGGGCGCTCACGCCATCGGCTGGTAGTGCGGACCGCGCGTGACCGGATCGCGGCGCTCGACCTCACGCCGCATCCCGAGGGCGGCGGGTGAGGACTTCGAGCTTGCCGAGCCTCGCTCGCTTCTCGCGCTCTCCCCCCAGCCCCGGGCCCTGATCGAGCGGCTGACGGCGTGAAGCGAGGCAACCTCTTTGCCAATCTCCCTGGCCCGCGGCCCGGCGAGCTGGTGGAGGTCCTGCTCGCAGGCGCCGGTGTCACCCTCGAGCGGATCATCTCCACCGGCCAGGCGACGCCTCCGGGGCACTGGTACGAGCAGGAGCAGCAGGAGTGGGTCATCCTGCTGCGCGGGAGCGCGGCGCTCTGCTTCGATGGCGAGGCGGACCTGCTCGTGATGGAGCCCGGCGACTGGGTCGAGATCCCGGCCCATCGTCGCCATCGCGTCGAGTGGACCGATCCCGCCGGCGCGACGGTGTGGCTCGCGCTCCACCACCAGCCGGGTTAACGGGCGGGGAGCGCCACGCCCGAGGGCGCCGGGCGCCCGCTCGGCGCCCTGGCGACGGGCTCTTCCTTGATGGCCAGCGCCAGGCCGGAGGCGAGGAAGCCCAGCAGCGCGGCCGAGACGAAGGCCCACGTGTAACCGCCGGTGGCACTGAAGATCCAGCCGCCCACGGCCGCGCCCAGCGCGGCGCCCACCTGGTGGGAGAAGAAGATCCAGCCCGACAGCGTGCCCACGGAGTAGCGGCCGAAGATGTTCGCCGTCAGCGTGGTGGTGGGGGGGACGGTGGAGATGTAGTTGAGGCCGAAGATGGCCGCGAAGATGTGCAGCGAGGGCACGTTCCAGACAGAGAGCAGGAAGAGGAGGGAGAGTCCCCGCACGCCGTAGTAGAAGGCCAGCGGCCCCTTGCGGCCGAAGCGGTCGCAGATCCAGCCGGAGAGAACCGTCCCCAGGATGTTCATGGCGCCCATGATTCCCAGCGCCTGCGCGGCGTCCATCTCCGTGAAGCCGAGCTCGGCCGCGTGGGGCACGAGGTGGGTCAGCACGAGGCCGTTGGAGGTGTAGCCACAGACGAAGAAGGTCGCCGCCAGGAGCCAGAA
>MGBT01000002.1:4191-44882 GCA_001788395.1 Candidatus Rokubacteria bacterium GWA2_70_23
CGGACATGCCCCCGCCCAGGATTCCGAGCACGAGCCCCCGCCGCGACTCGAACCAGCGCGCCGCGATGGTCGCGGCCGTCGCCATGCCCATGCCGCCCGCGCCCACCGCCATCAGGACGCCTGCCGTCACGTAGATATGCCAGAGGCTCGTCACGCGGGAGGACAGCATGGTGCCGATCCCGAGGACGGCGAGCGCCAGGATCATCACGCGACGGCCCCCGGACATGCCCCCGCCCAGGATTCCGAGCACGAGCCCCCGCCGCGACTCGAACCAGCGCGCCGCAATGGTCGCGGCCGTCGCCATGCCCATGCCGCCCGCGCCCACCGCCATCAGGACGCCTGCCGTCACGTAGATATGCCAGAGGCTCGTCACGCGGGAGGACAGCATGGTGCCGATCCCGAGGACGGCGAGCGCCAGGATCATCACGCGACGGGGCCCCCAGCGATCGGCCAGCCAGCCCACCATGGGACCGACGGCGCCGACGAGCAGAAGCGACAGGGCGGCCGCGCCCGAGAGCGAGGCCCGGTCCCAGCCGAACTCCGCCTCCATGGGCTTGATGTACACGCCGAACACCGAGCGGAGGCCGGAGGCGGTGATCATGATGAGCACCACCGCGCCGAGCACGATCCAGCCGTAGTGCAGCTTCCCGCGAGACACGGTCATGTCGGCTCCTTGGAGGCGGGCGATGGGCAGCGGGGACACGATCCCGTGCCCGTTACGATGCCACAGGTGGAGTGGGCGATTCAGCCAGGCCTGGCGGCTGGCAACGACGCGGCGGAAGAGCCGGGCCTCTCCTCACCCACGATACCCCACGGGGTTCGGAGAGACCCGGCCCTTCCGCCTCGTCTGCGCGACTCGGTTTGCTCGGACTCGCGTCGTGTCCGCTGCGCTCAGGCGGGGTCGGCGGGGACGTGCTTGCGGAAGACGATCTCGTCGCCGTCGGCGTCGGCCACGATCGTGTCGCCCTCGGCGAACTCGCCCTCGAGCAGGCTCATGGCCAGCGGGTCCTGGACCATCCGCTGGATCGCGCGCTTCAGCGGGCGGGCGCCGTAGGTCGGATCGAAGCCCTCCCGCGCCAGCAGGGCCTCAGCCGCGGGCGTCAGATCGAGGGCGATGCGCCGGTTGGCCAGGCGCTGGAGCAGGTGCCGCGCCTGGATGCCCACGATGGCCGCGATCTCCTCGCGCCCCAGCGGACGGAAGACGACCACCTCGTCGATGCGGTTCAGGAACTCGGGCCGGAGCGTTTGCCGCAGCAGATCGAGGATCAGCGGGCGGACGCGCTCGGGCCGCTCCTCCTCGCGGAAGATGTGGCTGCCGAGGTTGGAGGTCATGATGATCACCGTGTTGCGGAAGTCCACGGTGCGGCCGTGGCCGTCGGTGAGCCGGCCGTCGTCGAGCACCTGCAGGAGCACGTTGAACACATCCGCGTGGGCCTTCTCGATCTCGTCGAAGAGGACCACGGAGTAGGGGCGGCGGCGCACGGCCTCGGTGAGCTGCCCGCCCTCGTCGTAGCCGACGTAGCCCGGGGGGGCGCCGATGAGCCGGGCCACCGCGTGCTTCTCCATGTACTCGGACATGTCGAGGCGGATGGTGGCGCGCTCGTCGTCGAAGAGGAACTCGGCGAGCGCCCGCGCCAGCTCGGTTTTTCCCACGCCCGTGGGTCCGAGGAAGAGGAAGGAGCCGATGGGCCGGTTCGGGTCCGACAGTCCCGCGCGCGCCCGGCGCACGGCGTTGGACACGGCGATGATCGCCTCGGCCTGCCCGACCACTCGCTGGCTCAGGCGCTGCTCCATCTTCACGAGCTTCTGGACCTCGGCCTCCAGGAGCCGCGAGACGGGGATGCCGGTCCACTTGGCCACGGTCTCGGCCACGTCCTCCTCGTCCACCTCCTCCTTGAGCATCTTGCCGCCCTTGCAGATCTCGGCGAGCCGCGCGTTCTCTCGCTCGAGGCGCCGGTCGAGCTCGGGCAGCGTGCCATAGCGGAGCTCCGCCGCCTTCTGGAGATCGCCGCGTCGCTGGGCATCCTCCATCTGGACCCGCGCGGCCTCGGCGTCCTCCTTGATCCGGCTGAGGGCCATGATCGCGGACTTCTCGGCCTCCCACTGCGCCTTGAGCCCGGCGGACTTCTCCTTGAGCTCGGCGAGCTCGGCGTCGAGCCGGTGGAGCCGCTCGCGCGACACCTCGTCGGACTCCCGCGCCACCGACACCCGCTCGATCCCGAGCTGCATGATCCGGCGCTCGATCTCGTCGATCTCGCCGGGCACGGAGTCGATCTCGATGCGGAGCCGCGAGGCGGCCTCGTCGATCAGGTCGATGGCCTTGTCCGGCAGGAAGCGATCGGCGATGTAGCGGTGGGAGAGGACGGCCGCCGCCACCAGCGCCGAGTCCTTGATCTTCACCTTGTGGTGGACCTCGTACTTCTCCTTGAGTCCGCGGAGGATCGCGATGGTGTCCTCCACCGAGGGCTCGCGGACCATCACGGGCTGGAAGCGGCGCTCCAGCGCCGGGTCCTTCTCGATGTGCTTGCGGTACTCGTCGAGGGTCGTGGCGCCGACACAGCGGAGCTCGCCGCGGGCCAGCGCCGGCTTGAGCATGTTGGCCGCATCCACGGCGCCTTCCGCGGCCCCCGCGCCGACCAGCGTGTGGAGCTCGTCGATGAAGCAGACGATCTGGCCCTCCGCCTCGGTGATCTCGCGGAGGACGGCCTTGAGGCGATCCTCGAACTCGCCGCGGTACTTCGCTCCGGCCACCATGCCGCCGATGTCGAGCCCCACCAGGCGCTTCCCCTTGAGCCCCTCGGGCACGTCCCCCGCCACGATGCGCTGGGCGAGTCCCTCCACGATGGCCGTCTTGCCCACGCCGGGCTCGCCGATGAGCACGGGGTTGTTCTTGGTCCGCCTGGAGAGCACCTGGACGACCCGCCGGATCTCCTCGTCGCGCCCGATCACGGGGTCGAGCTTGCCCTTGCGCGCCAGCTCCGTGAGGTCCTTGGAATAGCGCTGGAGCGCCTGGTACTTCTCCTCGGGATTCACGTCGGTCACGCGCTGGGTGCCGCGCACGTCCACCAGCGCCCGGTAGATTGCCTCCGGCGTCACGCCCTGGCCCGCGAGGATGCGCGCCGCCGCGCCCGCCTTCTCCTGGGCGATGCCGATGAGCAGGTGCTCGGCGGAGCAGTACTCGTCCTTGAGGCGCTGGGCCTCGTCCCAGGCGCTGTTCAGGACGGCTTCGAGCCGCGGGGAGATGTACTGGCGCCCGCCGCCACGCACCTTGGGGAGCTTGTCCAGCTCGGCCTGCACCTGGCGCCGGATGGCCTCGGCGTGGGCTCCGAGCTTGGCCAGGAGCGGGCCCACCACACCCTCCTGCTGCTGCATGAGGGTCAGCAGCAGATGCTCGGGCTCGAGCCCCTGATGGTTTCCCTGATCCGCGAGGGCCTGGGCGGCCTCGACCGCTTCGCGCGCTTTCACCGTCAGCTTGTCGAATCTCATCTGGGCATCTCCGGGCGGAGCAGCTTGAGCTCCATCAACAATTCCTTCTCCCGCGGGCCGAGCCCCGTGGGGACGGTCACCTGCACCCGCACGTACTGGTCCCCGCCGCCGCCGCCCTTGAGATGGGGCATGCCGTAGCCCGGGAGGCGGAAGTTGCGCCCCCCCGACGTCTCGGGAGGGATCTTCATGGACACCTGGCCCTTGAGCGTGGGGACCTGCACCTCGGCGCCGAGCGCGGCATCCACGAAGGGCACCGGCAGGTCCACGTAGAGGTCGTCGCCCTTCCGCTCGAAGCGCTCATGGGGTCGCACCGCCACGCGAAGGTACAGGTTTGCCCGCCTGCCGCCTGATCCGCGGGGGCCCTCGCCCGACACGCGGATGCGTGCGCCCGTGTCCACCCCCGCGGGGATCTTCACCTCGAGGTGCCGGCGACCCTTGGCCCACCCACTCCCGCGGCACTGGCCGCAGGGCCGGCGGTTCACGTGCCCGGCCCCGCCGCAGGCGCCGCAGGGCTCGTCGAGCTCCAGCGAGATCGTCTTCCGCGCCCCGTGGAAGGCCTCCTCGAGGGAGAGGTCGATGGCGGCCTCGGCGTCTCCGCCCCGCTCGGCTTCGAGGTCGCCGCCGAGATCGCCCAGGTCGGTGAACTCGAGGTCGCGGAGCCCCCCGCGCCGGGTATCCCGCACCCGGCCGCCGCCGCGCCCCAGGTCGCCGAAGATCGTCCGGAAGAAGTCGGAGACCCCCCGGGGGTCTCCGCCCCGCCGGAAGTGGACCTCGTCCCCCTCGGCAGGGGAGCCGGCGCCCGCGCCGGTCTCCGCGGAGCGATGCCAGTCGGGGCCGAGGGTGTCGTAGCGCTTGCGTTTCGCGGGATCGGAGAGGACTTCGTAGGCCTCGTTGATCTCCTGGAAGCGGGCCGCCGACCCCTTGGAGACGTCGGGGTGGTGCTTGCGGGCGAGCCGGCGATAGGCGGTCTTGATCGCCTTGTCGTCGGCGCTCCGGCCGACGCCCAGGATCTTGTAGTAGTCCTTGTAATCCATCGTGCGAGACTCCGAAACGGCGCCCTGGCCCGTGCGGCCCAGGCGGACGCCGCTTCGTGTCAATTCTAGCAGATGGATGGGCGCCCCGGCAGGGGAGCGGCTACGTCCTGGCGCGGATGGAGCCCATGGACGAGGCATGGGCGCAGTCCCGTCCCTCGCGGTCGTGGAGCACGGCCTCGAGGAAGACGACGGGCCGCCCCCGCTCGATGACGCTGCCCTCGCCCAGCACGGGACCCGCCGTCACAGGCACGAGAAAGCTCACGGTGAGCGAGGAGGTGGACAACCTCTGGCCGGGCTCGAACCGGGTGTGGGCGGCCAGCGCCATGCACACCTGCTTGGTGTCGAAGTCGGTGATGATGTCGCCCGCCGCGATCCCGGCCGTCTCGGCGGTGCTGTCGTGGACCACGTCGGAGATCAGCACCCCCTTGGCCTCGCGCAGGCCGAAGCTCTTCGCCAGCTCGGGCGTGAGGGCTGGATGGACACGCCGAGCCAGCCCCGCGTCACCTTGCCCTTGGCCACCAGCTCCGTGTAGATGCGCCGGGCCATGTTCGCCGGGATGGCGAAGCCGATGCCGGCGTTGCCGCCGGAGCGGGAGAGGATGGCGCTGTTGATGCGGGCGGAGCGCGGGCCCGGGAGGGTTGACGGAGGCCGTCCCTGGCTGAGCGGCGTGTCGGCCAAGCTGACTGGGCCCGCGGTTCCCGGGCGAGGCGGGCGCCTCGCCGCCGAGCCGGGGCATTCCCTGACGGGGCCGGCAGCCGGCGCGCCGGGAAGAGGGCCTTCATCCCGCCTATGCACAACGCGGGAAGTACTACGAGCGCGTCAAATCGTACCCCGCTCGCGCATCGCTTGAATGTGGTGGCTATTCATCCCCAAGACCTCGCCGTAGATGGCCTCGTTGTGCTCGCCGAGGCGCGGGGGAAATGCCAGCTCCGCCCGGCCCTCGTCGCTCACCTCGGCCAGCGGCGGCAGAACGACCTCCGTGCCGCTTCGAGCGTCCTTCGCGCGAGTGAACGCCTTCTTCAGCAGCGGCTCCTCGAGCACATCGTTCAGCGAATTCAGCTTCGCCACGGGGACACCGATGCGGTTCAGCGCCGCCAGCAACTCGATGGTTGTCAGCTGTCGCGTGCAGTCGGCGATGCGCGCGTTGAGGCGGCCCACGTCGGCGATGCGGCCCGCGTTGCGTTGATACTCCGGCTCGGCCAGGGACTCGAAGCCGGGCAGCCTGGTGACCGCTTCCCACTGCCGGTCGTTGCCGACCGTGACGTACACGTATCCATCGCGGGTCGGGTACACCGACACCGGCGCGAAGAACTGGTGCGTGTTACCCCGCCGCGTCACCTTCTCGCCGAGCGCCACGAGCATCAGCGGGCTTGCCATCCACGTTGCCGCCGAGCGGAACATTGACACGTCAATGCGCGATCCCTCACCCGTGACTGCGCGCTTGTACAGCGCCTTCATCACCGCCCCGTACGCATGTTCCGCCGCGCCGAGATCCACCATCGGCAGCCCGAACACGAGCGGCGTCCCGTCGGGCTCACCCGTCAGCTCCATCCACCCCGCTCGCGCCTGCAGAACCGGATCGTACGCGGCCTCGTCATGCTCGGGTCCAAAGCCCGACACGCCCACCCAGATGAGATCGGGGCGAATGGCCTTCAATGATTCGTACTCGATGCCGAGCTTGGCATAGCTGGAGACGCGGTTATTGGTGGCAAACATGTCGACAGGGAGTCGAGCAATCAGCTCATGCAAGAGCGCGCGGCCTTCCTCTTCCGCAAGATTCAGCGTGATCGCCTGCTTGCCGCAGTTGTTCGGCAGGAAATAGCTCGCCATCCCGTCTTCGCCGAGACATTTCCGCCCGACGTGACGGTTGGGGTCGCCGCGCCCGGGGGCCTCCACGCGAATCACGCGCGCCCCATCACGGGCGAGGCGCTGCGTGAGGAATGGCAGAGTCGTGGCCTGCTCGAGCGAGAGGACGGTGAGGTTGGAAAGAAGAGGCATGGCGCGGCTATTCGTTGCTCATCACCGGCCAGCGCAGTTCCTTGCCGTTCAGCACCGCCGGCACTTGCGGCGCATGGCAACACGAAGCGCCGTCTCGGTCATGGCGGGCCCTTGGTGTCACGGCGTGGATGACGCGGGCGAGCATCGCGCGCCAATCCTGCCATAGCGCGTGGGAGAGGTCAAACCGCAGCCTCGACGCGAAGGGCAGGGGGCCGCGGGCCGTCCCTCGCACCCGGGAGGGCTTCGCCCGCCGCCGAGCCCTTTCGCGCGCGCGCCGGCCGGGTAGTGCCCTGATTTGATTTCGGTGGGGGGAAACCCGGCCGAGGCCAACCGCCCCGCCCCTTGCATCCTGAAGGCTGCGCTGTCTCCGCACTTCGCGTGCTACACCTTCGTCACGGGGCAACGGAGCCTGCTGTCACGACCGCCAGGGCGGCGGGGGTCACCGGCCGAGTGTGGGACTTGCGGGAAGCGCTCGCGCGAACACCCTCTCCCAAGCCGACAACCTCGACGTGCTCCGCGGCCACGTCAAGGGCGAGGCGGTCGATCTCGCCTACCTCGACCCGCCATTACAGGAGCAATCAGGAGTACAAGGTCCTCTTCCGGGAGCATAGCGGGAGCAAGTCCGCATCGCGGATCTCGCCACCGGCGCATGAGCGGCGGCGCATGAGCGGCATGAAGCGCCCATCTCGGTCATGGCGGGTCAGTGGTGCCAGAGCCACTTTCCCCCACCGGCCGTGACAGAGGGGCCGCGACTCCAGCCCCAGCAGGCTCTTGCCGCGGGTGTTGGCCTTGAGGGCGACGGTATCGTCCGGCGTGTCGCCGATGATCGTTTCGGTGTTCGGCTCGTCCTGCTTGGAGGCGTCATCTTCCTGAAGTTCGTCGAGTTCCTGCAGGTCATCACGGGGCGAGAGCATGTCTCGCTACCTCCGATTAGCAGGTTCACCTCGGTGGCGCCCCTCGGCGCCGCGGCGTCGACCAGCCCGCCACAGCCTCCAGGGTCGCGAGGACCTCGTCGAAGCGCTCGCGGAGGTCGCTCAGCACGTGATCGGCGTCGACGCGTCGAGGTTAGTGGATCGCAACCAGGGCCTTCTTGGCTTTCAAGGGCAGCTCGACGGGAACGAACCAACCTCGGGGGTACAGGTAATCTTCGCCCGATTCGTCAAGGACGCGGATGTCAGACAGCCTGTCGTTGCGCTTCGGCTTCACGACGCGATAAATCTTGCCGACGATAAGGTCGGCATCGTACTCGCCGTTGTGGATGCACACCGCGAACTCCCCCGACCTGCCTCCTCGGCTCGTCATGATCGCTAGTCCAAATTCCTCTTTCGCTTGACGTAGACTCGCCCGATCCCATGGGCTTCAAACCAGTGAAGCTCGGCCCGGTGGAGCGTTCCGTCGTCGAACCGGATCGTGGCCTCGCCCTTCATCTTACGCCATCGCCCAGCCCCAAACCTCTGGATCAGATGTGTCCGAATCCGGACCGACCGTCCGGCGCTGATAGCCTCCGCGTTCCTGATTCTGCCGACGATCGTGAAGTGCATCGAGCTCTATTGCTTGAGCGCTTCGCGCGTCTCGTCAAGTGTCGACGAATTCAGATGGACGGGGCGAGCGCCACGCTGCGCCGCCGCCTTCGTACGCGTGGCCGGTCTTCGTTACTCCTGCATCTCCGCCTCCGGCCTCTCCAGCCAGAAGCGCATGCCCATCTCGCGATACATCGTCGTGGCGATGGCGGGAGGCGGATTCAGCGCGGGACGTCGCCCCAGACGACGTAGCGCCGGCGCGCACGCCGCTCCCGCCCCTCCTCGACCATCCGCTGTTCCTGGGCCGCCACGAGATCGAGTAGGGGATCGCCGAAGTCGGTGATGATGTCGCCCGCTTTGCTTCAAGCAACGCGAGACCTGGCTTGCCTGCGAAGTCGCATGCAACAACGAGATCCCAATTGGGCTTGTTGGCTCCCCGCGGATGAACCAGCCACCAGGCGGCAAGATCATTCCAGCAGTCGGTGCCGGGAAGGAACTGGGCGCCGCAGTCTTCCACGCAGGCCTCTGCGGGTTCGCTGTGACCCCTCGGCTGCCAGACCGGAGGGCGAGCAACGGCACAATCGCTCAGACCAACGAGCTCCGAGAACTCAGCCGGAAAGCCCCGGCGCGCCGTCCAGTCCAAAATATGCTTTCGGCTGCCCCGAGTCATCGGCTCCAATCCGGATAACGGTCGGCGTCAGCGGCGCCGCCTCGGCGACCGCTGCACGCTGTTGTTCGGCGTCACGCTCGTCACTCTCACGGCTTTCGCCTGGCCAGGAACAGAACATCGGTGGCGATCTCGGGCGCGGAGTATAGCTCTACATCGTTGCCGCATACGGCCGCGAACCTGTCTCGGGCATCGTGCTTCCACGTCTTGCTGCGTGATTGGTGCTGATACACCGCGAGCCAGTCGCCCGATTGCAAGACCTCCCACACGGCTGCGATGTCCTCCGTCGTGACGTGCTTGCCTGAGGGCTTGGCTGGAGCGATACCCGTGTAAGGATCCAGCAGGACAATCTTGGAACTCGCCACGCTTCGCACGGACTCGACTACGGCCTGTCGATATTGCCGGCGGCGCTGAGGAATGAAGTGCGCGTCAATTACGACGATTCGGCGGTGTAGCAGGTCTCCGAGGCTGCGTACAGCGGTCACCTCCCGAAAGAAGGACCAGACTGCGGGCGAGATCGGTACTTCGCCCTTGCCGTTTAGCAAAGCGCCACGCTTCCCGGGGCGCAGGTAGGCCACCTGAACAATCGCCGCCAGCGAGTGGCGCTCTGCAAGGTGGGCCAGCGTACCCCATTTGACCAAGTCACGCTGGTCTGCGTACCAAGTGTCCTTCACGCCTGCTGGCCTTTCTTGTACGCCGAAGTCTATCTCTCTTGAACTGCGATATCTGGCTGGGTAGGTCTGTATAGCACGACGAACGAGCCCGGCCGAGCTCCGTCGACACTCGCGTTTACGCGACCTTGCAGGGTACGCCCTCGGTCCCTTGCCGTGATACACCGCGAAGCGCTGCAAGCAATCAGCTGGGCCTCCGCGGCCAGCCCGATGTGTTTCCCGGCCTCCGAGGTCATGACAGGAACATCCGGTCGGCAGGGCTGCGGACTCCGGCCGGGCCCCGGTTGAGCACGTGGGTGTAGATCATGGTGGTGCTCACGTCGCGGTGGCCAAGCAACTCCTGGACCGTGCGGATGTCGTGGCTCTCCTCCAGCGGGTGGGTGGCACACGAGTGACGGAAGGTATGGCACGCCGCCTGCTTGGCAATCCCGGTGCTGCGGACGGCATCCTTCACGGCCCGCTGGAGAACGGATTCGTGGAGGTGGTGACGGCGACGCTGGGCGGTGAGGCGGTCCACGTACATGCGCGTGGCGGGGAAGACCCATTGCCACCCCCAGTCCCGGCCGGCGTTCGGGTACTTGCGCGTCAGCGCGTTGGGCAGCTCGACCCAGCCGGCGCCGTGCCGGAGGTCAGCTTGGTGTTGCTCGCGAGCGCGCTCGAGGTGGGCGATCAGCGCGGCCGTGACCGCGGCCGGCAACATCGTCACCCGATCTTTGCCGCCCTTGCCGTCGCGGATGACGATCTGGTTCGTCGCGAAGTCGACGTCCTTCACGCGTAGGCGACAGCATTCCAGCAGGCGAAGTCCCGCGCCGTAGGGCAGCAGCGCCCTGAGCCGTGGCACGCCATCGAGCCGCTGGAGGACGGCACGGACCTCATCCCGCGTCAGCACGACGGGCAGATGCTGGGGCCGCTTGGCCCGGACGACGTCGTCGAGCCCCGGAAGCTCGACGCCGAGCACCTCGCGATAGAGGAAGAGCAGGGCGCCCAGGCGGGGGAGCGGCTACCTCCGGGTACGGATGGACCCCACGGAGGAGGCATGGGCACACTCTCGCCCTTCGTGGTCGCGCAGCATCGCCTCGAGGAAGACGACCGACCGCCCCCGCTTGACGACGTGGCCCTCGCCGACCACGGGGCCCGCCGTCACAGGGGCGAGAAAGCTCACGGTGAGCGAGGAGGTGGACAGCATCTGGCCGGGCTCGAACAGGGTGTGGGCGGCCAGCGCCATGCACATGTCGACATACGCGCTGATGATGCCGCCCTGCACCCCGCCCCCAGGGTTCAGGAACTCGTCCTTGACGGCGAACTCGATGGAGACGCGACCTTCGTCCACGGCCAGCACCCGGGCGCCCAGGAGGCGGGCGATGGGCGGGTCGGGGCGGCCGTGGTGATCGGTGATGAGCGAGCGGAGCCGGGCGAGCTGCGCGCGCTCCCCCATCAGCCCCGGGCCACGGTGAACGCCACGTAGAGCGCCTGGGACCCGCGCTGGAGCAAGAGCGTCACCCGGTCGCCTTCCTTGAGGTCCCGGGTGGCGCGCTCGAAGTCCTGCATGGACCGCACCCGCTGCCGGTTGACCTCGCGGATCACGTCGCCGCGCTGGAGCCCGGCCTCGGCCGCCGCGCCGTCCTCCTCCACCCGGACCACGACGACGCCCTCGGTGCCTCTCAGGTTGAGCTGGCGGGCGACTTCCGGGGTGATGGGCCGCAACTCCAGCCCCAGCATGTTCTTGCCGCGGTTGTTGGACTTGAGGGCGACGGTGTCGTCCGGCGTGTCGCCGATCTTGATCTCCATGGTCTTGTGCGTCTTGTCGCGCCACACGGTTACCGGCACGCCCTTGCCCGGCGGGGTGAGCGCGACCACCTTCTGCAAATCCTGTGGGTTGTCCACCTTCTTGGTGTCGAAGTTGGTGATGATGTCACCCGCCGCGATCCCGGCCTTCTCGGCGGGGCTGTCCTGGACCACGTCGGAGATGAGGACGCCCTTGGCCTCGCGCAGGCCGAAGCTCGTCGCCAGCTCGGGCGTGAGCGGCTGGATGGACACGCCGAGCCAGCCCCGCGTCACCTTGCCCTTGGCCACCAGCTCGGTGTAGATGCGCCTGGCCATGTTCGCCGGGATGGAGAAGCCGATGCCGACGTTGCCCCCGGAGCGGGAGAGGATGGCGCTGTTGATGCCCACCACCTCGCCGCTCATGTTCACCAGCGGGCCGCCGGAATTGCCGGGGTTGATGGCGGCATCGGTCTGGAGGAAGTCGTCGAAGGGTCCCCCGCCGAGGGACCGTCCCTTGGCGCTGATGATCCCCGCGGTCACCGTCTGTTGCAGCCCGAAGGGCGAGCCGATGGCCAGCACCCAGTCGCCGACCTTGATCTTGTCGGAGTCGCCGAGGCTCGCGGCAGGGTACGGGCCGCCGCCCTGGAGGCGCAGGACCGCGAGGTCCGTGCGCCGGTCCACGCCGATGAGCTTGGCCTTGTGTTTCTTACCGTCGGCGGTGACGGCCTCGATGTCCGTCGCGCGCTCGACGACGTGGGCGTTCGTGAGCGCGATGCCCGACGGGTCGACGATGACGCCGGAGCCGAGGCTCCGCTGCTGCTGCTCGCGCTCGGGGACCTCGCCGAAGAAGCGGCGGAAGAACTCCTCGCCGAAGAACTCCTCGATGGGCGTCCGCCCCAGCGCGCCGCGCGTCACGGTGTTGATGTTGATCACTGCGGGGGCCACCGTCTCGGCGACCTGGGCGAAGCTCCCGGACGGCACCGGCAGGGCGGCCGGGATCACGCGGGCCTGCATGCCCGCGGGCAGAACGCGGAACGGCTTCCCCACGTCGGCCGTTTCGGTCCCCCACGTTACGGCGCCGGCCCCGAGCGCCGCTGCCACGAGGAGGAGGACTACCAAAGTGCGGCGCTTGATCGAGATCATCGTGCTCCCTCCGTGACAGTGCCGGCCAGGAGTGCGCGCAGCCGGTCTCCCTCCAGCGTTTCGTTCAGCTTGAGCTCGGCGGCCGCCTCCATGAGGATGCCCTTCTTGGCCGTCATGAGATCGCGCACGCGCCCGTATATGCGGTCGATGATGGCCCGGGTCTCGTCGTCGATGGCCCGGGCCGTGTCCTCCCCGTACTCGCGCTCCTGCCCGAACCCGGACCCCTTGAGGAAGAGCGCCTGCTGTCCTCCGCCGAAGGTCATGGGGCCGAGCTTGTCCGACATGCCGTACTGCATCACCATGAGCCGCGCGATCTCCGTGGACCGCTCGAGGTCGTTGTGCGCGCCCGTGGAGATCTCGCCGTACACGACTTCCTCCGCGGCCCGGCCGCCCAGCAGCACGGCGATCCGGTCCTCGAGCTCGCCGCGCGTGAGCAGGTACCGGTCCTCCAGCGGGAGCTGATAGGTGGCCCCGAGGGCGCCGACGCCCCGCGGGATGATGGTCACCTTGTGCACGGGATCGGCGTGGGGCAGGGATGTGGCCACCAGCGCGTGCCCGATCTCGTGGTGCGCGACGATGTCCCGCTCCTTCACGGACAGCACGCGGCTCTTGCGCTCGAGCCCGCCGATGACGCGGTCGATGGCCTCCTCGAGGTCGGCCATCTCCACGGCCTCCTTGCCCTTCCGCGCGGCCAGCAGCGCGGCCTCGTTGATGATGTTCGCGAGATCGGCGCCGGCCATGCCCGGCGTCCGCGCGGCGAGCACGTGCAGGTCCACCTGCGGTGCGAGCGTCACGTTGCGGGCGTGGACGGCCAGGATGGCCTCGCGCCCCCTCACGTCCGGCTTGTCCACGACCACCTGGCGGTCGAAGCGTCCCGCGCGGAGCAGTGCCGCGTCCAGCACCTCGGGCCGGTTGGTCGCCGCCATGATGATGACGCCCTTGGAGGAGTCGAAGCCGTCCATCTCCGCCAGGAGCTGGTTCAGGGTCTGCTCGCGCTCGTCGTGCCCCCCCACGAACCCGCCGGCGCCGCCGCGCGTCTTGCCGATGGCGTCCAGCTCGTCGATGAAGACGATGCAGGGGGCCTTCTCCTTGGCCTGCTCGAACAGGTCGCGCACGCGCGCGGCGCCCACCCCGACGAACATCTCCACGAACTCGGAGCCAGAGAGGAAGAAGAAGGGCACGTCGGCCTCGCCGGCCACCGCCCGGGCCAGGAGCGTCTTGCCGGTGCCGGGCGACCCCACCAGGAGGACGCCCTTCGGGATCCGGCCGCCCAGACGCTGGTACTTCTTCGGGTGCCTGAGGAAGTCCACGACCTCCACCAGCTCCGCCCTGGCTTCGTCCACGCCCGCCACGTCGGCGAAGGAGGTCTTGAGCTCCTTGCGGTCGAAGATCTTCGCCTTGGACCGCCCAAAGGAGAGCGCCTGTGTGGGCCCGCCGCCGATGCGCCGCATGAGGAACATCCAGATGCCGGCCATGATGCCCAGGGGCAGGATCCAGCCGAAGAGGAGGTCCCGCCAGAACGTGTTCTCGATCCGGCCGGAGAACTCCACCTTGTGTGCTTCGAGCTCCTTGAGCAGGGTGGAGTCGTCCACGCCCGAGATGCGTGTGGTGGTGAAGATGGCGACGGTGGGCTCGGCGCCGAGGAAGGTGCGCACGCGGTCGCCCGGGCGCGGGGCCGCGGCCGGCAGAGCGCCCGGCCTGAGGGTGCCCCGGATCTCCTTGTCCGTGAGCGAGACCCGCTCCACCTTATCCTCGCGCACGAGAGCGAGGAAGCGGCTCATGGGGACCTCGACGGTCTGCGGAGCCAGCAGCCAGCTCTGGAGCACGGACAGGACGAGGGCCGCGATGAGGACGTAGATGAGCGAGAACTGCGTCTTTTGCCGGATCGGACCCTTCATTCCGTGCACCCGTACGTCATGCTAGCGAACCCCCCCAGGGCTGTCAAACCCGCGCCCTTTTCGACGTCGCGGCGTCAGGCGCTATTCGCTGCTGCCGCCGCCGCCCGTCTCCGTGCCCCGCTACTATAGACGCGTCCCGTGAGCCCAGGATTCGACAGCGGTGGCTGCGTGGGGAAGGCCGCTACGAGGCGTCCGGGCGGGGGGCGGCGGTGGGCGGGGTGAAGCGACGGGTCAGCAGGGACGTCCGCTCGGGGGCTGGTAGTCCGGGAGCTTGAAGGTGGTCATGAAGGAGTCCTCCCAGACCTCTAGCGGGAGACGCCCTACCTCTTGCTGGCCGTCAAAGAGCGTGAACTTGGCGCGCGCGGCCAGCTCCGGCGGGGTGAGCTTCCTGGCCAGGAAGTCCAGCAGGCTGGCGCGGTCCACGAAGACGGCGAGCGTCTCGTTCACCGGCTGCACACCCGGCTTGCCGTTGGTGCCGGGCTTGGGCCAGGTCAGGATGACCCCGAAGCCCTCGAGGGTGGGCTCCGTCCGGAGGCCCGGCAGGGCCGCCAGCCGCCGCAGCATCTCGACCCCATAGCGGGAGAACATCGCCGACTGGCGGCGCTCCTGGCCCAGCGCGGCGAATTGCGCCTCTTCGTGCTGGTCGATCTCGAGCCACACCGACAGGTAGCGGTCATCCGCCGCGGCGAAGCGGGGCTTGTTGAAGCCCACACCGTGCTTCCGGATGTCCACCCACGGCACGCAGCGATAGATCTGCTCGGAGAACTGCCGGAGCTGGGCGTGATAGGCCGTGCCGAGGCTCCTGCCCTTCGGCGTCGAGTACTTCTCGAGCGACAGAACGGCCTCGTCGGGTGGGACCGCCGAGGCCGGGAACGGCGATGTGCCGAGCAGCACCGCCGCGATCGCCACTGCCGTCCAGCGCGTCATCGGGTCGGTTCTGGCGATCAGTTCTGGAAGATCTGGTCGGGGCTGACGGTGATGGCCTTGCCCCACCAGGTCTCCGCGCGCGCGGCATCGATGTCCGAGCGGGCGACGCGCGGCGCCTGGCCCTCCCGGTTGCGCCACGAGAAGCCAATGTGCTTGTCCGAGGCGAAGTGGGTGGTGTGGGCCTTCCACTCGGCCCACTCCTCGGACGTGGCGCAGCCCCCAGCCAACAGCAGGACCACCAGAGCGAGGGTGGCTCTCCCAAACCGTGCGCGCATGTTCATGCCTCCTGTGTGGTAAGCGTGCGGTGTCAGATCCCTCGCTATGATAAGAGAGCGCCCCTGTGCCGTCAACCGGCATCGATGGCCCCCTGCGCGCGCCTCGGCCGCTTTTGCGCTTGCGAGGTCACAGCGGCTGGGGCATCCTCGATGCAGGAGGACAGCCGATGCCCGCCGCCTCGCCCCGAACCTCACTCCTGGTGGACACTGGGACATGTTAGGGGAGGAACCGTGAGCGACCCGCTGACCATCCTGGAGGAGCCCGAGGGTCTGCGCCGGCCGATCCTCATCATGGCGTTCGCCGGCTGGAACGATGCGGCCGAGTCGGCGACGGGCGCCGCGCGCTACCTGGGCCAGATCTGGCCGGCCCGTTCCTTCGCGAGCATCGATCCCGAGGAGTTCTACCACTTCGGGCTCTCCCGCCCCTACGTCCGCTTCAAGACCGGCTCGCGCAGCGAGCGCGAGATCGTCTGGCCCTCGACGGAGTTCTCGCTCTCCCAGCCGGAGGCCCTCGACCGGGACCTGATCGTCGGCGTCGCCGTCGAGCCCCACCTCAAGTGGCGCACCTACTGCGGCGCCGTCCTGGACCTGGCGCAGCGCGCCCGGGCCTCCCTCGTCCTCACGCTGGGAGCGCTCCTGGCCGAGGTGCCCCACACGCGCCCCGTCAAGCTCGTGGGCGGGGCGCACGATCCGGAGCTGTCGGCCCGGCTCGGGATCCGCCCAACCCGGTACGAGGGGCCAACGGGCATCGTGGGGGTGCTCAACACCCTCTGCCGCGAGCGGGGCGTGCCGACGGCGAGCCTCTGGGCCAACGTGCCCCACTACATCTCCGGGATCGAGAACCCGAAGGCCTCCATGGCGCTGGTCCGCCGCGTCCTGTCGCTCCTGAACGCCGAGGCCGATCTCTCGGACCTCGAGGAGGCGGCGCGCCAGTTCGACCAGAACCTCGAGGAGATCGTCTCGCAGAACGGGAAGATCGCGGAGTACGTCACGAAGCTCGAGCGGAAGAGCCTCGACGAGGACGAGCCGGGGCCTGCGCGGCCGGGCGAGTTCCGCGACGAGCTTCCGTCCTCGGGCGATCTCGCGGCCGAGATCGAGCAGTTCTTCCGCCAGCAGCGCCCCGAGACCTCGTAGCGCGGATTGCGCAACCCGGGACACGCGCGCTGCGCACGGGACGAGGGAGGTCCCCTGCGCTCGGCCCCGCGGGGGCTCTCCCCTGCGCCCCCCGCCCGGTCGCCTGATCGTCCCCTGGGACTCTCGCCGACATCGCCGCCCCGGCATGCCCTCCGAACCCCGTGGGGTTCCGTGGGTGAGGAGGGCATGCCGGGGCGGCGACGACTGGTGACGGTGGCTCCGGGTCCGGTGGCGAAGCTTCGCGCAAGAGGACGGCGCGATTACAATCGGCCCATGGGCGCTGGCGCCGCGGCTCTCCTCCTGCTGGGTGTTCTGCTGCTCGGCGGCTCCCCGGCCTCGGCGGCACTCGAGGCCCGCGTGGTTCCGCCCGCGCCGCGTCAGGGCGCCGTGGCCGTGGTCTTCCTGGCGGGCGCGCAGGGCGCGCGCCAGGTCGAGGGAAGCCTGGGCGGGCGCTCGCTGGCCTTTTTTCAGTACGGCGAGGGGTACGCCGCCATCGCCGGCATCGATCTGGAGGCCCGGCCGGGCAAGACACCGTGGCGCGTTGGCGTCGTGGATTCGGGGGGAGAGGGGCGGCAGCTCCGTGGCAGCGTGACGATCAAGACGCGCAAGTTTCCCGTCCAGCGGCTCACCCTCCCCACGCACATGGTCGACCTCGACCCCGAAACCACGCGCCGCGCCGAGTCGGAGTCGGCCCGGCTGAAGACCCTGTACGAGACGGCGACACCGGAGCGGCTGTGGCGAGGGAGCTTCACGCGGCCCGTCGGCGGGGAAGGCAAGGGCGAGGGGTTCGGCTCGCGGCGCATCATCAACGGCCAGCCGCGACTGCCGCACTCGGGACTCGACTTCTCGGCGGAGCGCGGCGTTCCCGTCGTCGCGGCCAATCGCGGCCGCGTCGCCCTGGTGGCCGACTTCTTCTTTCCGGGCCGCCTCGTGGCGCTGGACCACGGCCTCGGGCTCTACACGCTGTACATGCACCTGGACCGCGTGGACGTGTCGGAAGGGACGCTGGTGGAGCGCGGCGAGCCCATCGGTGCGGTCGGGGCGTCCGGGCGCGCCACCGGGCCGCACCTGCACTTCGCCGCGCAGGTGCGGCAGGCCCGCGTGGACCCCGCCGCCCTCTTCGCTGTGCCCCTCCGCGACTGAGCGTCAGGGCAGCCGCAGGCTCCCGCTGAGGACCGTCACGGCGTGGCCGCCCACCCGCACGCGGGCGGGCTTGCGGCTTGCCACCAGCACGTCGACGAAGAGCCGCCCCGGCCGTCCGAGCATGTCCCCCTGCTCCGCGATGAACTCCGCGTGGTCTCGGATCACTGGAACCTGGCGGGCCTCGAGCAGCCAGACGCCCATGGCGGAGTGGACGGAGCCCGTGACGAAGTCCTCCGGAATGCCGTAGTGGGGCGCGAAGAAGCGGCAGTGCGTCGTGGAGTCCGGGTCCAGCGTCTGCTTCGACACCACGCAGATGCCACGGAGCTTGTTCCGCTGGCCGAACGTGGCGACGCGCTCCATGTCGGGCTGGAGCCGGCGGAGCGCCTCGAGCCCCCGGACGGGCACGAGGAGATCGGCGTCGGGAGTGACCGCCGGCGGGGCCCACCGGCTCAGCTCCAGCTCGGTCAGGCCGAGCGTCTCGAGGAGCGCGGGCATCTGTCCCTCGAAGGGCACGCAACTCGGCAGCGGCGGGATGACCCAGATGATCGTTCCGCCGACCTTGCGCTCCACCTGGGCCTCGAGGAGGCCCCCCAGGGTGTCGAAGACGACGCGGTCGCCAGGGAGCCGGCCGGCCTCGATCATCGCGTGGACGGCGGCGAGCGTCGTGTGGCCCGAGTAGCCCACCTCGCGCGTGGGTGTGAACCACCGGAGGCGCAGGTCCGCGCCCTCGATCCTGGTACGCGAGACGAAGGCGGTGCCCGACAGCTTCATCTCGGCGGCGATCCGCTGCATCTGTGCCTCGGAGAGCGCCTCGGCGTCGAGCACGACGGCGGCCGGGTTCCCGGCGAAGGGAAGGCTGGTGAACGCGTTGATCTGGACGATCGGAATCCAGATGCTCATGGTCGGTCGCTCACGGGCCTCTCGAGCCTGATCCGCTCGCGGAGCCGCCGCGCCTGGCGGCCCAGCGCGCGAGTGGACCAGACGGTGGTGAGCGACTGCACCATCATGCCGTAGACGCGGACGCGCGGCACCTTGAGCCTGAGCGCCGGATCGAGCCAGTTCGGCTCCCGCGCGAGGAGGTCGAGCGTGCGCAGCCCGATGAGGAGCGGCCAGGCGCAGGCCAGCCGCATCCGCGCCTCGGCCCCGGGGATGGCGAACGTGTACTGCCAGCCGGCCTCGTAGTGATCCAGCGCGACATTGAGCAGCTCCACCAGCAGGGGCCGGAGCGCGCGCCCGGAGGCCGGGTCCAGGAGATCGCGCGGCTCGACGCCGAGGAGGGCCAGGTCATGGCTCGGCAGGTAGCAGCGACCCTGGCGCAGGTCGCGGGGCAGATCGCGGAGGACGTTGGTGAGTTGAAGGCCCTTGCCGAAGCGGACGCCCAGCGCCTTCATCTTCGCGAGGTCCCAGCCCTTGAGGCGCGGGCGGTGAGCCACATGCACCTCGGTCCAGAACTCGCCGACGCAGCCGGCCACGAGGTAGGTGTAACGGTCGAGATCCTGGCGCGTCGCGAGCGCCGCGAGCCCCCCCTCGTCCTCGCCGGGGAAGATCTCGAGGTCCTGGGTCATGCCCTCGATGATGGTGGCGAGCACCGCGCGCACGCGCTCGCGGTCCGCCGGCGGCAGCGCGCGGTGGGCGGCCAGGCAGTCGGGGAGGCGCTCGAGCAGCGTCCGCTCGGCCCCGAGGGCCTGGGCCTCCCGCGTGGCAGCCGCGATCTCCTCGAGGCGGCCCGGCACGTGGCCCTCCAGCTCGGCCCGCAGCGCCAGCAGGTGGGCGATCCGGGCGCGACGGGCGATGAGGCGCGAGTCGGCGATGGTGTCGGCGGCGCGGGCCAGGAGATAGGCGAGCCCGATGGTGGGGCGCACGGCAGCCGGCAGCACCGCCAGCGACAGGAAGAAGGAGCGGCTGACGCGCTTGAGCAGCGCGGAGGCGAGGTCCCCTCCGCCCACGGGCGCTAGTGCGCCTCCAACGAGTTTCGCCCGCTCCACGCGCGCCCCCGCACGGTGCCGGGCCAAGGAACGAGCCAGACAAGGCCCGAGGGAGGCGCGGGCGCGAGGCGTACTCGCTGTACCTTGAGCGCCCGCGCCGACCGAGAACGAAGTATGGCGAAGTTCATTGGACCGGCACTAGTCCAGCTCCATGGGATTGATCGGCCGCTCGTCCGGAGAGTCCTTGGCCTTCTTGAGCCCCTCCTGGAATTTCCGATCCAGCACCTTGCCCTTGCTCTGCTCGGCCTTCATCTGCTCCTTGAAGTGCTCCTCCCGGCGGGAGGCCTCGCCCTTGAGCGCGGAGAGGGCCCCGCCCAGGTCGAGCCCCGACCGCGGGCGCGGGGGCGCCTCGTGGGCGATGACGGCCTCGAGCGCCGGGTCGATCGTGAGCCGGCCGTTGCAGCACGGACAGGTCACCGTGAAAGTCGCCATGGCAAGACCCTACCAGACGAAGGCTCCCCCCGCCAGCGCGGCGGCCGGCACTTTATCTTCGGACCTCTGAGACAGAAAACGAGCAGCCTGCTACAGCGCGAGGTACTGGTGGCGGATGGACTCGTCCTCGCGGAACTCGCGGGCCGAGCCCTCGTAGCGGATGAGCCCCTTCTCGAGCACGTAGACCCGGTCCGCCAGGTCCAGCGAGAACTCCACGTTCTGCTCGGCCAGCAGGATGGTGAGCCCCTCCCGCTTGAGCCGCCCGATCTGCTCCGTCATGTGCTCCACGACCAGGGGCGCGAGCCCCTCGGACGGCTCGTCCAGCAGCAGGAGCTCGGGGTTGCCCATCAACGTGCGCGCGATGGTGAGCATCTGCTGCTCGCCGCCCGACAGGAAGCCGCCCTGCCGGTCGCGCAGCTCGCGGAGCTTCGGGAAGAGGTCGTAGACCCGCTCGACGGTCCACCCACCGCTCCGCTGGCGGCGGCTCGCCACGTCCAGGTTCTCCCACACCGTGAGGTCGGCGAAGATGCGGCGGTCCTCCGGCACGAAGCCGATGCCCAGGCTCACCACCTTGAAGGGCTCCCGGCCCGTGATGTCCTGCCCCTTCCACGCGATCCGCCCCCGGCGGGGCGGGGTGAGCCCCATGATGCTCCGCATGGTGGTGGTCTTGCCGACGCCGTTGCGGCCCAGGAGGCACACGCACTCGCCGGCAGCGACGCCGAGGGAGACGCCGAAGAGCACCTGGGAGAGGCCGTAGGCGGTGTAGAGGTCCTCGACGACCAGCACGCGATCCGGCATTATCCTGGTCGCCTGAACGTCGGGGACAGTGGGTGGCGGTTGGGCCTCTTCGCCCTCATCGGGCTCATCGGTCTGGTCGCCTGAACGTCGGGGACAGTGGGTGGCGGTTGGGCCTCTTCGCCCTCATCGGGCTCATCGGTCGTGCTTCTCCCCCAGGTAGACGCGACGGACGTCCGGGTGCCGGCGCACCTCGGCGGGCTCGCCGTCGGCGATCACGCGGCCCTGGTGGAGCACCGTGATGCGCTGGGCGATGGAGAAGACGACCTCCATGTCATGCTCCGTGAAGAGGAGCGTGAGGCTGCGCTCGCGGGCCAGGCGCTCGATGAGCTGGATCGTCTCGCGCGTCTCCGCCCCCGACATGCCGGCCGTGGGCTCGTCGAGCAGCAAAATCTCCGGCTCCAGCGCCAGCGCGATGCCGAGCTCGAGCTGCTTCTGGTTGCCGTGCGACAGGAACCCCGAGACCTCCCCCGCCTTGGCCAGGAGCCCCACCGAGTCCAGCAGCGCCTCGGTTTCCTCAAGGTAGAGGCGCTCCACCGGCGCGAACAGGTTCCATCCGCGGCCCCGGTGACAGAGGAAGGCCGCCTGGACGTTCTGGAACACGGTGAGCTTCGGGAAGATGTTGGTGCGCTGGAACGATCGCCCCATCCCCAGGCGGCAGAGATCGTGGGGCGGGATGCCCGTGACCTCGCGCCCCTTGAACATCACCTGCCCGCTGTCCGGTTTCAGATGTCCGGTGATCAGGTTGAAGAGCGTCGTCTTGCCGGCGCCGTTGGGCCCGATGATGGCGCTGATGGAGCCCTGCGGCACCGTCAGGCTCACGCCCGCCACGGCCATGAAGCCGTCGAAGGAGCGCCTCAGATCCCGGACCTCAAGCACGGCCCAGCCTCCGGCCGATCCAGCGCGCGAAGCCCTGCGCGGTCCCCGCGATGCCGCCGGGGAAGGCGAAGAGCAGCACGACCAGGATGGTGCCGAGGATCAGCGGCCAGTACTCCGTGTAGGAGACGATCTGCTGGTTCAGCAGGATCAGCGCCACCGCGCCCACGCCGGGCCCGAAGAAGGTCCCCATCCCGCCGAGGAGCGTCATGATCAGCACCTCGGCGGACTTGGTCCAGTAGGCGAAGTCGGGGAAGACGCCGCGGTTGAAGATGCCGAAGAGCCCCCCCGCCAGCCCGGCGAAGGTGCCGGCCAGGACGAAGGCCGCCAGCTCGTAGCGGCGCACGTTGACGCCAATGAACTCGGCACGCTCGGGATTCTCCCGGATCGTCGTGAGCATGCGCCCGAAGGGCGAGCCGACGATGCGGCGGAGAATCCAGAAACAGGCGGCCACCAGGACCACGGTCACGAAGTAGAAGTATTCCGATGTCCGGTAGCCGCCCAGGAAGGGCAGGATGCCGCTGACGCGCTCCACCCAGTCGAAGTCGGGGTAGGGGATCTCGGGCATGCCCTGCTCGCCGCCGGTGACCTCGTTCCACTTGAAGCAGATGGCCCACACGATCTGGGCGAAGGCCAGCGTCAGCATGGCGAAGTAGATCCGCGTCAGGCGCACGCAGAAGAAACCGAAGACGAGGGCGAACGTCGCGGTCACGAGTCCGGCGGCCGGGAAGGCGAGGAGGAAGGCGAGGCCCGCCTTCTTCATGAGGATCCCGGTGGTGTAGGCCCCGATACCGAAGTAGGCCGCATGCCCGAAGGAGACGAGCCCCGTGTAGCCGACGAGCAGATTGAGGCTCGTGGCGAAGAGCGCCCAGATGACGATGTCGTTGGCCACGAACGTGTAGAAGCGCGAGCCGAGGGCCGGCACGAAGAGCGCCGCCGCGAAGACCAGGAGCGGCCAGGGGACTCGGCGGAGCATCACTTGAGGGGTTTCCCGAGGAGGCCCCAGGGGCGGATGATGAGCACGGCGGCCATCAGGGCGAACACGGAGAAGATGGAGAAGCGTGGGACGAAGAGAATGCCGAAGGAGAGCACCTGGCCGTAGATGAGGGCCCCGAGGAACGTGCCCCAGAAAGAGCCCAGCCCCCCGATCACGACCACGATGAAGGCCTCGACGATCATCTCCGTGTCCATGCCGGGGACGATGCTCTTGACCGGGGTGACCAGCGCTCCGCCCAGGCCGCCCAGGAAGGATCCGAGCATGAACACGCCGAGGTAGAGGCGATCGACGTTAACGCCCAGCGCCCCGAGCGTCTCCCGGTCGAGCGCCGCGGCCCGGATGAAGCGCCCCGCGCGTGTCCGACGCAGGACGAACCAGAACCCGAGCGCGATGGCCGGGCTCAGCAGCAGGATGAAGAGGTTGTAATACGGCACCGTGGTGCCGAAGAGCGAGAAGGAGCCGGTGAGCCCAGGCGGCCGGCTGACCGACTTCTGCTGGGTGCCCCAGAAGATCTTGGCCACGTCGCTCAGGATGAGCACCAGGGCATAGGTGAACAGGAGCTGGTAGAGCTCCTCCTTGCCGTAGAGGTAGCGGAAGAGCAGGCGCTCCACGAGACCCCCCAGGATCGCGACGCCGAGGGCCGCGCCCAGCGTCGCCCACCAGAACCGACCGTGCCCGGTGCCGAGCCACTGGACGAGCTGGTAGGCGCCGTAGGCCCCGAGCATGTAGAAGGACCCGTGGGCGAAGTTCAGCACGCGGAGCACGCCGAAGATGAGCGAGAGCCCCGAGGCGATGAGAAAGAGGTACATGGCGGCCGTGAGGCCGCTCAACGACTGGGCGAAGATGAACGACGGATCGGGCATGGGGGCTATGTCGGACGCACAGCCAGCCGGGGCCGGGGGGCGGGGGCGCTCCCGGCGAGTGGGGTATCGAGCAAGGGAGCGCCCCCGCCCCCCGGCCCCGGCTGGCGGAGGGTCGCTAGTCCATGAACTTGGTCGGGTCCACGTACTCCACCGGCTTCAGGATCGGGAAGGGATACTTCGGGTCCTTCACCGTCTTGCCGTAGAGCTGGCCGCGGTCGGCCTGATGGTCCTTCTCCCGGATCGTCTGCTTGCCGGCTGGCGTGTCGATCGTCAGCCCGAGCAGCGCCCTGGACACCTTGTCGGACTCGGTGCTCCCGGCCTTCTTGATGGCCTCGGCGAGGAACTGCATGCCCGTGTAGCCCTGGATGGCCCAGGAGGACGGGTACTCGTCCTTCGTGAACTTGGCCAGCCTCGCCGTGTAGTCCCTGTGCGCGGGCGTCTCGGCCCAGTAGAAGGCGTCGTACGTGTTGGCCCAGATGCCCACGGGGTAGTCGGCGCCCATGGCCTTGGTGGACTCCGGCGAGCCCGCCTCCGCCACGGCCATCATGTTGTACTTGATGGCGTCGAAGTAGCCGAGGGGCTTGGCCTGCTTCACGAAGGTCACGAAGTGGCCGCCCCAGAGCGAGGAGAAGACGGCCTCGGGCTTCTTCGCCATCTGCGCGTTGATGAAGGGCGTGTAGTCCGCCTCGCCGAGCTTGGGCCACTGCTGATCCACGATCTGCACGCTGGGCTTGATCTTCTTCAGGTGCTCGACGAAGGACCTGGTGACGTCCTGTCCGTAGGCGTAGTCCGGGCTGATGGTCCCGATCCGCGTCACCGGCCACTTGGCCACGATCTCGGCCGCGCTCCGCCCTTCCATGGTGGTGTTGGCCGCGGTGCGGAACACGTAGGGATGGAGCTTGTCCTTGGCCGTGAGCTGGTCGGTCTTGGGGATGGGGGCGATGAAGACGACCTTGTTCTCCTTGGCGACCACGGAGACGGCCGGCCCCTCGGCCGAGGTGAGCGTCCCCACCAGGAAGTCCACGTTCTCCTTGAGGATGAGCTCGCGCGAGACGCGCACGGCCTCATCGGCACTGCCCTTGGTGTCCCGGGGCACCAGCTCGATCTTGCGGCCCAGGACGCCGCCCTTGGCGTTGAGCTCCTCCACGTACATCTCGGCGCCCTTGAGCGCAGGCGCGCCGAACAAGGCCCCGGGGCCTGACAGGATCATCGGGAAGCCGACCTTGATCGGTTTCTGGGCCTCGGCGGCCAGCGGCAGCGCCAAGAGCCCGGCCAGCAGCATTGTCACCATGCGCATCGTCATTGGTAAACCCCCTTTGGCTGCGTGAAGTACCGCCCTCAGCGAAGTGCCCCTTCCGCTCGGCGTCAGAAGACCGGGAGGCCGGGGACCCGGACGCGGACCCGGTACACGGAGGTGGAGGCCGTGATGTAGAGGCTCCGGCAGTCCGCGTCACCCCAGGCCATGTTGGCGGTGTGCTCGGGCACGTGGATGACCCCGAGGCACCGCGCCTCCGGGGTGAAGACGTGGATGCCGCCCGGCCCGCAGCAATACACGTTGCCCGCCGAGTCGAGCTTCATCCCGTCCGGGGCGCCCGGGCCCTCGCCGGTGGTTTCCGCCCACACGCGCCCTCCCCCGAGCGTGCCGTCAGCCTTCACGTCGAAGACGCGGATGTGCTGTCGGGCCGTGTCGTTGATGAAGAGGCGCCGGCCGTCCAGCGAGAAGCAGAGCCCGTTGGGCCGGTCGAAGTCGTCAAGCAGCAGGGTCGGGCTCCTGGGATCGGCGCCCACGCGGTACACGCCCTGGAAGGGCAGCTCCTGGTCCCGCTTGACGCCGTAGTACTCGGCCCGGCCGTAAGGCGGATCGCTGAAGTAGATGCCGCCGTCGGCCGCGCAGACGATGTCGTTGGGGCTGTTGAGCTGCTTGCCCTGGTAATGCGTCGCCAGCGGCGTGATCTGCCCGTCGGCCTCGGTCCGGCTCACCTGGCTCGAGGCGTGCTCGCAGGCCAAGAGGCGTCCCCGGCGATCCCACGTGAGGCCGTTGGACATGTTGCAGGGCTTGCGGAACGTCGTGACGCCGCCCTTCGCCGACCAGCGGCGCAGATGGTCACCCGGCATGTCGCTCCAGAGGAGGGAGTGATCCCGGGGATGCCAGAGCGGGCCCTCGGTGAAGAGGCACCCCGTCGCGATCCGCTCGAAGGCGACGTCCGGGCCCACGACCGAGGCGAACCGGGGGTCGCGGATCTCGACGCTCACGTCTTCATCCGCTCCCCGGGCTTCCCGGCCACGTACCAGTCGGGAGGATCGATCTCCTCGATCACCACCCAGATGGCCTCGCGGGGCACCTTGGTCACGTCGGAAATGGCCTCCGTGACCCGTCTCGCGATCTCGTCCTTCCGCTCCTTGCCGTGGCCTGCGTAGATCCGGATATTCACGAACGGCATCGCGTCCCCCCTGGTGCCAATGCACCCGTGCGGTTGTCGGGGCCGAAAACGCCGCGAGACTAGCACGCGGGCGACCCCGTCGCAAGGCCCCGGGGGTCGTCCGAGGACAGCGCGACGCGTCAGGAGTGAGAGTGCGTCCGGCCGGGTGCCGCTCCTGCTATGCTGGGCTCGTGGCCGATCTCGTCAACCAGTTTTCCTGGTCCCGCACCCGGGACAATGTCTTCCAGGAGTGCCGGCGCCGCTACTACTTCCACTACTACGGCGCCTGGGGCGGGTGGGGCCAGGCCGCAGATCCGGCGACGCGCACCCTCTACGTCCTCAAGCAGCTCGGCACGCGCCAGATGTGGGCCGGCCGGCTCGTCCACGAGGCCGTCGAGCGGGTGCTCCTCGCGATGCGCGACGGGTATGCGCTCTCGGAGGCCTCGCTGATCGAGGACACCGTGCGCCAGATGCGCGAGGAGTGGAAGGGCTCGCGCGACGGCGTGTACCGGCAGACCCCGAAGCGCACGGGGCTCTTCGAGCACGAGTACGCGGTGCCGATCAAGGACAGCGAGTGGCAGACCCTCCGCGACCACGTGGTCCGCTGCCTCCGTAACTTCCACCGGCTGCCGTTGCTCGCCGACATCAAGCGCATCCCCACCGACCGCTGGATCCTCATCGAGGATATCGGCTCCTTCGCCTTCGAGGGCACCCTGGTCTACGCCGCGCCTGACTTCGGCTACTGGAGCGAGGCGGGCCGGCTCCAGCTCGTGGACTGGAAGACGGGCGGCAGCGGCAACAACGTGGCGCTCCAGCTCGGCGGGTATGCGCTGTACGCCCTCGAGGTCCTCGCCGCGGCGCCTGACCGGGTGGACCTCCTGGAGGTCAACCTGCGCGAGGGACGGCTCACCGCCCATCCCTGCGACGAGTCGATCCTCGAGCGCGTGCGGGAGCACATCCGGCTGTCGGTGCGGGCCATGAGGGCGTACCTCGAGGATGCCGATCGGAACCTGGCCGAGGAGGAGAACTTCGAGAAGACCGAGGACCTGCGTCTCTGCCGCTGGTGCAACTTCCGGGCGGTTTGCCGTCCGGAGCTGCCGCCCTTCGCTGCGGCCGCGGCCCCCGCGGAGGAGGACGCGCCGGCCGAGAGGAGCGAGCCGGCATGAAGGCGCTGCTGGCGGATCAGCGGGCGGGCGGTCTGGCGATCACCGTCCGCAGCGTCTGAAGGTAGCGCCGGGCCACGCGCTGGACGTCCTCGGCCGTGACCTGGCGCACCTGCGCCACGTGGCGGTCGAGGAACTCGTAGCCGACACCGGCAGCCTCGAACGAGGCCAGGTACCAGGCCTGCCGTGCGTTCGTCCGCCGGTCCATGGCGAGGTTGCCGAGCAGGTACGCCTTGGCGACCCTCAGATCCTCGGCCGACACCGGCTCCTGCTGGATCCGCGTGAGCTCGTGCCGGAGGGCAGCCTCGGACTTCTCCAGGTTCTCGGGTGCCGTGCCGATCTGCGCGAGGATGTGGCCCCGATCGATCCGCGTGGGGTACTGCACGGCCGTGGTGTAGGCGAGGCCCTGCTTGTCCCGGAGCTCGGAGAAGAAACGTCCCGCCATGCCGCCGCCCAGCACGGCGCTCAGCACCTTCACGGCCGGGTAGTCGGGATCGGTGAGCGCCGGTGCCGGGCCTCCCGCCAGGATCTGTGCCTGCGCGCCCGGCACCTCGATCACGTCGCGGGCGCTTGACGGCGGGGGGAGCGGCGCCGGGGCCAGGGGCGGCGCGGGGCCGGCCGGTACGGCGCCGAAGAGCCGCCCAGCCTGGGCGCCCACCTCCGCCGCCTTCACTCGCCCGCTCACGGCCAGCACCATCTGCCCCGGCACGTAGTGGCGGCGGTACTGGGCCAGGAGGGCCTCGCGGTCGAGCCGCTCGACGCTCTCCTTGAGCCCCAGCGGGTTCCAGGCGTAGCCGTTCTCGCCGAACAGGTGGGCGCCGAGCGTGTCGAGGGCGACATCGTACGGTTTGTCGCCGCGGTTCCGGATCTGGCGCACGAGGAAGTCGCGCACGGCCTGGACGGTGCCCTCGGGGAGGGAGGGGCGGAGCGCCACGTCGGCCACCAGCTCGAGCATCTCCACCCAGTGGCGGGAGAGCGCCGTGGCCGCGATCTCGGAGAAGTCCACGTCGCCGTAGGCGTCGATGCTGCCTCCCATGCGGTCGGCGGCCTCCACGATCTGGCTGCCGTTGAGCCTCGCCGTGGCCCGCACCACCATGAGCTGGAGGAGATTGGAGATCCCGGCGTTCGCCCGGGTCTCCCAGCGGGTGCCCATGCGCACCCCGAGAGAGATGGCGACCACGGGGGCCGTCGGGTTCTCGCGCACGAGCACGGTCATCCCGTTCGCGAGCCGGATGCGTGACACCGCCGGCGACGGGACCTGCGCCCAGGCCTGGACCGCCCCCAGCAGCGCCAAGAGCATGACGAGGCCGACGGCGATACGGCGGCGCGCGCGGGGACGCCGCGGCGTCATCACTGCCCCGCCTTTTTCGGCACGAACGCGAGCCGCGCGTAATCGGTGCGAGAGAGGACGCGGCGGGCCGCGTCCCGGATCTGCTCCCGCGTGACCTGCCGGAGCCGCTCCACGTAGCGGAGCTCCTCCTCGAGGGCCCAGGTGGTCTCGGCGATGCCGTAGGCATTGGCGAGCCCCTCGGAGGTCTCGATGGTGAAGGCGTGCTCGGACTCGGCCTTGGTCACCGCCAGCTGGCGCTCCTCCTCGGTGGGCCCGCTCTCCTGCATCCTGGCGATCTCTTCCAGGACAATCTGCTCGACCCGCTCGAGGTCCTTCGCCTCCAGCTCCGCCCTGAGGCTCAGGATGCCGCCGCCCATGAGCGCGGCGTAGCTCATGGTGATGCTCGACACGAGGCGCTCCTCGTCGCGGAGCCGCTGGGCCAGCCGCGAGCTCTCCGCCCCGGCCATGATCGAGGCCAGGAGATCTACCGCGAAGCCATCGGTGTCGTCCGCGCGCGGCGCGAGCCACCCCAGCGCCAGGTGAGCCTGCTGCTCGGCCCGCTCGACCTCGCGCCGCAACCCGCCCGCGAGCGGTCGGGGCGCGGGGACGGGCGCGGGGCGGTAACCCGACGCGGGCACCCGGCCGAAGATCTTCGCCACGGACGCGCGCACGGCGCGTGGATCCACGGGCCCCACCACCACGACGGACATGTTCTCGGGGGTGTAGTACCGCCGGTTATACGCCTTCAGTCGCTCGCGGGTGGCGGCCGTCATGGTCTCGCGCGTGCCGAGGACGGGGCGGCCGTAGGGATGGCCGTCGAACACGAGCCCGTAGAGCTGGCGGACGATCGCGGTGCGTGGATTGTCGGCCTCGATCCGGGCCTCCTCGAAGATGACCTCGCGCTCGCGCGGGATCTCCTCGGCGTCGAAGGTGGAGCGGAACGCCATGTCGGCGAGGAGATCGATGGCCGTGTCCATGGCCTCGGACGGGACGACGATGTAGAAGGTCGTGTAATCGAAGGAGGTCACGGCGTTGGAGCGGCCGCCGACCCCTTCGACCGCGCGGTCGATGTGGCCAGGCCCCCACTTGTCCGTGCCCTTGAAGAGCATGTGCTCCTGGAAGTGGGAGAAGCCCAGCTCGTCGAGCTTCTCGTAGCGCACGCCCACGCCCACCCACAGGTACACGGCCACGATGTCCGCGGCGCGGTGGTCCTGGATGATGAGACGGAGCCCGTTGGGGAGCACCTCACGCGTCGGAGACGGGAGGTCGTCCTCGCTGCCGGCGGAACGGGGCATCACCCTCACGGCAGGCGCCGCCACGCTGCAGCCGGCGACGAGCGCAGCGAGCCAGACCGCCGCGAGGGCCGCGCGCCAGGACCGGGTCATGGGACGAAGTATACAGGGGTTCACAGGGAGCGCGATCAGACCGGGATGGCGGCGCCCGAAACGCCGCCGGCCTCGTCGGAGGCGAGGTACCCGACGACGCCGGCGACGGTGTCCGTCGAGACCCAGCCGGAGCGATCCGCCCCGGGCATGGCGGCCCGGTTGGCGGGAGTGTCCATGGTGCCCGGCAACACGGCGTTGACCGTGATACCGCGCCCCTTCACCTCCTGGGCGAGCGCCTGGGTCAGCGTGATGACGCCGGCCTTGGCCACCGTGTAGGCGATGAAGCCTCCTGCGGGCGGAACGACCGCGCGCGAGGCGATGTTGACGATCCGCCCGTGGCCCGCCGCGAGCATGGTCGGGAGCACCGCGCGGCAGCCCACCACCACCGAGATGAGGTTGAGCCGCAGCATGCGCTCCCACTCGGCGAGGGGGGTTGAGGCGAGGTCGCCCCCGGCGAAGCCTCCCACCGCATTGACCAGGACGTCCACCCGGTGGTGACGCTCGAGGACGCCGGCGACGAAGGCTGCGACCGCCGCCTCGTCGCTAGCGTCGGCCGGGGCCACGTGCAGGCGGGCGCGCTCCGCGTCCCCGAGGCGGCCGCGCAGCGCCTCGAGCCCGTCGCTCCCGCGGTGCGGGACGCAGACGGTGGCTCCAGCCGCGAGGAGCCGCCTGCAGATCGACTGTCCGAGCGCCCCCGCGCCCCCCGTCACCACCGCCACGCGGCCGGCGAAGGACACGAACCCCGGTGCGCCGACATCCCCGTGCGCCGCGGGCTCGGCGGCGAGGGCGTCTAGCCGGGCCGCGAGCGCGAAGTCGGTTGCCGTGATCCCCCCGGCCTCGTGGGTGAACAGGTCCACCGTCACCCGGTTGTAGGCGTTGGACCAGTCGGGGTGATGACCCAGGGCCTCGGCCTCGCGGGCCGCCGCCGTCATGAAGGCGAAGGCGTCGACGAAGTCACGGAACGTGAAGACACGGTGGAGCCCTCGGTCGAGGGCGGTCCACCCGGGGAGCGTCGCGAGCCGCCCGACGATCTCGCTCTGGCTGAGCCGCTCGGGTCGAACCACGGCGGGGGTCCTCAGGATGGGGCAGGCGCGGCCATCAGGCCTGCCCGCTGGATGTCTTCGTAGCGGACGTGGCTCACGTCGAACGACTCCAGGTTCTCGCTGAGCTTCTTGAAGGTCTGGTCGAAGCTCGGCAGCGTCTTGCGCTGGCGGGTGAGGGGCGTGGTGCGCGCGAGCACGAAGTTCTTCACGTAGGGGTGGCTGATGCCGCGCTTCTTGAGCCGGGCCACGACCCTGGCGAGGGCCTCGTCCGCCTCCGCGACGCGCGCGGCGCGCTCCTCCCGCTCCGCGAGCGTCTTCGGGAACGTCCCCTTGAGGAACTTGTCCACGCGGCGGAGGATCGGGGCGAAGGCGCCGCCGGAGAAACGCTTGTTCCCCTCGTAGAGGAGCCCCAGCGTGACGAAGTGGGCGGCCTCGAAATGGAAGGCGTAGTCCTCCTCGCCGCTCGCGGGCTCCGCGGACACGAGCCCCCGGTACATCCCCGGATCACCTCCAGCGACTTCTCCTTGAGGTTGTGCGCCTTCTCCGTGTTGAGCGAGAGGATCTGGAAGGCCACCTCCGCCTCGGGCACGAGGATGGCGGGAATCATTTTCGCCTTGAGCTTCTCCAGCGCTGCCCGGCGGTGGTTGCCGTTGGGCGTCCAGTACACGCCGGGGCTCGGGGACATGGCGACGATGGGGTCCACGAAACGGTCGATCTTCCTGACGACCTCCTGGAGCCGCTTGACGTGGGTGGGGGAGAGGTCGCGCTGATAGGGGGTGGGCTCGACCTTTGCCATGGGGAGCAGGCAGAAGATCTGCCAGTGCTCGCCCACCGGGTCGCGATAGAGGGCCAGCGCCCGGCCGCCGTCCTTCTCCACCTGCTCGGCGAGCGCCTGCGCCTGCTTCGCGGGTTCCTGCTCGGGATGCACCACCCACCGCGGCATGACGGGCCTCATTATGCCTCAGGCGCCGGCCGCCAGCAGCCGGAGATGGACCGCCCGCGTGCTACGCCGGCGCGGCCCGCCTCCGGGCCATGCGGCGCGCGATGGCGGCGCGGAGGCTGCCGTAGATGCCCGCGGGCAGGAAGATGATGCAGAGGATCAGCACCAGCCCGTAGATCGTCTCGGCCATGCCAATGAACTTGAGCCCGAAGAGCACGCGGAGGTACTCGGACAGCGCGATGGTGAGCGCGCTGCCGACGGTCGGGCCCAGCAGGGAGTACATGCCGCCGAGGACGACGGCGAACACGATCCGGAGCGACACCCCGATGCCGGAGAGCGTGTCGGGGTTCACGTAGGTGAAGTACTGGGCGTAGAGGACGCCGCCCACGGCGGTCAGCGCCGCCGAGAGCACGGTGATGGCGAGCTTGAAGCGCGTGACGTGGATGCCCACCGACGCGGCCGCCGTCTCGTCCTCCCCGATGGCTTCCAGCGCCGAGCGCGCCATGCTCCGGTCCACGCGGCGCCACACCCAGAGCCCGCCGAGCCACACGACCACGGAGGCGTAGTAGAAGACGCGCTTGTCCGCGAACTGGATGGCGGCGAGGCTCGCCTCGCCTGCTGACGCCTTGAGCGTGACGCCCAGCGAGCCGCCCGTCCAGTCGCGCTCGGCGATGACGAGGAGCCGGACCACCTCGCCCACCGCGAGCGTCACGAGGGCGAAGTAGTGGCCCACCACGCGGAAGCGGAAGCACGGATAGCCGAGCACCAGCCCAATCACCACGGCGCCCGCCACGGCCACGAGCACCCCCAGCCACGGCGTGAGGCCCCAGAAGTTCCAGAGGAGCGTGGTGGTGTAGGCGCCGGCGCCCAGGAAGGCGCCGTGGCCGAGGGAGATCAGCCCGAAGCGCCCCATGAGAGACCACGCCCCACCGATGAACGACCAGATGAAGATCTGCACCAGGACGTGGAGCGCGTACTGGCGCATGCCGCCCATGGGCAGGAAGGGGGCGGCGGCGATGATGGCGAGGACGGCGGCGGCGGTGAGTCGCGCCACGGTCACTCCCGCTTCGCGAGGATGCCGCCCGGGCGCGCGAACATCATCACGATGAACAGCACGAAGGCGATCACGTAGCCCATCTCGGTGGACATCATGACGCCGCCCACCGAGATGATCTCGCTCATGATGACCGCCGCCACGACGGCGCCCACCATGTTCCCGAGACCGCCGAGGACGCAGATCATGAAGGTCAGCGGACCGAACGCCGCGCCGAAGTACGGGTGCACCGAGTACTGGATGATGAGCAGCGCCCCCGCCAGCCCGGCCATGGCCCCCCCCACGGCGGAGGTGACGACGTAGACCCGCTGCGGGTTGGCGCCCATGAGCCGCATGGCGTCCCGGTCCTGGGAGACGGCCCGGATGGCGGTGCCGATGAAGGTGTGCCTGAGGAAGAGGTACAGGCCGATCATCGCCAGGATCGCCACGACGAAGGCGATCAGCCGAGCGAAGGAGAGGAACATCCCGGCCACCTCGATGATGGGCAGATTCAGACGCACCGTCCGGTGGTCGGTGGTCCAGAGAAAGGTGGCGAAGGACTGGAGGAAGAAGAGGAGCCCCCCGGTGGCCAGGAACTGGTTGATGGCGGCGCTGTTCAGGAGCGGGGAGATGATCAGCAGGTGCACGGCGACACCCAGGACGGCCCCGAATGCCACCGAGGCGAGCCCGCCGAGCCAGATCGGCCAGCCGTAGCCCGTCACCAGGAAGTAGACCAGGTACATGCACAGCATGACGAGCTCCACGTAGGCGATCCAGACGATGTCGAGGACACCGAAAATCAGGTTGAGGCCCAGCGCCAGGAGCGCCATCACCCCGCCCAGCAGGATGCCGTTGAGCGCCGCCTCCGCGATGAAGATCGGATCGATCATCGGGGTTAGAGGCCCACGTACGCTTTCCTGACGAAGTCCTGCTCGGAGAGCTCGTCGGCGCGGCCCTCCATCTTGATGCGCCCCACCTCGAGGAGGTAGGCCCGGTCCACGAGCTTGAGGATCTGGCGCACGTTCTGCTCGACCACCAGGATCGTGTACCCCTCCTCCCGCACGCGCCGGATCAGATCGAACAGCCGCAGGACCATCACGGGCGCCAGCCCCATCGAGGGCTCGTCGAGCAGGATGATCTTGGGGCGCGACATGAGCGCCCGCCCGATGGCGAGCATCTGCTGCTCGCCGCCCGACAGGCTGCCCGCCCGCTGCTTCTGCCGCTCCGCGAGGGCGGGGAAGAGCGTGTAGACGCGCTCCAGGCTGTCGCGGTAGCCGCGGCGGGCGCTCCGCAGGAAGGCGCCCATCTTCAGGTTGTCGGCCACCGTCAGCATCGGGAAGATCCGGCGCCCCTCGGGGACATGAGCGATGCCGTGGGCCACGATCTCGTGGGCGGGCAGGCGGGCGAGCGACTGCCCCTCGAAGGTGAGGTCGCCCTCGCGCGGCGAGACGAGCCCCGAGATGACGCGCATGAGCGTGGTCTTGCCGGCGCCGTTGGGCCCGACCACCGCCACGGCCTCGCCGGCCGACACGCGCAGGCTCACCCCCCACAGCGCCGTGAACTGGCCGTAGCCCGCGGTGACGCCGCGCAGCTCCAGCATGCCGGTCGGTGGGGCCGCCGTCACGCCAGCACGATCTTCTCGCCGAGGTAGGCCTCGATGACCTTCGGATCCTCGGCCACGTCGACCGGCCGGCCCTCGGCGAGCTTTTCGCCGTGGTCGAGCACCACGACCCGGTCCACCACGCGCATGAGGGTCGCCATGATGTGCTCCACCCACACGATGGTGATCTTGATCTCCTGGCGGATCCGCTTGAGCATCTCCGCGGCGCTCGCCATCTCGCCCGGATCGAGGCCGCCGAGGATCTCGTCGGCGAGGAGCAGCGTCGGCCGCGTGGCGAGCGCTCGGGCCAGCTCGAGCTTCTTGAGCCCCGCGGCGCCCAGGAGCGCCGTGGACGCGGAGTCGTCGGCGGGCAGGCCCACCAGCGCCAGCATCTCGCGGGCGTGACGCCGCGCCTCGCCCTCCGTGCTGGGCTCGTTGCTCCCGTAGTGGGCGGCGACGGCCACGTTCTCCAGGATCGAGAGCTTGCGGAAGGGGCGCGGGATCTGGAAGGTCCGGGCGATCCCTCGGTGGCAGATCTTGTCGGGGGTCAGCGCGGAGATCTCCTCGCCCCGGAACACGATGGAGCCGGCGGTGGGAGGGAAGGCCCCGGAGATGCAGTTGAACATGGTGGTCTTGCCGGAGCCGTTGGGGCCGATGAGGCCGAGGATCTCTCCCCCCGCCACCTCGAAAGAAACCTGGTTCAGGGCGGTGAAGCCGCCGAACCGCTTCGTGAGTCCGGAGACGGTCAGCATGCGGGACGCATGGGCGCCAGGGGGCAGGGCCCCCCGGCGCGCACCGGACGTCAGATCAGCGGGCTGCCCACGGCGAGGAGGCCGGAAGCGGGAGAATCGGTGGCGCGGTGGCCACGCTCTTGGGGTAGACGATCTCGAACTTGCCCCCGACGACCTGGAAGACCGCCACGAAGGCGCGTTCGTTCTGGCCGCGCATGGGCTGGCCCTCACCGTAGAACTTCACGCCGTAGCCCATCATCGTGCCGCCCTCGGGGATGTCGGTTTCCCGGGCGGCCTTGGCGAGCGCGTCCGGGCCGAAGCCGCCATGCTTCTGGATGGCGCGCGGCAGCACGTCGTTCAGCAGGATCCACAGGTTGCTGAAGCCCATGGAGACATGCGGGGCGATCGCGGCCACCGCCATGTTGGGCTCGAACTCCGCCTTGTAGCGCTTGACCATCTCGGCCGTCAGAGCGCCCACGCCGGGCTTGAGGGTCTTCGGGTCCAGGAGCTGCGCCGCCACCGGGTCGACCGTGTGGAAGGCCTCGATCTCGTTGCCAAAGGCCTCCTTCAGCTTGTCGAGCTGGCTGTGGCCGGCGCCGTGGCCCACGTACGCTTTGACGCGCAGGCCCTGCTCCTTGGCCTGGCGCAGGAAGAGGGCGATGTCGGGGTTGTAGCCAGTGTGAAAGAGCACGTCGGCTCGGGCCGCTCGGAGCTTGGTCACCAGCGAGGACAGGTCGGGGGCGCTCACCGAGTAGCCTTCCTTCAGCACCACCTGCATTCCGAGCTTCTTGGCCTCCGCGTCGTTGGAGGCGGCCACCCCGGCGCCGTAGGGGCCGTCCTCGTAGATGATGGCGACGCGCAGGTCCTTGGGCGCCTTCTTGAGCTTCTCCTGCGAGTAGGCCGCGATGTACTGGACCGAGACGGCCCCGAAGAGCCCGCTGTTCGGCTGGGGGCGGAAGACGTACTGGAGGTTTCGGTCCTTGAAGACAGCGTCCGAGATGGCAATCGTGATCCAGAAGAACTTCTTTTGCTTCTCCATCTTCTCCGCCAGCGGCACCGCGTGGGCGCTGGAGTAGACGCCCGCCAGGATGTCCACCTTCTCCACGTTCAGCAACCGTTCGGCTTCGTTGATGGCCACCTCGGCCTTGGACTGGCTATCGCCGTCCACGCGGACGATCTTGTACTTGCCCATCACGCCGCCGCGCTCGTTCACGTAGTCGATGATCATCTTGGTCCCGCGCCAGCCGTTGAGCGATCCGGCCGCGGAGAAGGGACCGGTCTGGTCGAACAGGATGCCGATCTTGATGGTCTGGGGCTGGGCCCGGGCCGGCTGCTGGGGCCCCGAGAGCAGGACCAGGGCTCCGACGAGCATGAGGGCGAAGGCGATCCGGAGAGCTCTCATGTGTCAACCTCCCTCGGGCAGCGCGTGCCCGCGCACGGAAGACCACGTCGGCGGAAAAGTGTCCAACCTTAGCATGGGGTCCCGGGGGGGTCAACGGGGCCCGGCGCCCTACAGATCTTGGGCTGCCGGAAACGCACGAAAGGCCGGGCCCCTGAATCGGGACCCGGCCTTTCGCGTGACGTTGGGGGCGCTGCTAGGCCTTGCGAACGTTGGCGGCCTGGAGCCCCTTCGGGCCCTTGGTCACCTCGAACTCGACCTTATCGCCCTCGGCCAGGCTCTTGAAGCCCTGGGCCTGAATGGCGTTGAAATGCACGAACACGTCCTCGCCACCCTCCTGGGAAATGAAGCCATACCCCTTCGCATCGTTGAACCACTTGACTGTACCCTGTGCCATAGACCGTTACCTCTTTCTGTCGAGGCCTTCGCCTCGGTGAAACCCCGCCACCATGGCGAGGGCGTCCTCCGACAATGGAGGACAAACAAAAACGCCGCTGGACTTGAGGTCCTCGCGGCGTTGATCTCGACCTTCGCGACGTTTTGTCCGCTACCAATCGGCTGACCGGGTGAACCTGCAACCACGGCTCACAGTACAGGCGGTTCTCCCTGCTGTCAAGAAACATTTCCGAGGGATTGTCCGACCGGGAACAGCCCCCTACACTGTTGCGGATGTCCGTCTCCGCCCTTGCCCTGGTCCTGTCTGCCGCGCTCTTCCACGCCGCCTGGAACGCGCTCACGAAGCGGGGCCGCGATCCGCTCGCCTTTCTCTGGTCGGCCAACACCCTCGGCGGGGTCCTCCTCCTGCCCTGGGCCGCGCGCGAGCTCGCGTTGACAGGGGTCCCGGCGGCGGCCTGGCCCTTCGTGTCGGCGACCATCGCGCTGCACGCCATCTACTTCTATTTCCTCGGACGGGCGTACCGGTCGGGCGACTACTCGCTCGTCTACCCCATCGCCCGCGGTGTGAGCGTCGGGCTCGTGCCGATCCTGGCCTTCTTCCTTCTCGGCGAGCGCCTCTCCCCGCTCGGGAGCGTCGGGGTGGCCCTCGTTGTCCTCGGGCTGGTGGCCCTTCAGCTCGCCGGCCGTGGCGCCGGGTCCTCGGAGGGCGCGCGGTGGCCTCTCCGCACGGGGACCGGGTGGGCGCTGCTCACCGGGCTCACCATTGCCAGCTACTCGCTCGTGGACAAGGCCGGGGTCGCCCGCCTGCATCCGGTCCCGTATCTCGCCTTCATCGGCTTCGGCCAGACGCTGCTCCTGCTGCCGCCGCTGCTCCGCCGGCCGGGCGTGCTCCGGCGCGAATGGGCCGCGAACTGGCAGACCCTGCTGGTCGCCTCGGTGCTGACCCTCGGCGGGTATCTGCTGGTCCTCTTCGCCTTCCGGCTGTCGAAGGCCGGCTACGTCGTGGCCGCCCGCGAGGTGTCCATCGTGTTCTCGGCCATCATCGGCAGCGTGTGGCTCGGGGAAGGACGGCTGGGCCCGCGCTTGCTCGGGGCGGGGGTGATGCTGGCGGGCGTCACCTGCGTGGCCTTCGCCCGCTAGAGGCGGCGGGCGAGCACGAGCCACTCGAGACCGCGCCGTCGCTCGGCCGACTCGGCCGGGGGCCCGGCCTCGACGATTCCAAACCACGGCGACAGCACAACCTCGATCTGCGCCTCCGACACCGGGAAGGGCGGGCCGTCGGTCCCCTCGCGCAGCGGATAGAAGCAGCCGAGCAGTCGCCCGCCCGGTTTCAGGATGGCGTGGACGAGGCGGACGTACTCCTCGCGGCGGGCGGGATCGATGGCGCAGAAGCACGTGTACTCCCACACCCCGTCGAAGGAGCCGCGGTGGTCGCCTTCCAGCGTGAAGATATCCCGCTGCTCGAAGCTGACGGTGAGACCCTCTGCCTGCGCCAGGGCGCGGGCCTCGGCGATCGCGACCTCGGCAAAGTCGAAGCCCGAGACCCGGTAGCCCTGGCGCGCCAGCAGGCGGGCATCGTGACCCCGTCCACAACCGGGAATGGCGACGCGCGCCGGCTCTCCGGAATCCGGCGCGGGGAAGACGCCGCCGGCGGAGAGCCAGGCGGCGAGGGGTGGGGCGGGATGACCCAGCTCCCAGCCGTCGCTCCGGGAGGCGTAGAGCCCCTCCCAGAACGCAGACGTGCTCACGGGCGGGCGATCGAGTCCCATTCGAGCCCCTCGAAGTCGCCAATGACCACTTCCGCCCCGGCCGCGCGCAGCTCCTCCTCGCCGTATGCCGTCGTCACCCCGATGGCCCGCATGCCCGCCCGGCGCGCGGCCTGGATTCCCACCACGGAGTCCTCGAAGACGACGCAGGCGCCGGGCGCGGCGCCGAGCCGCCGCGCGGCCAGCACGTACACCTCGGGATCGGGCTTGCCGAGCCTGACGTCCTCGGAAGTGACGACCACCTCGAAGTGCCGCCTGAGGCCGACGCCCTCGAGCATCCGCTCCACGTCCATCCTTGAGGCCGAGGTGCCCACGGCTCGCGGGATGCCCCGGCGCGCCAGGTGCTCGATGAAGGCCGGCGCGCCCTGGACGGCGCGGAGGCCCCCGCGCGCCAGCTCGACGTAGAGATCGCGCTTTCACCGCGCCAGGCGCCGCGCCTCACCGTCCGGCAGCGTCTTTCCGAGGAGCAGCGGCACGGCCTCCTCGCCGGGCCGGCCGATCGTGAGCCGCCAGAAATCGGGCCGCGCCGGATCGAGACCCACTTCCACGAGCAGCGCCTGCCAGGCGGCCCGGTGCCAGACGCCGCTGTCGATCAGGACGCCGTCCATGTCGAAGATGCACGCCTCGCTCACACCGACCCGCCCGTGTCCACTACCGCAGCCGGTACAAGGGCGCCAGCAGGTGGAAGGTCTCGCGCGCCGCTCGGGCGTAGTCCGCGGGCTTCCAGCGGGCGGCCTCCTGCGCCGTGACGGCGCGGCCCAGGACGATCTGGCCGTCCCGCGTGCGCAGGAGCTCTTCGCCCAGGCGAGTCACGGCCTCTGCCGGGAGATCGCTCAGGATGGCCGCGGGCGCCTCGTCGTGCTCGTTCTTGAACCACGCGAGGCCCTTGGCGCGCCGCAGGACGGGCACCACCTTGGGCGCGTCCCGCTTCCACGCCGCGACCCACCGCTTCTTGTCGGCGTGCTCGGGGCCCGCCTCGAAGAGGAAGCGCACCGCCCCGCGCGACACGGCGACCTTGAAATGGCAGTGCTGCTTGTACCCGCGCTTGTCGGCGGCGAAGGCCACCCAGGTGTCGTCCGGTGGGTTCACGGTGCGACGGGCGTGCTTGGCCACGTGCGCGAACGCTGGAGCCGCGCCGACCCGCGTCACGTCGGTCAGGAGCTCGCGCCCCGCCTGCTCGAGCTTGGGGCGAATGCGCCGCTTGATGGCCTCCATGCGGGGGGCGAAGCCGTCGATCTCGAACACCTTGAAGTCCGCTGCGGTGAAGCCGGGGAACGCCATCGCGGATCTCCTCGCTACGTCGGGCTCACTGGGCCGGGTCGAGATGGATGGCCAGCGCCCGGGCCGGGCCCGGACCGAGGTTCCTCACGTTGTGCTCGTTGCGCGCGGGGCGCCAGACCGCCTGCCCCTGCTTGAGGGTGTTCGGCCCCTCTCGCGTGGCCTCGGACAGCTCTCCCTCCATGACATAGAGGATGGTCGGCCCGGGGTGGCGGTGCCAGCCGCCCTCGGCGCCGGGATCCCAGTGGTCGTCGTTGACCCGGAGGGACACCGTGCGCGGGATCTCGCTCGTGGTCCGCGTCAGGAGCACATCCGCCCACATCCGTGGCGTGGACGCGGAGAGCGCGCTCCCGGCAACGAGCCCTACGACGGCGCCCGCCGCGAAGACCGCAAGCGTCCAGAGAACGCGCCGGTCGCGCCTCATGGGTACGTCGTCTCCGCGTCGAGCGGGAAGATGGGGCGGCGGACGCGCTTGAAGTCGAAGCGCTCGAGATTCGACGAGGACAGCCCCGGGGCGTCCACCTCGATGATCTCCCGGGCGATGGGCTCGAAGGCCGCCCGGTAGTGGATGGTGGACTTGACCACGAGGATGTTGTGGT
>MGBT01000003.1 GCA_001788395.1 Candidatus Rokubacteria bacterium GWA2_70_23
TACTTGCGGTCGAGCGCGGTCGGCAGTTCGACCCACCCGGCACCGCGCTGGAGGTCGCGCTGGTGCTGCGCGCGGACGCCCTCGAGGTAGCGCGCCAGGTCCGCGTTGATGGCGGCCGGCAGCATTGTGACCCGGGCCTTCCGGCCCTTGGCGTTCCGCACGACGATCTGGTTGGCCGCGAAGTCGACGTCCTGCACGCGCAGCCGGCAGCACTCGAGCAGCCGGAGCCCGGCCCCATAGAGCAGGTACACCATCAGCCGCGGCACGCCCTCGAGGCGCTGTAAGATGGCCCGGACCTCGTCGCGGGTGAGGACGACTGGCAACCGCTCCGGGGTCAAGGCGCGCACGACGCCATCCAGCCACGGGAGATCGAGTTCCAGCACCCGTCGGTAGAGAAACAGCAGCGCGCTCAGGGCTTGGTTCTGGGTGGAGGCCGCGACCTTCCCTTGGACCGCGAGCGCGGTGAGGAAGCGCGTGACCTCGGGCGCCCCCATCTCGGCGGGATGGCGCTTGGCGTGGAAGAAGATGTAGCGGCGGATCCAGCCGACGTAGGACTCCTCGGTGCTGCGGCTCATGTGGCGCGCGCGGATGGCCCCGCGGACGCGATCCAGGAGACGAGGTTTCGGCGGCTCCGTCGGACCGCTCTCACGGACCACGTGTGGGGACCGGCGCCAATCGCGTGCAGACAGCACCGCATACGCGACGGGCGCGCGCGCGGGAGAGCCGATCATGGCCGCTACCTCCCTCCGTGAGCCGAGGGTACGGGAGCCGCCTGAGTTCCGCAAGTCTCGATTCTGATACACCGTCGTCGCGCACGTAGCCCAGGAGCTTGCGGACGTGGGTCCAGTCCTTCTGCTCGATGTGGGCGTTGTCATCCTTCTTGTAGGGGCGCCCGCGGGTGAACTGGATCTCCTGCGCCTGGCAGTAGTCCCACAGGTGCTGGTTGATGAACTCCGAGCCGTTGTCGGAGTCGATCCCCCCCCAGTCGAGAGGCCAGGGCCTGGCGAAGCCCGTCGAGCGCCGTCTGCACCGCGAGGTGGCTCTTGCCGAGCACGGCGGCGGTCTCCACCCAGGTGGTGTCGATGTCGGTCACATTGAGCGAGTGCACGAACTCGCCGTCCCCGAAGCTGCCGCAGTGCGCGCCGCGATCGATCTCCGTGAAGCCCGGGATGGCGACGTCCCAGCGATCCGTCTTGAGGGGGATGGTGATGACAACGCGGCGGGGAGATGTCATCGGCCGAAGATCAGGCTCACGTTCTGGCCGCCGAAGCCGAAGGAATTGGACAGCGCCCGCTCGAGCGGCGCCTCGCGCGCCACGCGGGGCACGCAGTCGAACGGGATCTCCGGGTCCACGTGCTCGAGGTGAGCGGTGGGCGGCACGAGCCCGTGCTGGAGAGTCAGGAGTGTGGCCACGGCCTCGAGGCTCCCCGCGGCGGCCATGGTGTGCCCGACCAGCGACTTGGTGCTGCTCACGAGGACGCGCCCGGCCCCGAACACGCGCGCGAGGGCCAGCGCCTCGGTGCGGTCGTTCTGGAGTGTCCCAGTGCCGTGGGCGTTGACGTACCCGATCTCATGGGGCGCCACCTGCGCCGCGCGAAGGGCTTGAGTCATGGCGCGCACCATCCCCTCGCCCTCCGGGTGCGGCGCCGTCACATGGTGAGCGTCCGTGGTGACGGCGGCGCCCAGGAGCTCGCCATGGTGCCGTGCCCCGCGCGCGCGGCACCGTTCGGCGTCCTCCAGCACGAGAAAGGCGGCGGCCTCGCCGATGGACATGCCCTTGCGGTCGCGGTCGAAGGGGCGGCACGGCTCGGGGTCCAGGAGCCGAAGGGCGTTGAAGCCCATGAAGCAGATGCGCGTGAGCGCATCCACGCCCCCCACGAGCGCACAGGACGCGGCACCCTCGCGGATGAGATCCGCCCCCAGCGCGATGGCGGCCGCCCCCGAGGCGCAGGCCATCACCACGGTCTCCTTGGGCCCGCCCAGGCCGAGCCGGAAGCCGAGAGTCTCCGCGTGAGTACACGGCAGGATGGAGCGGAGCGCGGTGATCCTCGGGGACGGGCGCCCGCTGCGCGTCTCCTCCCAGTACCACTCCTCGCCCTCGAACATCCCGCCGCCGACGGCGCCGACGACGAGCGCCGTCTCGGCCCGGTCCCGGGCGCTCAGTACCGCGTCGGCGAGCGCCTCGCGGGCGGCGGCGAGCCCCAGCCGGTCGGCGCGGGTGCGGCGCGCGGAGACGCCGAGCCCGGCCACGGTGTCGGCCGGGACCTCGGCGGCGATGCGGGAGCGGAAGCCGTCGGTCTCGATGAGGGTGATGGGGCGGATGGCGCAGGTCCCGGCGGCGAGTCCCGCCCAGAACGTCTTGACACCGGCGCCGTAGGGGCTCACGACGCCGAGGCCGCTGACGACGATCCGGGTCATCGGTTGAGCCCGGGGCTCATGCCTGGCCCATCTTGGCCAGGATGAAGCGCGACAGGCTGTCGAGGGAGTGGAACTCCTCCGACAGGTCCTGCCCTTCGTCGATGATGAAGCCGAAGCGCTCCTCCATGGCCACCGACAGCTCGATGAAGTCGAGCGAGTCGAGGCCGAGTGAGCCCTCCACGCCCTTCGGCAGCGTCGTCGCGAGCGTCATCTCCGCGGCCCGGGTCGTGTCGAACCGCAGCCGCTCCACGACGATCGTCCGGAGCTGGTCGAGCACTTCCTTCTGAGTCATCCAGCCCCTTTCTGCCACATGAGATGAGCCGTCTCGCCCTGCCACGCCCCGTCCAGGACGAGCGTATCCGCGGCCGCCTCCCGGCGCCAGAGTCCGACGGCGGCCAGGGGCTCGCAGGCGAAGGTGTCGCCGAGGCGCTCGCGGAGCCGGCTCGCCCGGCCTGCCGTCCCCCGGCCCCGCGCGACCCGTCCACCGTCGAGCGCCAGTGTCCCGTGGCCGCGCTCGAGCCACAGCGCGGCCGCCGTTTCCACCAGCGGCCTGACGGTCCAGCGCGGGCCACGGGCATAGAGGTCCGCGCATTCCTCGAACGTCTCGACAGCCAGGACGATGGCCCGATCGCAGACGCGTCGGTCCAGCAGGGTCGCGGCGTGCCAGATGGCGCGGAGGGTCGCGGGCGGGCCGCCGATGAAGATCGCCGACGGACCCCGGACGCCGAACTCGATGGCCACCTCGGCCGGCACCACGGCGGGCGCCGTGTAGGCGAAATGGGTGCCGCCGCCGCTGCCCTCGATGAAGGCCCGGTTGGAGGCGGCATACGCGGCGGCCGTGACGAAGAGCAGCGCGGTACCCTCCCCGGCGATGGCCTCACGCTCCGCTCGCCCATCTTCCAGCATGCGCTCCACGACCGCAAGGGCCCAGAGGCACTCGCGAGTGGCGCGTCTGAACCGCTCGCCCTCGACGGGCGGACGCCCGAGCGACAGGAGTGGACGGCCCGCCGCGGCGGAGGTCGCATCGGCGGGGATGGCCTCGACGCCGTCGCCCCAACCCGAGATGAGGCCGAGCGCGCGTACCGAGGGAGCGTTCACGGGCGGGCGCCCTCGAGGACCAGCGCGGCGTTCTGCCCGCCGAAGCCGAGCGAGGTGCTGAGGCTGATGCGGGGCGACAGCGCCCGTGGCTGGCCCGGCACGAAATCGAGGTCGCAGGCCGGGTCGGGCTCCTCCAGATTGCGGGTGGGGGGGATCTGGCCGTGGCGGGAGGCGAGCAGACACATGATCGCTTCGAGCGTCGCCGCCGCCCCCATCGTGTGCCCCATCATCGGCTTGATGGAGTTGATCGGGATGCATCGCGCCCGCGCGCCGAGGACGCGCTTGAGCACCGCCGTCTCGATCCGGTCGTTGAGCACCGTCCCCGTCCCGTGGGCGCTCACGAAATCCACATCGTCGGGGCCGACCCCTGCCTCGTCCATCGCCAGCCCGAGCGCCCGCTCGAGGCCGCGCCCCTCGGGATCGGGGGCCGAGATATGCGAGCCATCGCCCGTGCTGGCATGGCCCAGGAGCCTCCCGAGACGCTGGGGCCCCGCCTCCGCGTCGCGCCGGAGCAGGACGAGCGCCGCCGCCTCGCCGAGGAGGAGCCCGCTGCGCCGGCGGTCGAAGGGGCGCAACTCATCACGCGTGAGGGCGCGCAGGGCGTCGAAACCGCGCATCACGAAGCGACAGAGGGGATCGAAGCCGCCGGCCACCACCGCATCGGCCATGCCCTGGCGCAGGAGGTCGGCGCCGAGGCCGAGCGCGGTGGCGCCGGAGGCGCAGGCCGTGGAGACAGTGAGCACGGGTCCCTGGGCGCCCAGCCAGCGCGCCAGGTTGTGGGCGGGCGTGTCGTAGAGCCCGCCGCGGAGCCGCTTGAGCCTGCGGTCTCCGCCATGCGCCCGCTCCCACTCGTCCACGCCACCCAGCGCCGTCCCCACGACGACGGCCACGCGGGCCGGGTCCACCGGCCAGGGGCGCAGGCCCGCCTGGGCGCCGAGCTCATCGGCGGCGGAGACGAGCAGGCGCGTGGCCCGGCAGTCCGGCACGCGCCCCCAGTCCCGGATCCGCGTGAGTGTCTTGATCTCGCCGCCGCGCCGGACGCGCAGGTCGGCCACGGGGAAGCGCTCGATGGGTGAGATGCCGCTCGTGCCGGTGAGGAGCGCGGACCAGAAGGCGGCCACGTCCTGGCCGATGGGCGTGGTGACGCCGGCGCCGACGATGGCGACGGGCTCAGCCCGTGGCACGGGACGCGCTCCAGACGTCGAAGAAGTTGAACCACTGCGTCGGATGGCGCCGGATCACGCGCTCGAGCGCCCCCACGGCGGTGGCGAGGGCCGCTCCTTCCTCCCCGGACTTCACCCAGATGGGCGGCTCCATGCTGATCCGGTAGCGCCCCTCGGGCGTCATCGCGCAGAAGGCCGGTACCACGGGAGCCCCCGCGGCCCGCGCCAGGACGAAGGGGCCGATGGGAAATGCCGCGGGGGCGCCGAAGAAGTCGACATGCGTGTCGCCACGCTCGCCGGTGGGGCGGTCGCCCTGCATCGCCACGGCCTCGTTGCGTCTCAGCGCGGCCAGGAGGCCGAGCGTGGACGTCGGGCGCCGCCGCGTCACGAAGCGCAGCCGCGGCTCGTCGCGCCGGAGGTATCCCTCCAGCGCGGCGTCCGCCTCCGGCGAGAGCACCACGTGAGTCGTCCGGTCGAGCCGCGGCGCGAGGAGCCGTCCGCCCAGCTCCCAGTTGCCCAGATGCGCGGTGAGCAGGATGACGCCGCGCCCGGGCGCGCAGGCTGCGTCCAGGTCCTCCTCGCCCTCGGTCTCCGCCACGTAGTCGCGGAGCCGCGCCGGATCCCCGCGATTGATGGTCAGCAGGTCGGCGAAGCAGGCCGCGAAGTTGGCGAAGGTCTCGCTCACCGCCCGATCCAGGGCCGCCGCGGAGGCGCCGGGGAGCACGCGGGCCAGGTTCGCGCGCACCTGCCTGCGCTCCGTGACGAGACGGTTACCGATGGCTCGCCCGGCGGCGCGGGCCAGCACGAGCCGGCCGCGCCGCGGCACGCCTGCGGCGCAGGCGGCCGCCAGCCGATAGTAGGCGAGACGGTTGAGCCCGTGCGAGTACCACCGGGGCCGGGACGACGAGGTCATCTGGCCAGGCTCAGAGGAGCGGCCAGTAGTACATCCGGAACGCGCGGATCGGCCCCTGCGTCGTGTCGAAGAGCCGCGTGGCGACGAAGCGCCGCGCCTGGCGGTCGAAGGTGATCGTACCCGGCGCATGGGGATCGTTCGGATCGTACACGACGAGCTCCACCTGGCCGTTCCCGGCCACGCGGTAGCCGTAGGCCACCACCGCGTGGTTCAGCTCGATGGTCGGGAAGTTGGTCACGAGGAGCTGCACCGGACGGCCGGCCGCGAGCTCGGCCAGCGTCTCGCGCACGACTCGCTCCTGATGCCAGCCGGGCGCCGGGAAGACCACGCGCCAGTTGGTCCAGTGAAGGAGCGTCCAGAGCCGGCCGACGAGGGCCTCCTTCACCGCCGCCTCCTGCTCCCGCGACAAGTCGTACAGCGAGGCGTAGCCCGGGATCACCACGCGGTCATCGGCCGGCAGGGGCGCGTGCCACGGGGGACGGGCCACGACCCGGCTGACCCGCTCGGCATAGCCCGCCGCATCCAGCCGCGGGGCGTCGGGGTCGAAGCGGGCGAAGCGGTGGAACTGGGTGACGGCACGCGCCATGACGAAGCAGTAGTTGGCGTAGAGATCAGGCTTGTCCGGATTCTTCGCGCGGCTCTCGTTCGGGAAGGCGAAGGTGTCCACGCCGAAGCGGATCGCGGCCGGCGGCCGAGGGCGCGCCGCAACCGCGTCGAGATGGGCCACCGAGACGCATCCGGCGAGGGACAGGGCGAGGAGGAGAAATAGCCGCGCTGCGATGCGGTATGCCAACGTGCTGATTTTACTCCCCTAGCAGGCTGCTGTAAAACTCGCAGGCTGCTCAAAAAGGTCCAGATGCGAGGCGGCGCCCGACGGCCGCACGCGAGGCGTACTCGCTGTACGTTGAGCGTGCGGCCGAGGGCGCCAACGAAGCAGATGGGCCTTTTTCAGCAGCCTGCTAGCCCTGGATCGAGTAGCCCCCATCCACCGGGATCGCCGTCCCCGTGACGAAGTCGGAGGCGGGGCTCGCCAGGAACACGGCGATGCCGGCCATGTCCTCACTCACCCCCCACCGCCGGGCCGGCGTGCGCGCCAGCACGTTCTCGTTGAGGCCGGGGATCTCCTGCCGCGCTCGCGCCGTGAGATCGGTGTCGATCCAGCCGGGCAGCACCGCGTTCACCTGGATATTGTCGCGGGCCCAGGCCGAGGCCGTCGCCTTCGTGAGCTGAACGATGCCGCCCTTGGAGGCCCCATAGGCGGGGACGAAGGCGGTGCCGAAGATGGACATCATCGAGCCGATGTTGATGATCTTGCCGCCGCCCTGGGCCTTCATCACAGGGTACACGGCCCGGCTCACGAGAAAGGCGCTCGTGAGGTTGGTGTCGAGCACCTGGCGCCACTCGGCGAGCGCGAGGTCCTGAGGGGGCTTCCTGATGTTGATGCCCGCGTTGTTGACGAGGATGTCCAGCCGGCCGAAGCGCTCGACAACCGCCTGCACGAGGGCCGCCACGGCCGCCTCGTCGGTCACGTCCACCTCGAAGGCCGCAGCAGGAGCGCCGAGGGCCTCGAGTTCATCCACCGCGCGGAGGCTCTTCTCGCGCTTCCGGGCCGCCACGGCCACGGCGGCCCCCGCGCGCGCGAGCCCGCGCGCCATGCCGAGGCCGATGCCGCCGTTGCCGCCGGTGACCACGGCCACGCGCCCTGCAAGATCGAAGTGGCTCACGTGAGACGACCTCCCTCGTGTGATGCTGCTCGGCGGGCTTGGCTTCGCCGCGCCCCTGTGGTCTAGCTGACTCGATGGACAGTGTACCCGGGAAGCCGCATCGAGTGAAGCGAGTCGTGACCCTGGTGGATGTGATGGTGCTGCTGGTCGTCATGGCGCTCGTGGGATGCGGCCGCGGCGAGACCCCGCAGCAGAAGGCCACCGCGCGCCTGGCCCGCGCCGAGACGGCCATGGAAGCGTGCAAGCAGCGCAGCGGACTCGCCGCGACGCCCACGCCGACCACGGTGATTCTCGATGACCCGGCGACGAAGGGGCAGATGCTCACGCCCCAGATGGCCGACCAGCTTCGCATGAAGGCGCAGTGCCGGATCGAGCTGGACGAGCTGCTGGAGGCGCGTCGTGGCGCCGCCCCCGGACAGTAGGTCGCCCGACCCAGGGCGCTGGGGGCTCCTCGCTCTGGTCAGCGGCGCCCACGCGCTGGGCGCTGTCTCGGTCCCTATCTCGTCTTCGCCTCGGGCCTGTCGCTGCCCGGTCCCGCCGCCGCCGTGCTCGCCGTCGTCGCGGGCATCGGCGCCTTCGGGTGGGTGGGGCTCTACTTCGCGCTCGCGGCCGAGGTCGGTGGCAGCCGCTTCGCGGGTCTGCTCACCGGCGTCGCGGGCGCCTGCGCCTGGAGCGGCGTGCTGGTGGGGCCGCCGCTGTTCGGCCTGCTGCTCCAGGCGACGGGCTCGTACCGCTGGCCGTGGCTCGCGCTGGCGCTCACGGTGTTCGCGGCGGGATGGGCGCTCTCCCGCATCCCGCCGCTGGTCAAGCGGGACTGAGCGTGATGGTGTAGGCGCAGTCGCGCCCCTGGGCCTTGAGGCACTTCCCCAGCGGCGGGCTCAGCTCGTGCGCCAGGCCCAGGCCGTCGAGCCAGCCCGCGACGCGCTCGAAGATGCCGCACTCGTAGTGCTCGGCCACGCCCGCGCGCGTCACCTGATCGTAGGCGAAGCAGCGGTCGACGCTCACCCGGCACGCGGTGTCGGTCTGCTTGCTCGCCCGGTAATCGAGCAGGTCGGGCCCGAGGAGGCCGATCAGTGCCTCCTGCACCAGGAGCCAGTCGTCGGCCGAGCGCACAGGCGGCAGCGCCAGCGCGCCGGCGATCCGGCGGACCTCGGCCTTGCCTTCCTCGCGCGCGGCCATGCGGTTGAGGCGGTTGGCCAGCTCCATCCCGCCCGCCAGGACGGCGGCCGCGAACCAGCGCGCGTCGTGGGACATCCAGCACTTGAGGAGGAGCGCTTCCCGCTCCTCGGGCGCCAGCCGGCGCAGGATTTCCCCGGCCCGCTGCCTGAGCGTCGGGGCGAGATCTTCGCCGGTCATCGCGCCGACAGGTAGGCGCGCCAGGCGACGCGGTGCTCCCGGAACAGGTAGCCGAGCATGGCGCATGCGGCCAGCAGGTTCGCCGCCAGGATCGTCCACCAGGCCAGCGCCTCGAACAGCCACTCGGCGAGGATCGCGATCAGGGCGAAGACGAATACCTCGAAGCAGGCCAGGAGCATGACGAAGGCGGAGATCAGCCGCGGCTCGCGGTCCGCCAGCGCGAGGAGCCCGGCCGCCATCCAGCCGAACGCCACGAAGGCGGCCCCGTGGATGACCGTGTACTTGAGGACCAGGGGCAGTGAGATCGTGAGGGCCGAGGGATCGCGCAGCCCTTCGAGGACCGCCGCGCCCAGGAGCGCCGGGGTCCTGAGCGGCGCGCCCGCGGCCAGATCGTGGAGGAGGAACCAGACGGCGACCACGGCGGCCCCGAGCACGCCGGCCACGAAGCCCTCGCGGGCCACGCGGGTCCACGGACCCAGGAGCGCCCGGCCGAGGGCGCGATGCCCCACGAAGAAGTAGGCCAGCATCCCTCCGGCCGCCAGCACGTTGGCGATGAGGATGGCCCACCAGGCGACGTCGGTGAGCACGGGGTGCGCCAGCCACACGACGACGGCGAGGAAGAACACCTCGAAGCAGAGCAGCGCGAGGACGAGCATCATGAGGCGCGCCGGCTGGCGCTGCGCGGAGACGATCAGGAAGGCGATGAGGATCCCGATCAGGGCGAAGACGACGCCGTGGAGCACCGTGTACTGGACCACGAGACCGGGAGAGACGGGCACGGCCTGGGCGCCCTGGACGCCCTGGAAGGCGGCGGCCCCGAGAAGCGCGGGCGTCCGGAAGGAAGCGCCGCGCGCCGCGTCGTAGATGAGGAACCAGACCGCGACGATGGTCGCCCCGATGAGCCCGCCGATGATGCCTTCACGGAGGTAACGGGGATGAGAGGTCATGGTCGTCCTCCTTTCCAGACGGTCCCGAGCCTCACCTGATACCTACCACCGCCGGCCGGCGGGGGCAACCTGGAGCCGTCAGGCGCTCCGGAGCAATGTCAGAACCGCCTCGCCCATGAGCGAGGCCCGCCAGCGCCGCAACCCCTCCACGGCAACGAGCACGGCCTGATCCGCGGGCGGCTCCGCCGCCAGGCGGTCGATGAGCCGCTGCGGGAGGAGAAAGCCCGGATCCAGGCCGAGGCGCTTGGCGGCTTCGGCCCGCCAGCCGCGGAGCGCCCCGGCGCGGCGGCGCACGACGGCGGGAACCCAGGGTCGGGGCTGGCGCGCCCGCTCCGGGAGGTCCTCGTCCGGCAGCGCGAGCCCCCGCGCGATGGCCGCGAGGAGCGCCGGGCCGAAGCGCCGCACCACCTTGTCGCTGCAGCCCGGGATCTCGCGGAGGGCAGCCGCGTCCCCCGGCCGGCGCGCAGCGAGGGCGACCAGCGTCTCGTGGCCCACGATCATGAACGGCGGGCGGTCCAGCTCGAGGGCCAGCCGCTCGCGCTCGCGGTGGAGCTCGCGGAGGACGCCCAGCCCGCGCGGGTCAAGGTCCTTCGTCCCCTTGAGCCTCAGATAGGCGTCGGGATCCGTGATCTTCGGCGGCAGGGCGAGGGCGGCCAGCGCTCCGCACTCCTCCTCGAGCCATGCCTCGCGCCCGACCGCCCGGAGCTCGTCCCTGAGCCGCGCGCTGAGCGGGACCAGGTGCAGCACGTCGTTGAGCGCGTAGGTCTCCTGCTCCGCGCTCAGCGGCCGGCGGGACCAGTCGTCCTTCTGGCGCGACTTGCCCGGGTCCACGCCGAGGTGCGCCCTCAGCATCTCGTCGAGCCCGAGGGCCGTCAAACCCAGGAAGCGGGCCGCCAGCGAGGTGTCGAAGAGCGAGACGACGGAGAAACCGTAGAGCCGTTTGAGATAGGCGAGATCATTGTCGGCGGCGTGGAAGATCTTCACGACGCCCGGGTCTGCAAACACGCTCGCCAGCGGGGCCAGGTCAGCCAGCGCCAGCGGGTCCACCAGGTGGGCCGCGCCGCGGTCCGAGGCCAGCTGCACGAGACAGAGCTTGCCGGGGTAGTGGTGGAGGCTGTCGGCCTCGGTGTCGATGGCCACGGCGGCGGCGCCCTCGAGAGAGGCCGCCAGCAACGTGAGATCCTGCGGTGTCCTGATCCAGACCGGCGGCTGCGGGCTCATCGCCCCCGTCTCTCTCCGCGGTCCAGGTCGGGCATCGCTTTGTTATACTACGCAACCGGCGGCTGTGACTGCCGGCAATCACTCCTGGCAGGAGGCTCTCGCATGAAGATCTCGGGTTCGACCACAGTCATCACGGGCGGCGCGTCCGGCCTCGGGCGCGCCACCGCCGAGCGGCTCCTCGCCGGCGGCGGGCGCGTCGTGCTCCTGGACCTGCCCCGCTCCCCGGGCGCCCAGGTCGCGGCCGACATGGGCGACAACGCCCTCTTCGCGCCGGCCGACGTCACCAACCCGGACGAGGTGACGGCGGCGCTGGAGGCCGCCGTCAAGCACTTCGGCGCCATCCACGCCCTCGTCAACTGCGCCGGCATCGGCACCGCCGAGAAGACCTACGGCAAGCGTGGGCCCGCCGACCTCGCCGTGTTCACCAAGGTGATCCAGGTGAACCTCATCGGCCACTTCAACAGCATCCGGCTCACCGCGGCCCACATGGCGAAAAACGCGCCCGGCCAGGACGGCGAGCGCGGGGTGATCGTCAACACGGCCTCCGTCGCGGCCTTCGACGGCCAGATCGGCCAGGCCGCCTACTCGGCCTCCAAGGGCGGCATCGTCGGCATGACGCTCCCCATCGCGCGGGACCTGGCGGAGCTGGGCATCCGCGTCTGCACCATCGCCCCCGGCATCTTCGACACGCCGCTGCTCGGGACCCTGCCCGAGCCCGTGCGCATCTCGCTGGGCAAGCAGGTGCCCTTCCCGTCGCGCCTGGGCCGCCCGTCGGAGTACGGGGCGCTCGCCGCCCACATCATCGAGAATGGCATGCTCAACGGCGAGACGATCCGGCTCGATGGCGCCATCCGCATGCAGCCCCGCTAGCAGGCCGGCGAGAAGGGCCCATCTGCTTCGTTGGCGCCCTCGGCCGCGCACTCAACGTACAGCGAGTACGCCTCGCGCGCGGCCCTCGGGCGCCGCCTCGCATCTGGCCCCTTCTCGCCGGCCTGCCCGCCGGCCCTGACAGTGGCCCATCTGCTTCGCCGCCTCACATCTGGATCTTCTTGAGCGGCCTGCGGGGATGATCACGGTGCGGCGGGCGGGCGAGCGCGGGCATGCCGACCACGGCTGGCTCGACACGCGCCACACGTTCTCCTTCGCGTCCTACCACGACCCCGCCCACATGGGGTTCCGGGCGCTCCGCGTGATCAACGAGGACCGGGTCGCGCCCGGCACCGGCTTCGGCGCCCACTCGCACCGGGACATGGAGATCATCACCTACGTGCTCGAAGGGGCGCTCGCGCACAAGGACAGCATGGGCAATGGCTCGGTGATCCGGCCGGGCAACGTGCAGCGGATGAGCGCGGGGACGGGCGTCACCCACAGCGAATTCAACGCCTCGGACGCAGATCCCGTCCACTTCCTCCAGATCTGGATCCTGCCCGAGCGGACGGGGCTCCCGCCGTCCTACGAGGAAAAGCAGTTCACGCGGGAGGAGAAGCGCGGGGTGCTGCGGCTGATCGCATCACCCGACGGCCGGGACGGCGCGGCCACCCTCCGTCAGCACGCTCGGGTCCACGCCTCCGTGCTCGCGCCCGGCGAGCGCCTCGCCCACCTGCTGGCGCCGGACCGACACGCGTGGCTCCATCTCGTGTCGGGAGCGCTCGCGCTCAACAGCGTGGCGCTCGAGGGCGGCGACGGCGCCGCCGTCACGGGCGAGGCCGCGCTCACGGTGGAGGCGACAGCGTCCTCGGAGCTCCTGCTCTTCGACCTCGCCTGACCCGCGCCCGACCGCCGGCGGGATATTCTCGCCTTCATCCTGCTCACCTTGAGGGAGACGCCATGGGCAAGCTAGACGGGAAGGTCGCCATCGTCACGGGGGGCACCAGCGGCATCGGCCGCCGCACGGCGGAGGTGTTCGTCGAGGAAGGAGCCTCGGTGGTCATCGCCGCGCGCCGCCTGGAGCTGGGACAGGAGATCGCCGCAGCGCTGGGCTCACGGGCCGTCTTCCTCCGCACCGATATCACGCAGGAGGCCGACGTCCAAGCCATGGTCGCCCACGCGGTGGCGCGCTTCGGCCGCCTCGACTGCCTCTTCAACAACGCGGGCGGCCCCGCCCCCGCCGGCGGCATCGAGACCATTCCCCTGGACCGCTTCGACGCCGCCATCGCCGTCCTCCTGCGCAGCGTGATGCTCGGCATGAAGCACGCGGCGCCCATCATGAAGACACAGGGCTCGGGGAGCATCATCAACAACGGCAGCGTCGCCGGGCTCCGCGCGGGCTTCTCCTCCTCGATGATCTACGGCGCGGCGAAGGCGGCCGTGATCCACCTCACCCGGTGCGTGGCCATGGAGCTGGGCGAGCGCGGCGTGCGCGTGAACAGCATCTCTCCCGGGGCCATCGCCACCGGCATCTTCGGCAAGGTGGCGGGGCTCCCGGACGACGCCGCGGAGAAAACGGCCGAGGTGATGAAGCAGATCTTCACCGGGATGCAGCCACTGCCGGGGCCGGGCCTGCCCGAGGACATCGCCCGGGCCGCCGTGTTCCTCGCCAGCGACGACTCGCGCTTCATCAACGGCCACGACCTCGTGGTGGACGGCGGCATCATCGGCGGCCGGCTCTGGACTCCGCAACAGGAAGCGCTCGGCCAGATGCGCGCCGCCCTCCGCCAGGCCGCCGGAGAGCCCTGAGCGGGGAGGCGGCGCCCGTCTACGCCCGCGCGAGGGGCTTGTAGCGGAGGCGGTGAGGCGTGTCGGCGGCGGTGCCGAGGCGCTTGTGGCGGTCGGCCTCGTAGTCCTGGTAGTTCCCCTCGAACCAGACCACCTGGCTGTCGTCCTCGAAGGCGAGCATGTGGGTCGCGATCCGGTCCAGGAACCAGCGGTCGTGGCTGATCACCAGCACGCAGCCGGCAAAGCCCAGCAGCGCGTCCTCCAGCGCCCGGAGCGTGTCCACGTCGAGGTCGTTGGTGGGCTCGTCGAGCAGGAGGACGTTGCCGCCCGCCTGGAGCATCTTCGCGAGGTGGACGCGGTTGCGCTCGCCGCCCGAGAGATCCCCCACGCGCTTCTGCTGGTCCGAGCCCTTGAAGTTGAAGGAGGCGACGTAGGCGCGCGAGGCGATCTGCCGGGTGCCGAGCATGATCTGCTCGGCGCCGCCCGTGATCTCCTCCCAGACGTTCTTCGCCGGGTCCAGGGCATCCCGGCTCTGGTCCACGTAGCCGAGCGTCACCGACTCGCCGACGCGCAGCGTGCCCGCATCCGGCTTCTCCGGCCCCGTGATCATGCGGAAGAGCGTCGTCTTGCCCGCGCCGTTGGCGCCGATGATGCCGACGATGCCGCCGCGGGGGAGGTTGAATGACAGGCTGTCGATGAGGAGGCGGTCGCCATAGCCCTTCGAGACCTTCTCGGCCTCTACCACAAGGTCGCCGAGCCGCGGGGCCGGCGGGATCACGATCTCCGCCGCGCCCTGCTCGCGCTCGCGCTCCTCGGCCAGGAGCGCCTCGTAGGAGGCCACGCGCGCCTTGCTCTTGGCCTGCCGCGCGCGCGGCGACATGCGCACCCACTCGAGTTCACGCGCGAGGGTGAGCTGGCGCGCCGACTCCTGCTTCTCCTCCACGGCCAGGCGCTGCTTCTTCTGGCCAAGCCAGGAGGAGTAGTTGCCCTCCCACGGGATGCCGGCCCCGCGGTCCAGCTCGAGGATCCAGCCGGCGACGTTGTCGAGGAAGTAGCGATCGTGGGTGATGGCGACCACCGTGCCCGGGTACTCCTTCAGATAGCGCTCGAGCCAGGCCACCGACTCGGCGTCGAGGTGGTTGGTGGGCTCGTCCAGGAGCAGGATGTCCGGCTTCGCGAGGAGCAGCCGGCAGAGCGCCACCCGGCGCCGCTCACCGCCCGAGATCTCCGTCACGCTCTGCTCCCCCGGGGGCACGCGGAGGGCGTCCATGGCCATCTCGACCGCGCGGTCCAGGTCCCAGCCGTTGTGTGTCTCGATGGCGTCCTGCACGGTGGCCTGCTCCTCCAGGAGCTTCTCCATCTCGTCGGAGTCGACAGGCTCGCCCAGCCGCGCATTGATCTCGTCGAAGCGCGTCAGCAGCCCCCGGACCTCGGCCACGCCGTCATCCACGTTGCCGCGCACGTCTTTCGCGGGGTCGAGGGCGGGCTCCTGAGGGAGGTAGCCGATGCGGAGGCTCTCGTCGCGCCACACCTCGCCGAGGTAGTCCGTGTCCACCCCGGCCATGATGCGCAAGAGCGTGCTCTTGCCCGCGCCGTTGGCGCCGAGCACGCCGATCTTGGCGCCGGGGAAGAAGGAGAGCCAGATGCCCTTGAGGATCTCCCGCTTGGGCGGGACGATCTTCTTCAGGTCCTTGAGCGTGAAGACGTACTGATGCGCCATGCGGGTCCTCTTCCTCTTGTTGTTGTGAGCGGGTGTCCGACCGGGCTGCGCTGCGGCCTAGCTCTGAGGCTCGATCTGCGGAACAGCGGCGGCGGGAACGGGGCCGGCCATGGGCCAGCAATTCCTCGGGCTCGCGTCCGACTCGATGCAGGCCACCATGGCGGGCGCCTCCTCGGCCTGCATCTTCGAGCCCTTCACGTTGGCCACGACCAGGTAGACGACGATGATGACGCCCGCGACCACCAGCGAGACGATGGCGAGCGTGGTGAGGATGTCGGCCTCGGCCCGGGCCGGCGCCGCAAGCCCCACCGCCAGCACCACGACGAGCGCCGTGGCGACGAGCCGGAGGAGCCGCCCATGGGGTGTCATGCTCGCAGTATACCGGAGAGCCCCCGTCGGCCGTGAATTTCCTCGGCGCTCAGAGCCGGAAGAGGCGCTTCGCGTTGCCCGCGCGGATCATCTCCTTCTCGGCCTCGGGGATCGGGAGAGCCGTCACGCGGTCCGCGCAGCCCTTCATGTCGCCGATATTGTGCGGGTAGTCGCTGCCGTAGAGCAGGCGCTCCGGCCCCGCGAGGGTATAGGCCAGATGAAGCGCGTCGGCGTCGTAGGTCACGGTGTCGTAGTAGAGCCGCTTGAGGTACTCCGACGGCAGCTTCTTCGTGAACTGGCGGGTGTCGGGGATGAAGCGGTGACACTGATCGAGGCGGCCGGCGATGAACGGCAGGGTGGCGCCGGCGTGGCCGACGATGAGCGGCCAGTCGGGGTAGCGCTCGAAGACGCCCGCCAGGACCATCCGCGTCACCGCCAGCGTGGTGTCCACCATGAAGCCGAGCGAGGCGATGAGCCCGTAGCTGTCCATCCCCATGGCGTCGAAGCCCGGCGGCACCGTCGGGTGCAGGAGCACGGGGAGCCGCCGCCGGTTGAGCTCGGCCCAGACGGGCTCGAAGCGCGCGTCGTCCAGCAGGACGTCGTTGACATTGGCCAGGATGATGAGCCCGACCATCCCGAGCTGATCCACGCAGCGCTCCAGCTCCCTGAGTGCCAGGTCCACGTCATGCATCGGGATGCTCCCGAGCCCGCGGAAGCGCCGGGGCCAGCGGGCGCAGACCTCGGCCATGTGGTCGTTCATCACCCGCGCCACCTGTTCCGCCACCTTGCCGTCGGCCCAGTAGCAGTTCGGGCAGGTGTAGGAGAGAAGCTGCGTCTCCACGCCTACCTCGTCCATGGCGGCAAGCCGCATCTCCGGGTCGAACATGGCGTCGGTGAGGCTCATGAACCGAGCGGCCTTGCGCATGATGACGCGCCGGCCCTCCGAGTCCTTCGCGATGTGGTAGCGGTGCCCGCCGTGGGCGGTCAGGAGATCCACCCAGGCCTGGGAGAGGATATGGTTGTGGACATCGATCAGGGCCATGGGTTGTAGAGCCGGCCGTCCCAGAAGTAATGGGAGGGAGCATCCACGTGGGTGATCGTGTAGCCGTGGAACACCATGCCGATGAACTCGGAGGCGCCCCGCCGCTCGAGCTGGCGCTCTGGGGAGGCGGTGTCCCGCCCCTCGCCCGAGTCCACCATGAAGCGCATGGGCTGGAAGGTCGTGTCCGGGGCGATGTCGGTGGCGATGGGACGCGCGCAGGTCACGCTCACGCCGTCGCGCACGAGCCGTGCCGCGGCCTGGCGCTTGGCCTCCGTGATCAGGTTGATCGTCCCCAGCTCGTCCTCGGCCCCCCACCGCCCCCAGTTGGACAGCGTCCGCATGTACTCCCGCACCTCGGCCTCGCTTGGCGTGGGCGTGGGCACGGGCTACTTCACTTCGCCGGAGTAGATCTTCATCACGGTCGAGAGAAAGGCCAGGGCCTTGTCCCGCGGCCGCTGGAAGGAGTTGCGCCCGATGATGGAGCCGAAGCCGCCGCCGTCGCGGATGGCACGGCACTCCTCGTAGATCGCCTCGTCGTTCTCCTTGGTGGCGCCGCCCGAGAAGATCACGACGCGCCGGCCGTCGAAGGCCGACTGCACCACGTGCCGCACGCGCTCGGCGAGCGTGCCGATGGGCACCCCAGCCTTCTCGTAGGCCTTCTTCGCCTCGGGCTGCTCGATGTGCTCCGCCGGCGGCTTCACCTTGATGAGGTGCGCGCCGAGCTGGGCGGCGATCTGCGCCGCGTAGGCGATCACGTCCACCGCCGTCTCGCCGGCCTTGCTGAGATCCGATCCGCGCGGGTAGGACCAGACGACGGCCACGAGCCCGTGGGCCTTGGCCTCCTGGATCATCTCGCGGCATTGCTGGTACATGATCTGGGCTTGCGTCGAGCCGGGGTAGATGGTGAAGCCCACGCCCACGCAGCCGAGCCGGAGGGCATCCTTCACGGAGGCCGTCACCGCCGAGAGCGGGTCCTTCTCGTCGTGGAGCACGTCGTGGTTGTTCATCTTGAGGATGAGCGGGATCTCGCCGGCGAACTCCGCGGCCCCCGCCTCGAGGAAGCCCAGCGGCGCCGCGTAGGCGTTGCAGCCGGCGTCGATGGCGAGGCGGAAGTGGTAGAAGGGATCGTAGGCGGGAGGGTTGACGGCGAAGCTCCGCGCCGGGCCATGCTCGAATCCCTGGTCCACGGGCAGGATCACGAGCCGGCCGGTGCCGGCCAGCCGGCCGTGATTCAGGAGCCGGGCGAGATTGGTCCTGGTCCCGGGGCTGTCGCTTCCGTACCAGCTCAGGATCTCTCGAACGCGCGCTTCCATGGTGGGCTCCGTCCTTTCTGTGGCGCCGGTCGGGTTACCGGCGATAGAAGTCTTCGGCCAGGGCGACTTCCTCGGGACTGCCGATCAGGACCGGGGCCCGCTGGTGATACTCGGTGGCGACGAGGTCGAGCACCCGTCCTGTCCCCGTGCTGGCGCGGCCGCCGGCCTGCTCCAGCACGAAGGCCATGGGCGCCACCTCGTAGAGGAGCCGGAGCTTGCCCTTGGGCTTGGCCGGATCGGACATGTCGGCCGGGTACATGAAGATGCCGCCCTCGAGCAAGAACCGGTGGATGTCGGCGACCATGGACCCCACGTAGCGGAGCGAGTAGGGCCGCCCCCTGGCCTTGTCCGGCGTCCGGAGGAACTCCACGAAGGCCTGCTGGGCGGGGTGCCAGCTGCGCACGTTCCCCTCGTTGATCCCGTAGGTCTTCCCGCGCGTGGGGGTCCGGATCTGCGGGTGCGTCAGGAGGAACTCGCCGGTCTCGCGGTCGAGGGTGAAGCCGTGGGTGCCGTCGCCCGCGGTGTAGACGAGGGTGCAGGCGGGACCATACATCACGTAGCCCGCCGCGAGCTGGTCGCCGACGGGACCGAGCACCGCCGGGCCGGCCGGATCCTGCCCCCGGCTCGGGCGAAGGGAGAAGATGGTCCCGACGATCCCGTTGACGTCCAGGTTGCTTGAGCCGTCCACCGGGTCGCAGCAGACCACGATGCCGTGGGGACCCTTCCCCTCGTACATCTCGACGGGCTCGGGCGCCTCCTCGGAGACGACGGCGGCGACGGCGCCCGTCTTGCGTAGGGCGGCGACGACGATGTCGTGGCCCCACAGGTCGAGCTTCTTGACCTGGTCCCCCGTGAGGTTCGTCCCGCCGGCATAGCCGAGGCTGTCCCGCAGGGCCGCGTGGGCCAGCTCGCGCTCGATGACCGCGGCCACGTCGCCCAGCCGGCTCAGGATGACCGCCACGCCACCGGCATACTCGGGAGCCATGGCGATGTGCCGCGTGGCGAGGTGCTCGGAGAGAGTCATGCGCTCGTCGGCCACGATGATCACCTCGCCTCGGGGTCCGGGGGGAGAACGGCGTGTGCTGCCCTGCTCTCGATGCTAGACGATGGCGCAGCAGCGAGTCAACCGTCCCCGGCGGGCTCGTGTAAGATAGCCAGCAACGAGGGAGACCACATGCGCACGCTGGCCATTCTGGTCGGAGGGGGGCCCGCCCCCGGGATCAACGCCGCCATCGCGGCGGCGGCCATCGAGGCCCGCAACCGGGGGCTCCGCGTCATCGGCTGCTACGACGGCTTCCGCTGGCTCGCCGCGGGAGACACGAGCCACGTGGTGGAGCTGGAGGTCCACAGCGTCTCCACCATCCACTTCGAGGGCGGCTCCATCATCCGCACCTCCCGCACCGACGCCACCCGCAAGCCCGGCGCCTTCGCCCGCGTGGCCGAGGCCCTCGAGCGGCTCGGCGTGAACCACCTCATGACCATCGGCGGCGACGGCACCGCCTACACCGCCTCGCGCATCGCGGACGTCATGCCCGCGCTGACCATCGCTCACATCCCCAAGACCATCGACAACGACTTGCCGCTGCCGGGCGATCTCGTCACCTTCGGCTTCACCACGGCCTGCAACCTGGGCAAGGATCTGGTGCGCAACCTCATGCAGGACGCCGCGACGACGGAGCGCTGGTTCTTCGTGACGGTGATGGGCCGGCAGACGGGGCACCTGGCGCTCGGCATCGGCGGGGCCGCCGCGGCCACCCTCACGGTCGTCCCCGAGGAGTTCACCGCCCCGCGGATCACGATGGACCATCTGGCGGGCATCCTCGAGGGGGCCATCATCAAGCGCCGCGCCCTGGGGCGCGAGTACGGCGTCGCCATCCTGGCGGAAGGGCTCGCCGAAAAGCTGGGCCCCGAGACGCTGGGGCATGTCGAGCGGGACCCGGTGGGCCATGTGCGGTTCACCGAGCTCGAGCTGGGGCGGGCGGTGCGGGAGCGGGTCACCGCCAGTCTGGCCGCCCGGGGCTTGCGCCTCACCATCATCGCCAAGGAGCTGGGCTACGAGCTCCGGAGCGCCGCCCCGGGGGCCTACGACATCCAGTACAGCCGGAGCCTCGGCTACTGGGCGACCCGCTTCCTCCTGGAGGGCGGGACGGGGGCGATGATCACGATCCAGGGCGGGCGGTTCGTCCCCATCCCCTTCACCGAGATGCTCGACCCCGAGACCGGCCGCACCCGGGTCCGTCGCGTGGACGTGTCAGCCGAGTCCTACCAGACCCTCTGGGCCTACATGATCCGGCTCAAGCCCGAGGACTTCGAGGATCCGGCAGCGCTGGCATCCATCGCCAAGGCGGGCAACCTCACCGAGACGGAGCTGGTGAGCCGCTTCCGGCCGCTGGTGGAGCCGGCCCCCGCTTGAAGTGACCCGCCGGCGGCGCTAGCATCGGAGCACTGGAGGAGGTCCGGCCATGGCGACATCCGCGGGCGAGGGGCTCCTTCCCATGTTCCAGGACGTCATCGAGATGCTCGCGCTCGCCCGCGCGGGCTTCAACCGTCACGACGCCGCCGGGCTCGAGACGGCCGCCGCGCTGGGCCGGAGCATCCACAAGCGCGAGAAGGAGCTCACCCAGGAGCTGCTCGCCGCCCCGCCCGAGCCCGAGGCGCTCCGCTTCGTGCCGGCCCACCTCGAGCGCATGGGCGACGCCATCGAGGGCGTCATCCGCTGCGTGCGCACCATAGACGCCGAGGGGACGGTGTTCACCGACCGTGGCATCCGCGAGGTCAACGAGCTGTTCGACCGGGCGGCCGAGATGGTGGAGTGCGCCCGCGACCTGACCCGCACGGGCAACCAGGTGCTGGCACGGCACGTGGAGATCGAGAGCCTGCGCTTCCAGGACATCGCCTCGGAGTTCGCCCGCGCCCACGAGGAGCGCCTCATCGAGGGCGTCTGCATGCCCCGGGCCTCCAGCGCCTACCTCGCCATCCTCGACTATCTCCGCGAGGTCGCCCGCCACGCCCGTCACATCGCCAACCGCATGGCCACCGGCCGGCCGCGCGAGCGGGGGGCCGCCCAGCCGCGGTAGCGCCGGAACGGCCGCCCGGGGGAAACGTCTCCGGGCCCTCGGTCGTCGTATGGATATGCGCCGTCGCGGGCAAGCCCTCTTTCTTCGGTGCCGTACTTTGACTGGATCGAGGGCCGTGGGAGGGGCCGCTTCCTGCCATAGCAACCACTATCGCTCTCGGAGGGACTCGTGGGTCCGGCGCAGCAGCGGACTCAGGAGGAAGTCGAGCACGCGCGGCGGTACGGGAAGTCGCTACCGGAAGAGCGCGTCGGCGGCCTGGCGGAGCATTGGCACGCCGCGCACCTCCTGGTCGAACAGCGGCAAGATGGCGCGCACCTGGCCGTCGAACTTCTCCCAGACGGTTTTCATGTGTTCGTCCTGCATCTGCATGCGGTTCAGGACGAACTCAGGGACGTCCTTTCCGAGCGCCTGCCGGTCCAGCAGCATGTTCACGATCACACCGCCCACCGGGATGCCGAAGTCGTGGAACCAGCCGATGAAGCGGGTGATGACGGCGATGGGGAGGGCCTCGGGCAGCGTCACGAAGAAGAAGGCGGTCTGCTGGGCGTCGGTCAGGAGCAGGCGCGCCTGCCCCATGCGGGTGCGGAACTGGAGGAGGTACTGCAGGAGCGGGTCGTCCTCCTTCTTCTTGGTGAAGGAGAGCATCTCGCGGAGCGTGCGCGCCTCTTCGCGGGACTTGAGCATCTTGTCCACCCAGAGGGAGTAGACCTTGGACATCCCGAGCAGGCGCCGGGCATTGGCGGTCGGCGCGGTGTCGAACACGTAGGTGTCGTATTCGTTCTTGAGCATCATGTCGACCATGTTCTCGAACATGGCCGACTCCTCGAAGGCGGGGTTCATGGTGGCCGACTCGACGAAGTCGTCGGCCTTGGTCGAGATGTCGGCGAACTTGAGGAACCACTGGATCTTGTCGCGGATGTCCTTCTTGGAGCGCTCGATGGTCTCCCGGGTGTCGATCTCGTAGGCCCAGAAATTGGGCACGCCGGTGATGTTGGTGTGCCCGCCCGAAACGTCTTGCCCGAGGAGGCCCGAGAGGCTGTGGACCGGGTTGGTGGAGGCGAGCAGAGTCCGCCGGCCCTGCCCGGCGAGCCAGAGGGCGGTCGCCCCGGCCAGGGCGGTCTTGCCCACGCCGCCCTTGCCGCCGAAGAAGAAGAACTTGAGCGAGGGATGCTCCCGGAGGTAGTCGCGCATCGAGGTCGTGACGGCGGCTTCGGCGCTCATGCCTTCGGCTCCTCTTCGAACAGCCGCTTGGCCAGGCGCTCGATCATCGGGAGCCCGGTGATGTCGCGCTCCATCTCCGGCACGTAGGCCAGAATCTGGGCGCCGAAGGTGGACTGGATCTCCTTCATGTACCGCTGCTGCATCGTGATTCGGTTTCGCAGGTACTCGGGGATGTGACCCGCGCCCAGGTCCGGTGGGAGCACCCGGTTCACCACGTAGCCCGAGAGGGGCACCTCGAACTTGGCGAACAGCGCCGCGGCCTTCTTCGTGTCGAGGATGATCATCTGCTCAGGCACCAGCACGAAGAAGAAAGCGGTGCGGTGCTTGTCGGTCAGGATGCGGGAGGAGGCGTTGATCCGCTCCTTGATGTAGAGGAGCTCGCTGAGGATCTTGTCCTCCTCCATGGTCTCCTCACGGCGCATCGTCGCCGCCACCTGGTCGTACTGGCGCATCTCCTCGCGGAGCTTGGTGATCTTGTTGATCCACTCGTCGTACACCTTCGCCATGGACAGGTAGTACAGCGCGTGACCGAGCGGCACCAGATCGTAGATGTAGTAGTCGTAGTCGCCCTGGACGATGATGTCCACGACGGCGTCGAAGATGGCGCTCTCCTCCATGGCGGGCTCGGCGGAGGCGGCGGCGATGTAGTTGTCGATCTCCTCGGGGACGCGGTCGAAGCCGTACATGTCCAGGATCTTCTTGCGGATCTCCTCCTGGTAGTCCTTGATCCGCCTGTCGGCGTCCACTTCCTGGGCCCAGAGGTTCTGCATGATCGGCACCGGGCCCTTGCCGAAGATGTCCTTCTGGAAGATGTCCGAGAGGCTGGCCTGCGGATCGACGGAGAAGAGGAGGACGCGCTTGCCCTGGCTGGCCAGCCAGAAGGCGCAGGTGGCGGAGAGCGTGGTCTTCCCGAGCCCGCCCTTGCCGCCGAACATGATGTACCGCCGGTCCGGCTGACTCTCGAAGACCGTCCTGAGCGACATGATCCCTCCTTGGGCAATCCGCCTCGCGGCGGCTTGGCGGCCGGGGCGGGCGGGGCCGGTCTTTACCCCAGGACGTCGGTGATGTCGCGCTCGCGGAGCATGCGGCGCTTCCAGGAGCTGATCTGGGGCGTCACGTACGGCAGGAGTCTCAGCGCGTAGTAGGGCGGCAGGATGGGGACCCCCAAGAGGTCACCCATGGTGATGAGGATGAACAGGTGTTCCATGCTCGCCCGGGAGCGGACTGCGTGGCGGGTCATCTCGTGGGAGGACATCCCGTACACGATGTCCTTGAACACGCTCAGGATCCCGCCCTTCTTCGGCTTCTTTTCGCCCGTCATCGGTCTCTCCCTGCCCGGGATTAGACGCCGTGCATATCATACTCTTCCTTCTCCCAGAACTCCTTCCGCTTCGCCATGTGGCGCTTCCACGTGGCGATCTCGGGCACCACATAGGGCAGCAGGCGCAGCGAGTAGACGGGCGGCAGGATCGGCACGCCGATCAGGTCGCCCAGCGTGACCACCATGAACACCGCCTCCAGCTCATGGCGCATCCCGAGGGCGTGGCGGGCGAACTCATGGCCCGTCAGCCCGTACATGAACTGTCTGACCGCCTCCCAGCCAGTGGACAGGCGGTTCGTGAGCCCTCGAGTCGGCATCAACGCTGGTGTCGAGCGCGGCGCCGGCGGGCGCCGGGGAGGGACAACCTCCCCGGCGCCCCACTCCGCGCTGCGGCTTGGCGGGCCGGGCCGCTTAACCCCGGGCCGGCGCCGGCTTCGGGGCCGGCGCCGGCCGCCGCAGGTACTTCACGAAAGCGCGCCAGCCGTCAATCCCGATGAATACCGCCGCGACCACGAGCAGCAGCGCCACCAGGACCATGAGGCCCGAGCCGACCATGGGCAGCATGCGACCGGCCGCCAGGTTGGGCTGGTAGACGTTGAAGTAGAGGTTGTAGGCGGTCACCAGGATCGAGGCCACCGTGGTGACGTACATGAAGATCATCGGCAGCCCCGCGTAGAGCCAGTTCTTGCCGACGGAGGCCAGCCACACCGTCACCAGCAGGAGCGCCAGGGCGGCCATGAGCTGGTTGGCCCCGCCGAAGAGCTGCCAGAGATAGACCCAGGTCCCGGTCACCACCAGCAGGAGGGCCAGCAGGACGCAGACGATCGAGGACACGTGCTGGTTGCGGCAGGGCGGGATGACCTCGCCCAGCCATTCGGTGAGGGTGATGCGCATGACCCGGAAGATGAGCTGGGTCACCACGAGCACGATCACGATGAACGCCGCGAAGGCGAGGGACACGGCGTACTGGGTCGGGACGCCCCAGACGCTGATGAAGCCGCCGAGCCCGTTGGCGAAGGCAGCCACGGGCGCCCCCTTGGCCCCGACCGAGACGGCCAGGAGGGCCAGCAGCCCGAGGAGGAACTCGGTGAACATGGAGCCGCCGCCCACTGGCAGCATGTCGGCCTCGTTCTCGATCTGCCGGGCCGTGCCCACCGCCCCGAACAGGGCGTGCCAGCCCGAGATCGCGCCGCAGGCGATGGTCACGAAGAGCATGGGCCAAAGCGGCATGATCCCGGCCGGGCCCAGCTGGGGATTGAAGCCCTTGAAGGCCGGGATCTGGAACTGGGCGACCTCTGGCTTGACGAAGGTCGCCACCGCGGCGCCGCCCAGGCCGAGCACCATGGACAGGGCGGTGATCCAGAAGCCCACGTAGACCACCGGCTGAGCCATCCGCCAGATGGGGAGAACCGAGCCGGCGTAGCAGAAGACGGAGATCGCGATGGCCCAGAAGAGGAGGCTCGGCATGATCTTCGCCTCGGCCCCCTTGAATCCGGCCAGCGTCGGGTCGAAGTAGGTGACCAGCGGCGCGCCACCGGTGAGCCCGTTGAGCCACGCGTTGAGCCCCTGGAAAGCCGCCTCGCTCCAGGGACCCGACAGGATGGCCAGCAGGGTGACGCCGACGGTGAGGAGCGTGGCGGCCACCAGCCCCGTCTTCCACCGGTACAGCATCTGGCCCAGCAGCAGCCCCATGACGACCAGCATGATGATGCCGAAATGGGTCCGCGGCTGGGAGTCCATCACCTGCGCCATGATCATGACGAAGGCGCCGGTCACCAGCAGGAGATAGAAGAAGATGAAGAGCAGCAGCACGATCCGGGTGCGGGACGAGACCAGCTTGTGCGCGACGGCGGACAGGCTGTTCCCCTCGTTCCGCACCGAGATCACGATGGCGCTGTAGTCGCTGGCCCAGCCGATGAACGAGACCCCCAGCACCAGCCAGATGATGGAGGGGAGCCACCCCCACAGGCTCGCGGCCACGATCGCCCCCACGATGGGCCCGGCGGCGGCGATGGACTTGAAGTGGTAGCCGAAGAGGATATTGCGGTTGGTCGGCATGAAATCCACGCCGTCCATGTACAGCGTGGCCGGGGTGGCCCGCTTGGGATCCGACTGGATCACGTTGCGGTCGATCCGGCGGGCGTAGAGCGTGTATGCCAGATACACGGTCACGGCCCCGATGATCACCGCCAGCAGGGTGTTCATTCTGCGTCCTCCTTCTTTTCTGTAAGGCAGTCTGTCACTGCCCGATCCTCACCACGACGAGACGCATCGCCCCCTTTCCAGGCGTTGGGAGATCCCCGCCCAGGTCACGAACCCACCCGCTGGGCTGCCAGGCTCGCCGAGATCAGCGCGTCCACCGTGACGAAGTCGTTGCCCACGTACGTCCTGCCCTCGACGATGAATGCGGGATACCGATGGAGACGGCGGACCAGGGACTTGAAGAAGCCTTCGATGGAGGCCGCGTCCACGAGCCGAACCGTGACGCGCGACCCGTACCGGTGAGGCAGCCCGTGGGCCCACTGGGAAAGGGAATGAAATTCAGCCGCGAGGTCGTCCGGGAGCCCGGCGTCGAGCTGCTCCCGGTGCACCTTCTGACCCAACCCGGCGACCTGCCAGGTCACCTCGCAGTGCTGTCAGTGCTGATAGTGGGTCGGGACGTAGGTGATGACTTCAACGCGGAGCGGGCGGTCGAGGGCTACAGTACCCATAGCCTATCCCCTCTGTGTCCCGTTGACTCGGTCGACGAGCATCCTATACCCTCGGTGTCGGAAGCGCAACGCTTCCGGGACCTCCGGAGACAGAGGGGCAATGAGAGATTCGGAGTGGCTGGACAAGGACGACGCCGCGCTGGAGCAGCTCCTGGTGGAGCGCTGGCTCTATCGGGGAGGGATGCTGGCCGTCATTCTCCTGTCGGCCGTCCTCACCACCTACCTCGGGATTCGGGGCGTGAGCACTTTGGCCGACACGCTCACGATCGGCGCCCTGCTCAGCCTCGCCCTGGCCGCGGCCGTGGTGGCCTTCGTGATGCGGCTCGTCGACCTGCGGATCCATCGGGAGCTGCGGCGGCGCGGGCGGGAGCCGCGCCGGCCGGGGCGAGGGTCGGGCTAGCAGCTACCTTCCCATCCATCCGAGCCGGGCCGGAGCTTTTCGGCCGCTCCTTGCTCCAGGGGGAGAGCCCTACGCGAACGCCCCCAGCTCGCGATCGCTACCGCTCTCGGAGGGACTCGTGGGTCCGGCGCAGGAGCGGGCTCAGGAAGAAGTCGAGCACGCGCCGGCGCCCGATCGCGATCTCCACCGTGACGGCCATGCCCGGGGCCAGCGCCACGTCACGCTCCTCGACACGCACGGCGGTCCGGTCGAGGCTCACCCGCGCCGCGTAGACGAGCCCGAGCCGCTCGACCGAGATGGCATCGCCCGACAGGCTCGTGACGCGCCCCGCCACCGTCCCGTAACGCGTGAAGGGAAAGGTCTCCACCTTGACCTCGACGGGCTGCCCGGGACGCACGAAGCCCACATCCTTGTTCTCCACCCAGGCCTCGACTTCCAGCGGCGCGTCCCGCGGCACCACGACCATGAGCTGCTGCCCCGGCGTCACGACGCCCCCCACCGTGTGCACCGCGAGCTGCTGGACGACGCCGTCCACGGGGGAGACGAGCCGCTGCACGGCGCGGCGCCGGGCCGCCTTGACGACATCCTGCGAGACCGCCGCGGCGCGCGTCTCCCACTCGGTGAGCTCGCCGAGCCGCGCCCGCTTGAACTCGGACTCGAGGACCTCGTACTGCTTCTCCGCCTCGGCGAGTGCCGCCCGCTCGCGGTCCAGCCGCTGGCGCTCCATGGCGAGCTCCTGCACCCGGTCCACGCGCCGCTCCTCGACCTCGAGGTACTGCATGCGCGCCACGTACTCGCGCTCGAAGAGCGTCCGGTAGGCCTGGGCGCGCTCGGTCTGCATGGCGACAAGCATCTGCAGGCGCTCCACGTTGGCCCGCGCGCCCTCGACCGCCGACACACGCTGGCTGATGCCAAGCGCCGCCGCCTCGAGCCGGCGCTCCTGCTCCTGGCGCTGATCGGCCAGGAGCTGGCGCTGGAGCGCGACGAGGCCGGCCTCGGCTCCCGGGGGCCCGTCGAAGGACGGCTGCCCCGCGAGGAGGGCGCGCAGACGCGCGATGTGAACGCGGGCGGCTGCCTCCTCGCTGGCGAGCCGCGTCTCGTCGGCACCGCTCACCGTGGGATCGAGCTCGACGAGCACCTGCCCCTTGCGCACCGCGGCGCCGTCTGCGACGCGGATCGCCCGGATCAGGCCGGCCTCGAGCGGCTGGATCAGCTTGGAGTGGCCCGCGGCGATGACCCTGCCGCGCGCCACGGCCACCACGTCGAGCGAGCCGAGGATGGCCCAGGCCGCCACCGCGGCGACAAGCGCGAGGATGATCAGGCCGAGCGCCATACCGAGCGGCGATGGCGGTGAGTCCTGGATCTCGAGGAGCGCCGGCAGGAACTCGCGGTCCTCCCGCCGCGCGCCCAGCCGGGCGCGGCTCACGGCACGTGCGCCGGGGGCGCGGCGCCCACACGCCGCCCGGCGCCTTGATCGGCGCAGAGACGCGCGAAGAATCCCCCCGCCCCGCCGAGCGCACTCGGCGCCCCCTCCTCCGCCACGCGCCCGCCGTCGATGACCAGGACGCGATCCACGCGCTCCACCATGGTCAGGCGGTGAGCGATGATGAGGACGGTGCGCCCCCGGCAGATCTGCGGCAGATGGCCCCGGATGACGCGCTCGGCCTCGTGATCGAGGGCGCTCGTCGCCTCGTCGAAGATGAGCACGGAGGGATCGGCACACAGCGCGCGGGCGATGGCAATGCGCTGGCGCTGCCCGCCGGAGAGCGCGCAGCCGTGATCCCCCACCGCCGTGTCATAGCCCTCGGGAAGATCGACGATGAAGTCGTGGGCGCCGGCCAGCCGCGCCGCCGCCATCACCGGCTCCATCGGCAAGCCGGGATCGCCCAGCGCGATGTTGTCGCGCACCGAGCCGTTGAAGAGCACCGTCTCCTGGGGCACCACGGCGACGCGGCGCCTGAGCCACACCGGATCCAGCTGCGCCAGATCCATCCCGTCCAGCAGGACGCGGCCCGACACGGGCACATACAGGCGCTGGAGGAGCTTGGCGAGGGTGCTCTTGCCCGAGCCTGACGGCCCGACGATGCCGATCACTTCCCCCGGGGCCGCCGAGAGCGAGACACCGCGCAGGACGTCGGGGCCGCCCGCGCGATAGCGGAAGGAGACCTCCTCGAAGGCGATGCGTCCGGCCACCGCCGGCGGCCGGCTCCGGGCCGAGGCGCGCGGGACCTCGCCGGGCGTGTCGAGCACGTCCCCCAGGCGCGCCACGGAGATGGCGGCCTGCTGGAACTCCTGCCAGAGCTGGACCAGGCGCAGCACGGGTCCGCTCACGCGCCCGGCCAGCATGTTGAAGGCGATGAGCTCGCCCACCGTGAGGGCGCCCTCCATCACCAGGCGCGCGCCCCACCAGAGGATGACGAGCGCCGTCAGCTTGCTCAGCAGCGAGGCCACCTGCCCCGCCACCTGCCCCGTCTGCGCCGCGCGAAAGCCGGCGCGCGCGTAGCCCGCCAGGTGCTCCTCCCAGCGCCGCTCCATCTGCGGCTCCACCGCCATGGCCTTCACCGTCTCCACGCCGCGAACGCACTCGACCAGAAAGGCCTGGCTGTCGGCGCCCCGCCGGAACTTCTCGTCCAGGCGCTGGCGGAGGAGCGGCGTGACGGCGAGAGACAGGAGCGCGTAGCCCGGCAGCGCGCCCAGCGCCACCAGCGCCAGCGGGACGCTGTAGAGGAAGAGCACGGCGACGAAGATCCCCGTGAACAGGGCGTCCACCAGCGCCGTGATCGGCGAGCCCGTGAGGAAGTGCCGCAGGCTCTCGAGCTCACGCACGCGCGCCACCGAGTCCCCGACCCGGCGCGCCTCGAAGTACGCCAGCGGGAGTGCAAGGAGATGGCGCACGAGCCGGGCGCCCAGCTCCACGTCGATGCGCGCCGCCGTGTGGGAGAAGAGATAGGCGCGCAGGCCCCCGAGGAGCGCCTCGAAGGCCAGGAGCCCGAGCATCCCCGCGGCCAGCACGTCGAGCGTCGCGAGTCCCCGGTGGACCAGGACCTTGTCGATGACGACCTGGGTGAAGAGCGGCGTCATGAGCCCCAGCACCTGGAGCAGCATCGAGGCCGCGAGCACCTGCGCAAGCTGGCGCCGGTACTTGACGACGAAGGGGAGGAACCACCGGAATCCGAACGGCCGATCGTCGGCTCCGCCGGGAGCGCGGTGGCGCGCGCAGAGGAGGAGCGTGCCCGTCCACGCGGCCTCGAAGCGCTCGCGCGGCCAGACGGCCACGGCGGGCGCGCCCGGCTCCTGGACGAGCGCCTGCTCCCGGTCGGCTCGCGCCACGATCACCCAGCGGCTGCCCTCGCAAAGCGCCATGGCGGGAAGCGGCGCCGCCGCCAGCCGCGGCCAGCGGCGCCGCACCGGACGGCAGCGGAGCCCCAGGTGCCGGGCGGCCCGCACCAGCGCCGTCTGCGAGAGGGGTTCGCCGGACCGGCCGAAGCGGTGGCGCAGCTCCTCGCTGTCGGCGGCGACACCCAGAAAGCGGGCCAGCGCGAGCAGGCACGCGAGCCCGGTGTCGAGGCCCTGCGGCTCAGCCAACCTGCGCCGGCTGCCAGTGGGCCGCGAGGACGGCCGCCACATCGTCCGGACGCTCCGCCGCGGCCTGGCTCCAGCTGAGTCCCGTGCTCTGACTGAAGGCGGCCATGGCCTGGATAAGCGAGTCCACCTGGGCGGCGAGGAGCCGGATGCCGTCGCCGGCCTGGATGACCTCGACCTGGTAGGCCCGGCCGCGATACCAGTCCTGCACGGTGACCGCGTCCGTCGAGGCCTGGAGCGCGACCACGAGGCTGTTCACGCTCCTGGTCAGGATCACGTCCAGCGGGCGGATGCCGCTGCCGAAGAGCGCCGTGTCCGTGTTGCCCGAGGTCGCGTCGTTCTCGACGATGCGGTCTGCGCCCATGCCCCGGTCGAAGCGATAGGTGTCGTTGCCGCGCCCGCCGCTCAGCACGTCGTTGCCAGCGCCTCCCGCCAGCACGTTGGCGGCAGTGTTGCCCGTGAGCGTGTTGCCGAGCGCGTTGCCCGTACCATTGATCGCCTTGCTGCCCGTGAGCGTGAGGTTCTCGACGCTGGCACCGAGGGTGTAGCTCAGCGAGGCCTGCACGGTGTCGGTGCCCTCGCCCGCGGCCTCCGTCACCACGTCGCCCGCATTGTCCACGACGTAGGTGTCGTTGCCGGCGCCGCCCGCCATGGTGTCGGCGCCCGCGCCCCCGCTGAGCACATTGCTGGCGCCATTGCCGACGAGGGTGTTCTTCAGGGTGTTGCCCGCGGCATTGATGGCGGCGGTCCCCGTGAGCGTGAGGTTCTCCAGGTTGGCGCCCAGCGTGTAGCCGATCGAGCTCATGACCGTGTCGATGCCCTGCCCCGACAGTTCGGTGATGCGGTCGCCGGCGTCATCCACGACATAGGTGTCGTTGCCGGCGCCGCCCGTCATGATGTCGGCGCCCGGCCCGCCGTCGAGGACATTGGCCGCCGCGTTGCCTCTGAGGGTGTTGGCCGCCTCGTTCCCGGTGGCGTTGATGGCCCCAGTCCCCGTGAGGGTGAGGTTCTCGACCTTCGCCGGCAGCGCGAAGCTGACGCCGGACAGCACGGTGTCCGTCCCCTGGCCGCCTGACTCGGTGACACGGTCGTTGACGTCATCCACCACGTACGTGTCATTGCCCGTGCCGCCCCACATGGCATCGGCCCCGGCGCCCCCGTCGAGGCGGTCATCGCCACCGTTCCCGTAGAGGCTGTCCGCCCCCCCGAGCCCGATGAGCGTGTCGGCGCTCTCGTAGCCAATGAGCGTGTCGGCTCCCGTAGTGCCCTGGAGGACGCGCTGCTTGAGCGCCGCCACGTCCCACACCGTCCCGTCGGCCGCGAACTCCACCCGGGCCAGCTCCTGGTACGCGGGATGCCAGTCGTTGAACCAGTACGGCACCGTCGCC
>MGBT01000004.1:0-10507 GCA_001788395.1 Candidatus Rokubacteria bacterium GWA2_70_23
GACGATGGCATCCGAGAGCGAGCGGCCCTTCCGCCTGATGGGGCGGAATGGCGCCTGCGGCGTCCGCGACACCCTGGTGAGGCGCCCGAGGGCCACGAGCCGCTCGATCTCCGCGCCACTGCCGGACCTCGCCCGCGTAATCGGCCGCAGCTCGGCCACGGGCTCGCCCCGGTCGGTGACCACGATGGTCCGCCCGCGCCGGACCTCGCGGAGATAGCTCCCGAGGCGGGTCTTGAGCTCCCGGACTCCGACGGCCTTGCTCACGCCCGCACCCCCGACCGGCCTGGTGGCATGTGGTCATCGTGACCACATGGCCTCAGAGAGTCAACCCCTCCACCCTCCGCCGCCGCGGACGGGCGATGACCGATGTCCCCGGTCGCGGCGCGGGAGTCCCTACGCCTTGGGCGCCAGGCCGAGCCGCGTCTCCAGCAAGAGCCGCACCTCGGCCGCGGCGGCACGCCAGAGCGGGCCGCCGGGCACGTCGTATTCGGCCGTGACCAGCTTGCGGTACTCGGCCATGGCGGCGTCCTGCTGGTCCTTCGGCGCGGCGTCCAGCGTCCGGGCCCGGATCCCGGCGACCTTGGCCGTCGCGGCGTGCGCGCGCTCGATCCAGCGGCCGAGCTCGTTCCAGTCCTTGTCGAAGAAGACCACGATCGGGATGGAGCGGAAGCCGTGGTTGAGGAAGCAGTCCGTGAGGTCGAGGTTCTGGTCGCGGAAGAACACGCGCAGCTCGCAGCCCGGCATCGTCTCGCAGATGCTCGCGATCAGCGGCGAGTTGCGGTGGACGTCGCCGCACCAGTTCTCGGCCAGCATGAGCACATGGCGCACCTGCGTGATGCCGGCGAAGAACTTCCGCTCCTCGTCGGTCAGCACCGCCTTCTGGTAGTTGTCCTCGGTGCGGGCGCGGGTGTCGCCCATCTGGGCCATGTAGTCCTTCCAGGTCAGGCCCGTGGCGAAGCGGGCCGCGTCCAGGGGAATCCTCAGCTGAGCCATGTCGTCTCTCTCCTCTCGGGTTGCGGGTTGCGTGTCTCGTGTCACCGCGTGGGCGGCGTCGTCCTCGATCTCGAGCGCGCGGATGGTCTCCGTCGTGGGCACGCCCGTGGCTGCGTCCCAGCCCTGCTCGATGTAGTAGTCGGTGACGATCGTGTCCTGCTGCTCCGGGGTGAGCCCGGCGTGCTTGGGCAGCGGGTCGCTGAACCGTGCCGGCAGCCGGTCGTCGGCGCGGCCGAAGCCCTCGCGCAGGTTGAACAGCCGCGCGAGGGTCAGCCCCCGGTGCGCCGTCGCCACCAGCTCCTCGGGCGTCACCTCCCAGCCGGTGACGGCCTCGAGGATCTGGAGCGCCTGGGCGTCGTCATAGGCCAGGAAGTGGCAGAGGCCGACCTGGTTGCGCAGGCCGTTGCGGTTGCCGCTCTGGCGCATGTGGTCGCCGCCCGTGGGGGCGAGCAGATACGAGGCGCGCATGATCGGCATGTGGCGCGGATCGTGCATCGCCATCTCGAGCCCCTTCACCGTGGTCAGGAACGCCTCCGCGCCGCGCCCGAGCCGGCGCGCGGCGCGCTCGGAGCCCTCCGCCAGGAGGTCACCGACGCCCCGGCGGTGGGCGATCATCTCCACGAGCCCGACCACGCCGTCGGCGTCGTGGAAGCGGAGCGGGACGCCGCCCGTGTCCTCCAGCGTCAGGACGCCCTTCTCGAAGCACTCCATCGCCCACGCCAGCGTGGCGCCGAGCGACACCGTGTCCATCCCGAGGGCGTTGCACAGCTCGTTGGACTTGCAGATGGCGATCAGGTCGTCGAGCCCCAGGTTGACGCCAAGCGCGGCGAGCGACTCGTACTCGGGGCCGCCGTAGCGCGGGTCCACGCGGTACCGGCCGCCGGGATCCACGCCGACCTTCGCCCGGCCCTTGTAGACGGTGTCCGACGCCGCGCGCGCCGCCTCCTCCGTCGGCTCGATGTGGACGACCTTCTTGCAGCGCACCGAGCAGGCGTAGCACGAGGTCATCTTGACGCGGATCTGGTCGCGCACGGCGACGGCGTCCACCCTGGCCACCGAATCGGCGGCGCCGAGGCGGTAGTTGAGGACGGGCATGCCGCCCTCGAGGCTCTTGCCCTGCATCGCGGCGCCCGTGCCGAACTCGTGGAAGGCGCGGTGCTTCTGGTCCATGGTGGACGAGACCCACTTGGCGAGGGCGGTGAGGCCGGGCGGGTCGGCGATCTTCACCGGGGTCCGGCCCCGGACGGCGATGGCCTTGAGCCGCTTGCTGCCCATCACGGCGCCCATCCCGGTGCGTCCGGCCACCTCGTTCAGGTCGTTGGCGATGCAGGCGAAGCGCACGAGGTTCTCGCCAGCCGGCCCGATCTGGGCGACGCGGATGCGCGCATCCCCGAGCTCCGCGACGATCGCCTCCTCGACGTCCCCCGTGACGCGCCCCCAGAGATGCCGGGCGTCGCGGAGCTCGACGGCACCGTCGTTGATCCAGAGGTACACGGGCGCGGGGGACGCGCCGTGGACGACGACCGCGTCCCAGCCCGCGCGCTTGAGCTCGGCGCCCCAGTAGCCACCGGACTCCGACTCGCCGAAGCCGCCCGTGAGGGGCGACTTGGCGCCGACGCTGTGCCGGCCCGCGCCCGGGACGGGGGCGCCCGTGACGACGCCGGGCGCGAAGATCAGAATGTTGTCGGGCCCCAGCGGGTCGGCGCCTCTCGGCACCTGGGTGAGCAGATAGTGGGCGATGAGCCCGCGGCCGCCGGCGTAGCGGCGGAAGAAGCGGTCGCCGGGCTCCTCGACCCAGGTCCGCCCGTCCCCGAGGCCCACGTGCAGGATCCTGTTCCAGTAGCCGTGCCTGTCCACCGGCTCTTCTATCCTCCTGCTGTCGGGTTCGCCAGCCGCGGGCCCTGGCCCATCTCTCAGCTGGTCGCCTCGCCTCCGGCTGCGGCTCCCCCTTGCTATCGGGTCCAGCAGCCAAGGGCCCTGGCCCATCTCTCAGCTGGTCGCCTCGCCTCCGGCTGCGGCTCCCCCTTCAATCGGGCTCAGCAGCATGACGTCGGCGCCGTCGGCGAGCGGAGTGCCCTGTGCCGCCAGCTCGCCGTCCACAGCGGCAGTCAGCTCGGCGTCGGGGGCGATCCCGATCGCTGCGAGCAGGTCAGCCAGCGTGGCGCCCTCGCGGACGGTGTAGCGCTGCGGCCCGTCGGCCCCACGCGGCAGGAAGCGCCGCAGGTCGGCGAAGAACGTGACCGTGACGGTGATGGTCCGGGCGTCGGCCCGCTCCGAGTCTCCGAGCCGGCTCATGGCCATGCCGCCGAAGTATACTCCCGCGACCTCCTTCGCGCGCCCTGCTGCCCTGGCGAGGAGTCATGCCGCGGGTCCCCTCACTTCAGGCGATAGACGACGAGCCGGTCGGCGCCGGACTCCGGCGCCCACACCTCCCCCGGCCGGCCGAGGATCTGGCGCACGTTGGCGCGGCGGAGTTCGCTCGGAAAGACCTCGAACTTCTCGGTCTCGGGGTCGAAGCGGACCATGGCGTTGGCCCCCCAGTCGCTCACCCACACCTTGTCCCTGTCGTCGACGTAGACGGCATAGGCACGCGGCCGCTCGCCGGGCAGCCGCCAGCTCCGCCACCCGCCGGTCCCGGGGTCGTAGCGACTGACATTGCCGGAGTTCCACTCGCTGACCCATATGCGGCCCCTGGAGTCCGACCACACGCGGCGCGCGCCCTGATCCTTCGTCGGCGGCTCGATGATGGTGGCGGCGCCCGTGTCGAGATCGACGCGCGCGATGTGGCTGCCGGCCAGCGAGGCATAGTAGACGGCGCCCTCGGGCGTCGTCGCGATCCCGTAGGGGCCGCGGCCGCGCGGCGCGTCCCAGACCCGCATCTCCCTGGTCCCGGGATCGAGCCGGCCGTACACGCCGCTCTGGCCGGTGAACCAGATGCGCCCCCGCCTGTCGAAGGTCGGGGTGTTGAGGTTCACGTAGCCGCGCGCCTCGGGCAGCGGCCAGCGCTTCACCTGGCGGGTCTCGGGGTCGACGCGGACGATGGCGTTGGTGCCGCCTTCCGTGAGCCACGGCGCGCCGTCCGGCCCGACGATCACGCCATGCGGGGCCGCGCCCGCGCCGAGCGGGATGAGCTCGACCTTGCCCGTCGCGGGATCGAGCCGGCCGAGCTGGCCGCTGCGCTGGGCCGCGTACCAGACAATGCCGTCAGGGCCCACGGCCACGTCGTGCGGGCCGCCGCCGGCGGGCAGGGCATAGGCCTGGATGGCGATCTCGGCCGGCGCGGCCACCGGCAGCAAGACCAGGGCGACGAGGCAACCGAGCACCGAGCCGCGCATGGCGACCTCCTTGTTCAGAACTCACGGAGGTGAAGCCGCAGGCCGTTGACGGTCAGGGAGCGATCCAGGGGGCGCAAGAGGTTCACGGCGCCCCTCAGGATACCAGGGCTTCCATCCGGCGCGCCGAGCGGATAAAGTGGGGCGGGCTGAAACGTCGGACACCCCGAGGAGATGACCATGCTCGCGATGTGGGTGAAGGTGCGCGTGAAGCGGGAGCTGCGGCAGCGCTTCCTCCAGGCGATCGAGGCGGACGCGCTGGCCTCCGAGCGGGACGAGCCGGGCTGCCTGCGCTTCAACGTCCTCCGGGACGCGCAGGACGAGGATGTCTACTACTTCTACGAGGCTTACACGAACCAGGCCGCGCTGGACGCCCATCGCCTGACACCGCATTACGCCATCTGGCGGGCGGTGGCCGACACGCTGGAGGGGCCCATCGAGCCGACGCGCTGTGAGACCGTCTTCCCGACTGACCCGGGCTACTGGGCCAGGCCGCTGCGAAAGGAGCCCCGGTCATGAAGGCCATCCGCGTCTCGGAGTACGGCGGCCCGGCTGTCCTCAGGCTCGAGGAGGTTCCGGCGCCCCAGCCCGGCCCCGGCCAGGTGCTGGTCCGCAACCACGCAGTCGGTGTGAACCCGGTGGACACCTACCTGCGCTCCAACACGGACAATCGCGGGCCCAAGCTGCCCTACACGCCGGGCTCCGACTCGGCGGGAGTCGTGGAGGCCGTCGGCACCGGCGTCACGGCCGTCAAGGCCGGCGAGCGCGTCTACGTGGGCGGCACGCTCAGCGGCGCCTACGCCGAGCTGGCGCTCTGCGACCAGGGACAGGTCCACCCGCTGCCCGCCAATGTCAGCTTCGCGCAAGGGGCCGCGCTGAACGTCCCCTACGCCACCGCCTACCACGCGCTCTTCAACCGCGGCCACGGCCAGGCGGGCGAGACCGTCCTCGTGCATGGGGCCAGCGGCGGCGTCGGCATCGGCGCCGTCCAGCTCGCGCGCGCGCGCGGCCTCACGGTGATCGGCACCGCGGGGACGGAGCGCGGGCGCCGCCTGGTGCTGGCCGAGGGCGCCCATCACGTCCTCGATCACGGCGCGCCGGGGTACCTCGATGAGCTCATGAAGCTCACCGGCGGGCAGGGCGTCGACGTGGCCCTCGAGATGCTGGCGAACGTGAATCTCCAGAAGGATCTCGGGATCGTGGCGATGCGCGGGCGGATCGTCGTGATCGGCAACCGCGGCATGGTGGAGATCAACGCCCGGCTGGCCATGAACCGGGACGCCACCATCCTCGGCATGGCGCTCTACCACGCCACGCCGGCCCAGCTCGCCGGCATCCACGCCGCCCTGGTGGAGGGGCTACGCAACGGAACCCTGCGCCCGGTGATCGGCCAGGAGCTGCCGCTCGGCCAGGCTCCGCGGGCCCACGAGGCGGTGATGGCGCCGGGCCACCACGGCAAGATCGTGCTCGTCCCGTAGCCGGCCGCGCGCATTGAGAAATGTGAAGTTGTGGTTTATGTTTCTCACGTACCCGCTTCGTCGTGCATCGCCCGCTGGGCGAGGCGGCTCGTCTCTCCACGCTTCGTCCGGGCGTCGAGGCGGGAGACCTGGACCGGCTCCTGACGGTGCTCGGACGATGACGCGCCTTCGGCTGAAGGTTGAGCCATGACGGGGATCGAGCGGCGCCGGCTCGGCAGTACCGACATGGTCGTCAGCGCTCTCGGCTTCGGCGGCGCCGAGATCGGTTACCGCCGCGTGGGCCCCCGCACCGTGGCGCGGCTCCTCGGGAGCGCGTTCGATGCCGGGCTCAACGTGATCGACACGGCCGAGTGCTACGAGGACAGCGAGGCCCTCATCGGGCGGGCCCTCGGCCCCCGGCGGCGCGAGTGCTACCTCTTCACCAAGTGCGGCCATGCCCGCGGCGAGGCGCGCGCGGACTGGCGGCCGGCCGCGCTCCTCCGCAGCATCGAGCGGAGCCTCCGTCGCCTCGCCACCGACTCCCTCGACCTGATCCAGCTCCACAGCTGCTCGCTCGCCGAGCTCCGGCGGGGCGAGGCCATCGCGGCCCTCGAGCGGGCGCGCGAGCGCGGCTGGGCCCGGTACATCGGCTACAGCGGCGACGGCGAGCCGGCGCGCTACGCCGTCGAGTGCGGCCGCTTCGACACGCTCCAGACCTCGGTGAGCCTCGCTGACCAGGAGGCCGTGGACCTCACCCTGCCCCTGGCGCGCGCCCGGCGGATGGGCGTCATCGCCAAGCGGCCGCTGGCGAATGTCGCATGGCGGTACGCGCGGAAGCCGGCCGAGCCCTACTACCAGCCCTACTGGTCGCGGCTGCGGCGGCTCGGCTATCCCTTCCTGCGCGCTGCGGGCGACACGCCGGTGGCCACCGCGCTCCGCTTCACGCTCCGCGTGCCGGGCGTCCACACCGCCATCGTCGGCACCACGAAGCCGGCGCGGTGGCAGCAGAACGCGGCGCTGCTCCGGGCCGGCCCCCTGCCCCGCGACGACTTCGAGCGCATCCGCGCGCGCTGGCGCCAGGTCGCCGACGCCTCGTGGGTGGGCCAGGTCTGAGCCGCCCTCCCGCCGCCCGGAGGGGGCGCCTGCCCGGGCGCCCGCTACAGCTCGACGATGCCGTCGGCCACCCGGGTCAGGCGGTCGAGCACCAGCGGGTCGTGCCCCGGGAGCACCAGGTCCTCTCCGCCAGCCAGCTCGCGGATGCGGGCGAAGGCGCCGTACACCCCCGGCAGGTCGTGGAGCGTGTTGAAGGGGATGCGCTCCTCGAGGTTATGGATGCGGTAGGGCGCCGTGGCCATGGCCAAGCCTCCTGTCTTGTGCGAGATTCTACGCGGTCCCCGGCGTCACCGTCAGACCCCGGCCCCGAGCCCCAAGGAGGCATCATGAGCAACCCTGCCCCCGTCCCGCCCGCTCGCGACGAGGTCCGCCCCGTCGTGCCCCGGCTCATCGAGCTCACGGAGACGCTCCTCTACCCCGACATCTGGGAGCGCCCCGGGCTGTCCAAGCGAGACCGGAGCCTCATCACGGTCGCGGCGCTGGTGGCCCTCTACCGGCCCGACCAGCTCAGGAGCCACACCCAGCGGGCCCTCGCCAACGGCGTCACGAAGGAGGAGCTGGGCGAGCTCATCACCCACCTGGCCTTCTACGCCGGCTGGCCCAGCGCCATGTCGGCCGCACGGGTAGTCAAGCAGGTCTTCGAGGAGAAACCGGCATGAAGGTCGGGTTCATCGGACTCGGCACCATGGGCGCCAGCATGGCCGCCAACCTCCAGGCGGCGGGGCACGCACTCTGCGTGCACGACATCCGCCGCGAGGCGGCGGCGCCGCATGTGGCCGCGGGCGCCCTGTGGCAGGACACGCCGCGCCAGGTGGCGGAGGCCGTGGACGTCATCTTCACCTCGCTGCCCGGGCCGCGGGAGGTCGAGGCGGTGGCCCTCGGCCCCGACGGCCTCATCCACGCCCTGCGCGCGGGGTCGGCCTGGTTCGACCTCTCGACGAATGCGCCCTCGCTCGTGCGGCGCCTCCACGCCCTCTTCACGGAGAAAGGCGTGGCCCTGCTCGACGCGCCGGTGAGCGGCGGGCCCAGGGGCGCCCGGACGCGCAAGCTGGCCCTCTGGGTGGGCGGCGACCGCGCGGTCTACGAGCGGCACAAGCCCCTCCTCGACGCCATCGGCGACCGGCCGTACTACGTCGGCCCCATCGGGGCGGGCTCGGTGGCCAAGCTCGTCCACAACTGCTCCGGCTACGCGATCCAAACGGCGCTGGCCGAGGTCTTCACCCTGGGAGTCAAGGCCGGCGTGGACCCGCTCGTGCTCTGGAAGGCGGTGCGGCAGGGGGCGGGCGGCCGCCAGCGCACCTTCGACCGCCTCGTGGACCAGTTCCTGCCGGGCACCTTCGACGCCCCGGCGTTCACCCTCACGCTGGCGCACAAGGACGTGTCGCTGGCCACGGCGCTGGGGCGGGAGCTCGGGGTGCCCATGCGCCTGGCCACCCTCGTGCTCGAGGAGATGACCGAGGCGCTCAACCGCGGCTGGGGCCACCGCGACTCGCGCGTGGCCATGCTGCTGCAGGAGGAGCGGGCCGGGGTCCACATCGCCGTGCCGCCCGAGAAGATCCGCGAAGCGCTCGGGGAGGACGCGTAGCCGTCCGCCTCCAGTACTTCAGTCTCGCTCCGACAGGTGCTTCTGTCGGAGCGACGGGAGCCCGAGCTGACGCTCGACGCCGCCACCCGAACGGCTCGCGGGTCGCCGTAGAGAGATCCGAGAACGGAAACGGGACGAGAACTATCCCGCCGGCTGAAGGAGTGACCACGCCGCGTCCTCCTCGGGCCGGCTCCACTCAGCTTCGGCTGTGCGGACCACCAGCGCTCTCCCCTCCTCGAAGTCCTTGTCCGCAGTCAACAGAACGGCCCTTCGCGTGTTCGCCTCCCGCAGAACCTCCTCATCCGTCACGGTGGCGGGAGAGTTCGGCCACGTAGACGACCTCATGGCCCTCATGTCGCAGGCGCTCCACCACTGCGCGGTCCACGCCCTCATCGGCGACAAGGTTCACGCGGACTTCGCACTGAGCGGGCAGACCACTTCAGCCCGAAGCGCCTGGGCGGCGAAGCGGAGGGCGGCCAGCCCCCCCCCGCGGGTCAAGCGCGGGTGGGACGCAAGCACCGCCTCGATCGATTCGCCACTGCCCAGCTTCTCGAGGATGAGATCTACTCTGAGGCGCGTGCCCGCAACCACGGGCTTGCCCATCATCACCTTCGGGTCGGAGACGATCATCGGCTCGCTCATCGTCAACCTCCGAGCGGTGACTCTAGCAGACTCGGCCTCCCTCCGGCGAATCGCACGATGGGGCGAACGTTGGCGATCAGCGGCCCGCCGAAGGCGGGTCCGCTGCAACGCCTTGGGCGTTGTTATACGTGAGGAGCTCCCAGACGGGGAGAGGGACGCCTTTGGCTGCCGCCTTTGCGCCAGCGACCAGGTGTCGATAGTGGGCTTCGCTGTCGAGAGCCGTCCAAGAGATGCCCCGACATCCCGGCAACCTCGAAATAATCTGGCCGTCGAACGGACAGTGGGGCGGAGTCAGGATCTTCCCGATGCACCACCGATATTCCAGGTATAGGTTCAGCGCCTTCTGGGCGGTACCGCTTCGAAAGCGGTGGCCGACGAGGATGTCAGCATGGCTTGCCGACAACGCCTCCGCCAACGCAACGATGTCGCCAATATGATCGTCTTCTGACACTGGAGCGCGATAGACGGACTCAAGCTGCTCCAGGCGGCCGCGCAGGGCTTGCTGGAATCCTGCTGTGGCGCGATCAGAGAGGCCCGGCGAGTAGACGCTGGCTCTTTGAACCGTCGCCATAAGGGTAAGGCTGAAGAATTCGTCGCTGAGGAACCGGAGTTGATGTTCGTCCATGCGGTCTACGCCCGATTCGGCTGAGAGGCGCGAGCCCTGCGAGCGCCTTCTCTAGCCGAAGGTTATGCGACCGGTTGCATCTTGTTGACCAGGTCGCGACCGGATGTTGGAGGCGGCAACGGCTTGCCGTCCTTTCTATAGAGATCGATTGCCTCGTCAACGATCCGGCACAGTTCGTCAAAGACGACTTTCTCGTCATCGCCGTGGCACCCTCCGAAAATCAACCCTGGAGAACTGCCGACATAGCACTGATCCTCCTCGGACCACTCCACGATCTTGATGTATCTCGCGCTGTCCTTCATTTCTTCGACTCCTCAATAGCAAGACGCACGGCCCGAACTTGGTAGTGCTTCGCGTCGTCGCCTAAACTACCAGAGATTGTCACAGGTCTTGCCACTTTCGGGTGAACGAAGTTCCTGTGGCTACCCTTACCGCCTCGATCGACGAAACCAGCACCTTGGAGTTCAGCTACGAGTTCTCGGACTTTCGGTGGCACAAGAGATCCCTTTGCATCTCAGTTGCATAACGCGGCCGGTCAGCCGCACGGCCCGCAGGGCCGCGTCGGCTGCGCCGGCTTGTTCAAGTAAGCCGCTTCGCGGCAGAGTTCATCTTCCGCCAGAGTCGTTCTCCGTCCAGCCGGGTGTCCCGACCGCGGGTCTAGCCACGCCAGCCTCCCTCTGTTCTCCTCGGAGATCGCCGGGCATTCGCCCGGCGGAGTGCCCACTCTTTCAACCAAGGAGAGACCCATGATGACCGACTG
>MGBT01000004.1:10520-18373 GCA_001788395.1 Candidatus Rokubacteria bacterium GWA2_70_23
ACGTCCTGCGGCGGCGCAACGTCGACCACTGGTCGCCGAACACGATGCGCATCTGCTACTGCGGCATTCGGTTCTTCTTCGTGCACGTCCTGCAGCGCAACTGGCACCTCTTCGACATCCTGCGGGCCAAGAGTGAGGCGCGCCTGCCGGCGATCCTGAGCTGCCAGGAGGTGCGGGCGATCCTGGGTTCCGTACGGACACCGCACAACCGCGCCTTCTTGAGCACGGTCTACGCGTGTGGCCTGCGCCTGCAGGACGCGCAGCAGCTGGAGGTCTCCGACATCGACAGCCAGCGCATGATGATCCACGTCCATCGCGGCAAGGGCGCCAAGGATCGCTTCGTGCCCCTGCCGCACGCGACCCTCGCCATCCTGCGCACTCACTGGCGCCGCCACCGCAATCCCCGCCTGCTCGTTCCCGCGTGCGGCCACAACGGGCGTGCGGCCGCGACCGCCACCACGCCGATGGCCAAGAGTAGTGTGCAAGGAGCCTTCCGTCACGCCAAGCGCGACGCGGGCGTCGGCAAGCGCGGGGTGCCGGTGCACACCCTGCGCCACTGCTATGCCACCCATCTGCTCGAAGCGGGGGTCAATCTCCGCGTGATCCAGAAGAACATGGGCCACGCCAGCCTGGAGACCACCATGATGTATCTGCACCTCACCCACAAGGGCTCTGAGGACGCCTATGCCTTGATCGACCGGGTGATGGAGGGCCTGTAGCCATGGGCCTCCTCCAGGAGCTCTTTCGGACGCATGGGCCAACCTACCTCGAACGGTTCGGGGCGGCCATACCCAAGAGCCACAAGAAAGTCATCGCAGCGATCGCCGACTGCCATACCGAGGCCGCCGGGGCGGCCCTGTATGTGTGCGACGGGTGCGGGCAGCGGCACGTGGTCCATCGCTCCTGCGGCAACCGGCACTGTCCGTGCTGCCAGCAGGGCAAGGGCCACGAGTGGCTGGAGCGGCACCGGGCGCGCCAGCTGCCCGGCGAGCACTTCCTGCTCACCTTCACCGTGCCCGAGCCGCTGCGCCCCTTCCTGCGTCGGCATCAGACGATCGGCTACGGGGCACTGTTTGAGGCCTCGTCGGGGGCGATCAAGGCGCTGGTCGTCGACCCCCGGCACATCGGCGGGGATGTGGCGGGGTTCTTCGGGGTCTTGCACACCTGGGGACGCGCCTTGCAGTATCACCCCCACATTCACTCTGTCGTCGTGGGCGGCGCGCTCAGCCACGAGGACGGGGGCTGGCATCCCGCCCGGCCCGGATTCTATCTGCCGGTGCGAGCCCTGTCGCGGATCGTTCGGGCCACGTTTCGCGACCGGATCGACACGCACGGCCTGCTCGGGGAGATTCCGGGGGAGGTCTGGTCGACGGAGTGGAACGTCAACTGCCAGCCGGCGGGCGACGGCCTGGGGGCGCTGCAGTCCCTCGCCCCCTACGTGTTCAAGGTGGCGATCTCGGAGCGCCGCATCCTGGGCGTCGATGAAGACCACGTGCGTTTCCGGTATCAGAAGCCTCAGAGCACCCGGGTGCGCACCATGACCCTCCCGATCATGGAGTTCATGCGCCGGTTCCTCCAGCATGTGTTACCGCGCGGGTTCATGAAGGTGCGCTACTACGGGTTCCTCTCGCCCAGCTCCTCGGTGCCCCTGGAGGACGTCAAAGCCCGTATCGAGATGGCCAGCGGGTTTGCGCTGGCAGCCCCCGAGGCCGCGCGCGAGCCCCCGGCGGCCCTGCGCTGCCGTCACTGCGGGGGCGCCCTGCGATTCTCCCGCCTGCTCCTGGCCGGAGACTCCGCGCTTGGCGAGCTGGCCTCGCTGGGCCAGCGGGCGGGCGAGTCTGCCACCCTCAGCGCCGTGCCGGCGGGTCCCTGAGCCGCGCGGCGCGCCCTCTGCATCCGCGCATCGCGAGCGCTCCGCCGGCAGCGAGGCGCCCCATCGCCGACCCGTCCCGCGACCCGCACGGGCCGGCACGGCCTCGGTGTGCCCGTCACCCCTCGTTTCGGATGTGCCCGCTGCAGGCGCCTAACGTCGGTATCAGCTGCGGCGCGGAGCGCCGTCAGCTGCATGCCGGGGTTGGGCGGCACGTTTGTTGGCAAGCCATGAAGAAAAGTCCGAAATCCACTGTCGCTGCGCGCGCGTCTCCGGGACTTCGAGTCCCCGTGACCGTCGAATAGTGTCGATTGCGATCTCCGCATTCTGGCCGCCTGAGATGAGAGCGGCAGCTGCGATCATCGCCGATCGCCCGATGCCCTGGCGGCAGTGGAGCGCGACGCTCTTGCCCGCGTGGAGCGCATCGACGATTTGGTCTACAAGCTGCACCGCTGCCTCGCGAGAGTTCGGAACACTGCGATCGGGGATAGGAAACGAGCGAAATTCGAGCCCGCTGGCCGCAGAAGAGATCGATTCGCCAGTGAGGGCGAGTTCCGCTTCCTCGTCGGGCTCCAAGAGCGACACGACAACGTCGATGCCCGCTTCACGCCAAGCTCGCGTCTCATCGTCGAGCCACTCTGCGCCGCGAGGCCGAGGGACAATACCAAGTCGTCCTCGCCACGGCCCAGTGATCCAGAAGATCCTCGCTCCCATCTCGCCTATTCTCCCACCTCGTGAGGTACCACTTCGCGCGGAAGGGTGTCCACGCTGACTCCCCGCTCGCGCAACACCACGATTCGGTGGTGGCCATCAAGCACAGTGCCGTCTGGCCTCGCCTTCAGCGCTCCAGGCCTACCCAACGCCAGCGACTCGATAAGCTCTGCCGTCGATAATCGACGAAACTGGTCAAGCTTCACTCTGCTGAGGATGGCTTCCGAATGCAGCAACCGAAGCGGTGGTTGCGTCACGTCGCCCCCTCGCCGTAGTCGAAATGACCGAGTGCCCCCGTCCGCCCAACATGGTGGTGGACACGTCCCGGTGCCCGAGGAGTTCCTGGACGGTTCGGATGTCATGGCCGTCTTCCAGGAGATGGGTCGCGAACGAGTGCCGGAGGGTGTGGGGGCTGCCGCGCTTGGCAATGCCCGCCTTCCGGACCGCATCTATCACGGCGCGCTGGAGGACCGACTCGTGCAGGTGGTGGCGCCGGCGCTGGCCCGTGAGCCGATCGCGGTAGATGCGCGTGGCGGGGAAGACCCATTGCCAGACCCACTCGCGACCGGCGTTCGGATACTTCCTGAGCAGCGCGGTCGGCAGCTCGACCCAGCCCGCGCCCATGGCCAGGTCGGCCTCGTGCTGCGCCCGGACATCTTCGAGATGGCGGACGAGGCCGGGCGTGGCCATGGCCGGGAGCATGGTGACCCGGTCCTTGTCGCCCTTGCCCCCGCGGACGACGATCTGATTGGTGGCGAAGTCGACGTCCTGCACGCGGAGCCGGCAACACTCGAGGACCCGCAAGCCCGCGCCGTAGAGCAGGCACGCCATGAGGCGGGGCGCGCCCTCGAGGCGCTGGAGCACGGCGCGGACCTCGTCGCGGGTGAGGACGACGGGCAACCGCGCGGGACGCTTGGCGCGCACGACGCCGTCGAGCCACGGCAGGTCCACCTCCAGCACGTCCTTGTACAGGAACAGGAGGGCGCTCAGCGCCTGGTTCTGGGTCGAGGCGGCGACGTGCCCGTCGACCGCCAGGGACGTGAGGAACTTCGTGACCTCCAGCGCGCCCATCTCCGCCGGGTGGCGCTTGTCGTGGAAGACGATGTAGCGGCGGATCCACGCCACGTAGGCTTCTTCGGTGCGGCGGCTGAAATGGCGCGCGCGGATGGCCTCGCGGACGCGGTCGAGCAGGCCAGGCTTGGGCGCATCGGGACGGCGGGACTCGCGGACGACGAGGGCCCGTGATGGCCAGCCTCGGACCGGGTACGCGAGCGGCGCGAGCGAGTCTCGAAAGATCATGGCGCGGGCTCCCTTCTCGGTCGGGACGCGGCAACTATAGCGCACTGGAGCCGGGGCGGGCAACGGCGATTTTGCCGTATCCAGGGAGAGACAGGACCGAGGGGAACCGGGGTCAAGGGATCGAGATCGGTGGAAGTCATGGGAGGGCGGACCCTCCGGGTGGGCAGGGGCGGCCTCGAGGCGGGCGCGGAGGGGCCAGAAGCGCGCCGCGCGCACGGAGATGACGCCGTCCTCCCCGATCGAGCAGGCCGAGGACGCGATCCACGCCCGGGCCGGCGCCGTCCCCGGCCTCAACCCGCTGCACATCGCCATCGTGCCGGGGGGCGCCCCGCGTGTCGCTGCGGGGGTGAGGGGACGCTCGGGGCCCGACGGCACGCGCGGCTCACTGCACAGCGTCACGATGCCTTCGCGCGTGCCGGCATCCGGCTCGACCTCGCGCCGTCCGCGAGCGCCGGCACCACGAAGCCGGCGATGGCGTCCTTGCCTCGACCCTCCTGGTCTCAGACCGGCCCGGCCTCCGGGAGCGGGGCGGCGACGAGGTCGTCGAGGTGAGCGATGCAGTTCAGCAGCCGGACGCGCCACGGAGCGGGTCCCTCCGCGATGGTGAGCGACGTGTTCTCCCAGCGCAGGGGCATCTCCTGGCCCGCCGGCAGCACCATGTGCCGCGCGGCCAGCGAGGAGCACACGAGGCCGTGCGTGACCACGGCCAGGTGCCCGTCGGTGGAGGCGGCGATCTCCTGGACGAGGGCCCAGGCGCGGTCGACCCGGCCGTGGAAGGCCTCCCAGCTCTCCCCGTTCGGCGGCGCGTAGTCCGGCGCGAACAGGTCGAGGCCCAGGTCCTCGTAGGGCGTGCCGCGGATGTCGCCGAAGCTGCGCTCGTGCAGCAGGGCGTCGAGCTGGAGCGGCGCGCCGGTGGCCCGCACGATGTGCTCGGCGGTCATCGCGGCGCGCGCGAGGTCGCTCGCCACGATGCGGGCGACGCCCTCCCGCGCGAGGCGCCGGGCCAGCCGCTCGGCCTGGGCGACGCCCCGCGGCGACAGCGGGTCGCCCGGGAGCTGGACGACGCGCGCCGCGTTGCCGAGCGTCTCGCCGTGGCGGATCAGAAAGATCGCCATCAGGCCAGCGTGAACACCGGTCTCGGCCCTCTCAGCCGGCGACGCTGGCGAGGACGCGCGCGAGGAGCCCGTCCACCTCGGGCTTGTCCACCCAGCGCGCGACCATGACGAGGTCGTGGTCGGGATCGAGCCAGAGGACATGCGAGCCCCCGCCGAGCGCGAAGAGGCTCGCCGCCGGCGCGCTCGGGTAGAGCGCGCGGCCGGTGTTCAGCCACCAGAGCAATCCAGAGCCCGGGTTGGCCGCCGACGGCGTCCGGAGCGCGTCGATCCAGTCGGCGGGCACGAGCGTCTTCCCCGCCCAGACGCCGCGGCGATGGACCAGGGAGGCGAAGCGGGCGTGGTCGACAGTCAACGGATGGCACGACAGCCCTTCACGATGATCTTGCACGGATACTCGGTGTCCTGCGTCGCCGCACGCGTTGTTGCGTCATAGAGGAAGCAGGAGGTATCGCCTTTCCTTGCTCTCAAGCGCTGCCCGCCGTCTGTGGCGTCGCTCATGGGGTCGAACGGGGGCGGCGGATGAGCGGCGCGAAGCGACGCCCGTCATGTGGGTGCCAATCCGCCGCCCCCGATGGCGCGGCGCGAAGCGTCCGCGCCATCGCTCAGGCTGAGCGGCCGGCGTCGAGCCGGTCCGCTCAAGGCTGCTGTTGGAGGTCATGTCCACGTGCGAAACTTGAGATATGGTGCAAAGCGGACCTTGAGCTCTGGTAGCTGGCCGGTAAGCCATTGAACCGCCTCCGCGACCTCCCCGGCGGCCTTGGTCCTCACTTCCCCAACCGGAAGCGGTTTCATGGTCTCCATGACGGTGCGGAGCCGAAGCGCGGTCTCGTCGATGGATTTCAGGCTCCTCAGCAGAATTTGTGGGGGCCTCTGGGTTGTTACGTGGCGTAAGTGCGCGATATTGAAGGCCCTCCATGCCAACACTCAGACGGATGTTCTCGTACTCGTTTGACTCGTGCCAGCCAGCATCCGTCGAAGCTGCGGGATCTCTGTGGGGAACCCTGTTTTCCAAGGGCTGGGAACCAGCCTGGCAGATTCCACCGCTCAGAACTGAGGCCTACAGGTGACATTCTGACCCACAGATTTTGCCGAAGAGCCGGATTTCAGATAATCGGTGATGTCGCTATCAAACAGGAAGGTCGCCTCGGCCACGCCAGCCCGATAGTCGAAGACCTGCTCCAGAGAGACGTTCGCCTCGTGGAGCACGTGCGTCAGAAGCCGACGCGTCGCAGCGAAGACGGCGAAACGCTTCTCGAACAAGTCCAGCTTGAACTTCTCACGACCAAGCGTGTATTGCCGGTACGCAACATACACCGCGAACACGGCGATCAAAAGCGTCACGAGCTTCCAGAAGTCCATCTCTCGCCATACGTGCTGAAGCGTCATGGCTGACCGCCAGCGCTCGGGCCGATATAGCGGAGCGGTCTTGTCGGCCACAGCTTGAGGCGCAAGTCAAACGGCCAACGAAGACAGTCCCGGCAAATCATCGCTCAGTCCGCGCGACGAGAAGTTCTACGACGTCGAATCCTGGGGCGGGTGACGGCATTCTCCTGAAGGATATGCTTACCGCGTAGGCCGAGCCCAGATCTGACCGGACGGCCGTCTCCATGTCCCGCTTCAATTGATCGCCGAACTCACTAAACGTTCCAGTCGGATAGTAGTTGCCGACGATCAGCATGTCAGGCGACCCTTGCGAATCGCGAAAGAAAGGCTGAACGGCGAGCCCCATTCGGGTCTTCGGGTCGAAGGCCATGACGCCTGTACCGGTCTCCAATGGGCTGAGCCGAACCCTCCACCCCTCAGGGTGGACCGTGCGCCTCGCCTCTGCATTCCATTCAGCCCGACTCAGCTTGAAGATCCTGTCCGCGTCCTGCTTGTTGACGAGCCGCTCCTGGCCTGGGGCCGACGCGGGCGCGTGCATGAGTAGTACGGCGAGCAGAATTGGAATGATCGAACGGAACCACTGTATGCGGATCAGCTGCCGCGTAGATCTCATGACCTCTACGCCCGGCGTCAGCCGCGGCCCGCGGGCCGTCGGCTGAACGCCGTGGTTCGACGCCCGTCACACTTCGCCGCTCTCAAGGGTATTCACCCCACGGAGAATCCTGACGACCGCTTCGATGAGTTGCTCGCGGGCCTCTGAGCTCAGAGTGGCGACCTGACCAACCATCAACTCTCGGCTGGCGGTGAACAGCTTGCCGGGCCGGGCGTAGCTGTTGGAGCGAAGGGAGCCCGAGCTGAAGCTCGGCGCCGCCAACCGAACGGCTCGCGGGTCGCCGTATGGATTACTGGTGACCTGGCAAAGGATCCAGTCATCCCGGCCGGCGTCGGCCAGGACGATGGCTGGACGCAGCTTCGCCTGAGAGAGATCCGAGAACGGAAACGGAACGAGAACTATCCCGCCGGCTGAAGGTGTGACCACGCCGCGTCTTCCTCTGGTCGGCTCCAGTCAGCGAGTGCCCGCTCACTCAAGAGCGCGGTCTCCTCACTTCCTGGCGCATCGTCGAGGATGGTGACGAGTGCGCGGCGCGGTCCTGGGAGCTGGATGTCCTCCAGCAGGCGAACGTTGCCACTCGGGTCGACCACAGCTTCGACTGTGCGGATCATCAGCGCCCTCCCCTCTTGATCATACCGCAGCGCATCGGTCTCGGTAGTGCGGCGAACTACAATTCGGGCTCCATGTCTTGCGATCGAGAAACCAAGCGTGGCCACGCCTGGACAGGCTGCGAGAGCGTGCAGTCGATCGTGGCGCATGCGCCCGCAGACCACGAGGGCCCGTGAGGGCCGACCTCCGACGGGGTACGCGAGTGGCGCGAGCGATCCTCGAAGGGTCATGACGCGATCTCCCCCCTCTCGGT
>MGBT01000005.1:0-9193 GCA_001788395.1 Candidatus Rokubacteria bacterium GWA2_70_23
GTGGTCCCCCCGGAGCGGCTCACGGTGACGGCCGACTGCGGGTTCTCGGCGCTGCCGCGCTGGCTCGCCCGCGCGAAGATGCGCGCCCTGGTGGACGGGGCCCGACTGGTCCGCCGCGAGCTGGGCCAGGCGTGAACGCGGGCGCGCTGCTCGACCGCCTGGCCGCCGAGCGGCACGACGCTCCGGCCATCGCGACCGAGGGCGGCTGGCGAGGCTGGGGTGAGCTCCGCGACCGCGTCTGCCGTCTCGTGGGGGGCTTCCGCGACGTCGGGGTCGGGCCCGGCGATCGCGTGGCGGTGCTGGCCGCCAACGAGCCGCGCTATCTCGAGACGTACCTGGCGCTGGCCCGCCTCGGCGCGCTGGTCGTGCCGCTCAACACCCGCCTCTCGCCTGCCGAGCTCGAGTTCCAGCTCCGTGACGCCGAGGCGGCTCTCTGGCTCGTGGGGCCGGCGCTCCTCGGTCTGGCCGAACAGGCGGCGCCCGCCCTGCGCCGCATCATCATGGCGGGGCCGTCGGACGGCGTTCGCGGCGGCGCGCTCTACGAAGAGCTGCTGGCCTCGGCCCATTCCGTCACCGAGGTGGTCCCCGTGGGCGCCGACGATGTGCTGGGCATCTTCTACACGGGCGGGACGACGGGGCTCCCCAAGGGCGTCATGCTGACCCACGCCGGCATGCTCGCCAACGCGGCCAACATGGCGCCCGCGCTCGGGTACGGGCCGGGGGATGTCCACCTCCACGCCGCGCCCATGTTCCACCTCGCCGACCTCGGCACCACCTGGACCGCGCTGCTGGCCGGCGTCGCCCACGCGTTCCTCCCGCAGTGGAGCCCCGAGGGCCTGCTCGCCGCGGTCGAGCGTCACCGCGTGACGGCGACGCTCCTGGCGCCGGTGATGGTGACGGCGGTGGTGCGCTGCGAGGATATTGCCCGCCACGACCTCGGCTCCTGGCGGCTGCTCCACTACGGCGGCTCGCCCATCACCGAGGACACGCTCCACCGCGCGTTGAGACTCCTGCCCTGCGGCCTCTTCCAGGGCTATGGCCAGACCGAGGCCACGCAGTCCATCTGCATCATGACACCCGAGGAGCACAGGAGCGCGTCGAGCCGTCCGGAACGGCTGCGGGCCTGCGGCCGCTTCGTCCCGGGGGTCGAGGCGCGCGTGGCCGATGCCGACCATCGTGCCCTCCGCCCGGGCGAGACAGGCGAGGTGATCCTCCGCGGGCCCACCGTCATGAAGGGCTACTGGAAGCGGCCGGCCGAGACCGCCGCCGCGCTGCGCGACGGGTGGCTGCACACGGGCGATCTCGGCACCGTGGACGACGAGGGGTTTGTCTACATCCTGGACCGCAAGAAGGACATGATCATCAGCGGGGGCGAGAACGTCTACTCGGTGGAGGTGGAGAACGCTCTCGCCAGCCATCCCGCGGTGCTTGAAGCCGCGGTGATCGGCATCCCCGACGACGTCTGGGGGGAGCGCGTGCACGCCGTGGTGGTGCTGGCGCCGGGAGCGAGCGCCACGCCGGAGGAGCTCCAAAGGCACTGCCGCAGGCTCATCGGCGGGTACAAGATCCCGCGCTCCGTCGAGCTCCGCGACGCGCTGCCGCGCACCAGCACCGGCAAGATCCAGAAGGCGGTGCTGCGCGAGCCCCACTGGCGCAGCCAGGCGCGGCTGGTCCACTGACCCCGGCCTCGAAAAACCCGTGCAAACCAGGGTCGCCGAGCCGAGAATGGGCGCAATGCCCCTGTCTCGGCTGGCGGGCCACGTCACCCCGGTACTCCTTGCCGCTGAGGGCGTTCTGGCCGAGAGCGCCCTGGCGCCCGCGATGCTCCTGGAGTCTGCGGACCTCCTCCGAGCCCTCCCGTGGGGTGTCGGTCTCCTGGCGGCCTCGGCCGTGGCGCTCGGGCTCTGGAGCCGGCGATCTCCCGGCGGCGCCGGGTCTTCTGGCGAGCCTGGCGAGGGCCGGCCCGCGGTTCCTTCCGGCGACCTGCTGCGGCGGAACCGAGAGCTCGAAGCCCTCGCCGCCGTCGCCGCCACCATCGCGCGCGGCGCCGACCTGGCGACGACGGCCGACGAGACGCTCGGCATCGTCTGCTCCCTCGCGGGGGTCCCGACCGGCGCCGTCCACCGGCTGGACAGCCGCTCCCAGACCCTGGTGTTGGTCGCCCAGCGGGGGCTCACTCCTGAGGAGGCGGACGTGCTGCGCCAGCGTCCAGTGGTGGGCAGCTTCTTGGGCCGGGCCGTGCTGACGGGCGCCGTGGATGTGACCTCGCTGGAGGCGACCCCACCTGCTGAGCCGAGGCTGCGGGAGCTGGCGCGGCACCGGGGCCACAGGATGCAGGTGGCGGTGCCAATCCCCGTGAAGGACGAGGTCTGGGGGGTGCTTTCGCTGGTGGCCGGGGAGGCGCGGGAGGTGCCCGGCGGGGAGGTGGAGATCCTCAAGTCCGTGGCGCGGCAGGTCGGCGTGGCGCTGGAGCGGGCGACCCTCCTCGAGGAGGCCGCGGCCAGGCACCAACGGCTGGAGTCCCTCGCCCGTCTCGGCCTGCAGCTGACCGCGACGCTGTCGCTCGGCGAGGTGGCCGAGGCGACGACCCGCGCCGTGGTGGAGATCGTGGCGGGCGCGGCGGCGCGGCTCTGGCTGATCGAGGAGGGCCGCCTCGTCGTGCGCGCCGAGGCCGGCGTGAGGAACCCGGAATCCCTTGGGCTTCCGACGACGCTCGACTTGGGCGAGGGGCTGCCGGGCTTGGTGGCACGGACGCGGGAGACGGCCGTCACCGAGGACATCGCGGGGGACCCGCGGCTCGTCAACATCCCCTGGCTGCTCTCGGAGGGTTTCGTGGCGGAGGCCTGCGTGCCCCTTGTCGCGCGGGAGCGGCTGCTGGGGGTGCTGGCGATCTTCAGCCGCCTGCCGGGCCAGCTCGGGGCCTCCGAGGTGGACATGCTCGGTGTCTTTGCCAGCCACGCCGCCACGGCGATCGAGAACGCGCGGCTCTTCGCCGAGGCGCAGCAACGGGCGGCAGAGTACCGCGCCCTCTTCGAGGTGGGCCGGCTCATCGGCTCGACGCTCCACGTGGAGCAGGTGCTGGACATGATCGCCGAGCGCTGCCGGGCGCTCATGGGCGTGCGCGCGGCCGGCATCTTCAGGATGGACGAGACGCAGGGCGGTCTCGTCTACGATCGCGGCGCGGGCCTGTCCCCGGAGTTCATCCGCGGGCTCAGGATCCGCCCCGGCGAGGGCACGACGGGGCGGGCCTTCGCCCAGGGTGTTCCGATCTGGTCCGCCGATCTGTTCGCCGACCCCGCCATCTCCCTGGACGAGGCCAATCGCGCTCTCGTCGCCCGGGAGGGGTACCGGGCCACGCTCTCCGTCCCCATCGTGATCAAGGGCCGCCCGCATGGGGCGCTGGCCGTGTACTGGTGGGAGCCGCATGTGCCCACGGCGGCGGAGACCGAGGTGCTGAGCGCCTTCGCCGCGCAGGCCGCCATCGCGCTGGACAATGCGCGCCTCTTCGAGGCCGCCGAAATGCGGGCGGCGCGTCTCCTGATTCTCGCGCGGCTGGGGCAGGTCGTCTCGTCGTCGCTGGACACGGACGAGGTGCTGGGCGCCATCGCCCGCGCCGCCGCCGAGCTGATGAGCACGCCGGCCGTCCTGCTGTGGGTGGCCGATGAGGCCGCGAGGACGGTCGAGCTCCGGGCGTTCTCCGACCCGGGCCTTGCCGCCGACTTCACCGTGCTCCGGGTGAGCTTCGACGAGGGCGCCGTGGGCTGGGTCGCCACGCACAGGCAGCCGTTCCAGGCCCCTGACATCTTCGCCGATCATCGCTTCATCGGGCGCGAGTGGTGGCAGGCCCATGGGCTCAGGAGCTTCCTCGCGGTTCCGGTCCTGCACGAAGGAGTGCTGCTCGGCGTGCTGGCGCTCCACGGGCGCGAGCCCTTCACCCTCGGGCCGGACGAGGGGGACCTCCTCGACAGCTTCGTGGCCCAGGCCGCCGCGGCCATCCGCAACGCCAGGCTCCACGCGGAGACTCGCCGCCGCCTGGAGGAGACGCGGGCGCTCCTCGAGGTGAGCGAGATCCTCAACTCTCCCTTGAAGCCCAGACAGCTGCTCAAGCAGGCGTGCATCACGATCGCGCGGGTCTGCCAGGTGGACCGGTGCACCATCGAGCGCTGGGAGGGCGACCGCGTTGTCCCCCTCATGTCCCAGTTCGCCGACGGCCGGAAGGACCCGGCCCAGTGGGCGGCCTTCGCGAGCATGGCGTCGTATCCTCCGCGAGAGGTGCCGGCCCATGCGCTGGCCATCGAGACGCGCCGGCCCGTGGTGATCCAGGATGCGGAGCACACCGACTTGATCCCACGCGAGTGGGTGGAGACCTACGGCCACAAGTCGTGGCTGTGCGTGCCGCTCATTCGCCGCGACGAGGTCATCGGCGTGCTCAACCTCGACAACTGCGAGCGGGAGGGAGGCTTCGCGCCCTGGCAGGCGGACCTCGCCATGGCCGTGGCGGGGCAGCTCGCCCTGGCGATCGAGAACGCCGAGCTGGCCGAGCAGACTCGGGCGAGGCTCGAGGATCTCTCGGTGCTCCACGAGCTGTCCCGGGCCGTTACCGGGCAACTGGACCAGGCCGGCCTCCTGGACGCCGTGCGCCAGCAGGTGGCGCGCGTCCTCAACGTGAGCCACGTGCTGATCCTCCTCCACGACGAGACACGGGACGAGATGGAGGCGGTCCTGCGGGTCAGGGACGGGATCCGGATCGACGGCGAGCCGCGGTGGTACCCGGCACGCGGCGCCGGGCTCACGTCGGTGATCATGGCGACCGGTAGCCCGGTTCGGACCGACGACTACGCGGGCGAGTGCGCCCGCCGCGGCGTGGCCGCTCTCATGGGAGTGGTGGGGCGCCCGCACTGGCTGGGGGCGCCGATGACGGCCGGGGACCGCGTGCTGGGCGTCCTGGCGCTCGGGAGCCCGGAGCGGGCCTTCACGGAGGACGACGAGCGCCTGCTCGCCAACATCGCCCAGCTCGCCGCGCTGGCCATCAGGAGCGCGCGGCTCTTCGAGGAGCGAACGCGCGCCTACGAGGACCTGGCGGCCACCCAGGATCAGCTGGTGCGGACGGAGAAGCTCCGGGCGCTGGGCGAGATGGCCTCGGGAGTGGCCCACGACTTCAACAACATGCTGGCCGTCATCGTCGGCCGCGCCCAGCTCATGCTCGCCGAGATCCAGGACCCCAGGCACCGCCGCTGGCTCCAGGTGATCGAGCGCTCAGCCCTGGACGGCGCCCAGACGGTACGGCGGCTCCAGGAGTTCAGCCGAGTCCGCCGCGATCAGCCCTTCGTGGCTGTGAGCGTGAACCGGATCGTCGAGGAGGCCCTGGAGGCCACCTCGGCGCGGTGGCAGGAGGAGCCGCGCAGCCGCGGCATCGTGGTGGAAGTGAGCACGCGGCTGAACCCCGATCTGCCGCCGGTGGCCGGGGATCCGGCCGAGCTGCGGGAGGCGCTCACCAACCTCATCCTGAACGCCGTGGACGCGATGCCCCAGGGGGGGACGCTCACGCTCGAGACGCGCAGGGCGGACGGCCGGGTCGAGCTCCTGGTCAGCGACACCGGCGTCGGCATGCCGGAGGATGTGCGGGAGAGGATCTTCGACCCGTTCTTCACGACCAAGGGCTCGCAGGGCACCGGCCTCGGGCTCGCCATGACCTATGGTATCCTCTCGCGCCACGACGCCCGCGTGACGGTGGAGAGCGAGGAAGGGCGCGGCACCACCTTCCGGCTGAGCTTTGCCGCGAGCGACCTCCCCGCGGCGCCGCGGATAGACGCTGAGGCCCCACGGCCCGCGGGCCCGCTCCGCTGCCTCGTGGTGGACGACGAGCCGGACGTGGGGGAGGTGCTCGGCGACGTGCTCGCGTCCGCCGGGCACACCGCGGTGGTGGTCGGCAGCGGGGTCGAGGCCATCGAGCGCTTCCGGGCCGAGCGGTTCGACGTGGTGTTCACGGACCTGGCCATGCCGGGGCTCACCGGCTGGGAGGTGGCGCGGCGCATCAAGGGTCTGGCGCCGGGCGTGCCCGTCTTCCTGGTCACGGGCTTCGGGGTGGAGGTCTCGGCCGAGGAGATGAAGGCCAAGGGTGTGGATGCGGTGCTCCCGAAGCCGCTCAGGATCCAGGACACCCTGGCCGCCCTGGCCCAGGTCCGTCGGCGAGACGGCGGCTGACGCGGCGCGAGTGAGGGAGCGAGCGCGAGGTTCCGGCGGGCACGGGCGGGCGAAGCCCGAGTGCCCGTGCCGGGTCAAGGAGAACAGAGCATGACCAGCCCCATCATCACCGAGGCGGTGCGCGTCCTCATCGACCGGCGCGATCTGACCCGCATCGAGGCCGCGGCCGCCATGGACGCCATCATGTCCGGCGCCGCCACCAACGCCCAGATCGCCGCCTTCCTCACGGCGCTCCGCATGAAGGGCGAGACGGTGGAAGAGCTGATCGGCTTCGCCCAGGTCATGCGGCAGAAGGCCGTGAAGGTGCGCGCCCACGCAAGCGACGTGGTGGCCGCCACCGGCACCGACCGCGAGATGCTCATCGACACCTGCGGCACGGGCGGGGACGCCTCCGGCACCTTCAACGTCTCGACCGCCACGGCCTTCGTGGTGGCGGGGGCCGGGCTCAAGGTGGCCAAGCACGGGAACCGCTCCGTCTCCTCCCTCTGCGGCTCGGCCGACGTGGTCGAGACGCTCGGCATCAACATCGAGCTCCCCCCCGCGCAGGTGGCCCGCTGCCTGGACGAGGTGGGCATCGGCTTCCTCTACGCGCCGCTCCTGCACACGGCCATGAAGCACGTGATGGCGGCGCGCCGGGAGCTGGGCATCCGGACCGTGTTCAACATGCTCGGGCCCCTCACCAACCCCGCCGGGGCCAATGCCCAGGTCATCGGCGTCTACGCGGATTCCCTCACGGAGCCGCTGGCACGGGTGCTGGCCGAGCTGGGCACGATCCGCGCCTTCGTCGTCCACGGCGCCGACGGGCTGGATGAGATCTCCAACACCGGCGAGAGCCATATCTGCGAGGTGCACGAAGGCGTGGTGCGGAGCTCGCGGGTCACGCCCGAGGACTTCGGGATGCCGCGCGCGGTCGTCCGCGATCTGCAGGGCGGGGATCGGGAGGAAAACGCCCGGATCATCCGCCAGGTGCTCCAGGGGGAGGCAGGCCCCCGGCGCGACATCGTCGTGATGAACGCCGCCGCGGCCCTGGTGGTCGGCGGCAAGGCTCACGATCTCAAGGACGGTGTGGCGCTGGCCGCCCAGTCGGTGGACTCGGGCGCAGCCGCCCGCAAGCTCGCGGATCTCGTGGATCTTTCCCGGAAGCTCGGCACCCCGCGCCCGGCCTGAGACGGCCGCTCTCGCCCCGACGGGCCTCCGGCGGCGCCGCTGATGCTGGCGGCTCGTCGCCGAGAGGGGGTTGACCCTCACAGCCGGCCGACAGTAAGATAGGAGCCGCTGGTAGCCGCAACTGCCCGTCCGATCGCTGGTAATCCCGTGCTGAAACCTGGCGACGGCGTCGAGCGGCCTCAGCAGTTCTAGAACACCAGAGTCAGGAAAGGGCCCATGTGAAGACCCGGGTGCCGCGCTACCACCAGATCGCTCAGACGCTCCGCGAGCGAATCCTTGGCGGTCGGCTCGCTCCCGGGACCCGGCTCGACAATCAGCGGCAGCTGGCCCGCGAGTTCAGCGTGACCCTGATGACCCTCAGACAGGCTCTCGATGTGCTCGACCGCGACGGCCTGATCGCGCGGCGGCACGGGCTGGGGACCTTCATCGCCTCCCCCTCCGTCGACTACGACATCCTCCAGCTCCAGACCTTCGCGGGAGATCTGAGCGCCCAGGGCGAGGACGTGGTGACGCGCTTCCTGAGGAGCTCCTTCGCTCCCGCGGACCGGCGCGCGGCCCGGGAGCTGGGCTGCCGCATGGGCCAGCGCGTGTTCGTGCTGGAGCGGCTCCGCCTGGTCGGGGGGCGGCCCATGAGCTTCCAGGCGTCGTATGTCACCGCCGCCCTCGGGGAGGAGCTGTCCAAGGCTGACCTCGAGGTGACCCCGCTCCGCCAGGCGTTGTCCTTCAAGCTCGGGATCGAGATCGCCACGGCCCGCGAGACGGTGTCTGCCGTGCCGCTCGAGGGACGGGCGGCGCGCGCGCTGGGGTGCCGGCCGGGCATCCCATCGTTCCGCTCCGACCGGATGTCCCTCGCGGCCGATGGGACCCCGATCGTCTACGACCGCGTGTTCATCCCGGGTGATCGCTTCCGCATCACGCGCCAGCTTCGCTACGACCACGCGCCCCACGGCCACCTCCACGAAGCGGCCCACATGGCACGCTCGGACTGACACCAGGACCCGATGAGGGCGAAGAGGCCTCGGTGATGCGGACGCCCCGATGAGCGCTTGCGCGAAGAGGCCGAACCACCAAACCGAAGTCATCCACGTTCAGGCGAGATAGATGACCCCCATGAGGGCGAAGAGGCCCAACCGCGAGGCGATGTCAATGACGTTCAAGTGGGAAGAAGGAGAAAGACAAGAATGAAGATACTGGTGCTGGTGAAGCAGGTGCCGGACACGGCGACGCAGGTGAAGATCGGCGCCGATCACAAGGCGATCGACACCGCCGGGATCACCTGGATCGTCTCGCCGTACGACGAGTTCGCGCTGGAGGAGGCGCTGCGCATCAAGGAGAAGCGCGGCCAGGGCGAGGTGGTGGCGGTGTCGCTGGGGCCCGACCGGGTGAAGGAGACGCTTCGCTCCTGCCTGGCCATGGGCGCAGACCGGGCCATCCATCTCCTGGATCCGGCGTGGGATGGGGGCGATGCCCTCACCACGGCCCGCGCGCTCGCCGCGGCGATCAAGCAGGAGGCTCCCGCGCTGGTCCTGTGCGGGCGGCAGGCCATCGACGACGACATGGGCTCCGTGGGGGCACAGGTGGCCGAGTTGCTTGGCTGGCCGTGCGCCTCGTGGATCACGGAGGAGGTCGTGCACGCCGACGGGATGTCGATCCGCGTCGGCCGCCAGGCGGAAGGCGGGCTCGAGGTGTTCGATCTGCCGCTGCCCGCCGTGGCGTCGGCGCAGAAGGGGCTCAACGAGCCCCGCTACCCGACGCTCAAGGGCATCATGGGCGCCAAGAAGAAGGAGATGAAGGTCGTCAAGGCCGCGGATCTCGGGCTTGC
>MGBT01000005.1:9206-15439 GCA_001788395.1 Candidatus Rokubacteria bacterium GWA2_70_23
GCCCTGTCCGTGGTGACGCTCGAGGCGCTGCCGCCGCGGCCGCCGGGGCGGATCATCCCGGGCGAGCCGGCCGAGGCCGCGCGGGAACTGGTGCGCGCCCTCCGCGAAGACGCCAAAGCACTCTGACAACCAGGAGACTACAAGCCATGGCGGGGGCGTTCTGGTGCATCGTTGAAGACGACAGGCAGGGCAACCCGAAGAAGGTGACCGCGGAGGTGCTGGGGGAGGCCTCGCGGCTGGCGGCACAGGCCGGCGGCCAGGCCGAGGCGGTGTGGCTGACGGACAAGGCCACCGAGGCGGGCCTCAAGCTGCTCGCCGAGTGGGGCGCCAAGCGGGTGTGGCTCTGCGAGAACCCGGGCTTCGCGCCGTATCGGGGCGAGGTCTGGACGCCGGTGGTGGCGGAGCTCGCGGCCAAGGAGGCGCCGAAGGCCATTTTCGGCGCCGTCACGACCCGGCAGCGCGAGCTGCTGGCGCGGCTGGCCGCGCGTGTCGGGGCGGGGCTGGCGGCCGATTCCACCGCGCTGGCCCTCGACGGGGAGCGGCTCGTGGCGACGCGGCCGATCTACGCGGGCAAGCTCCTGGCGAAGATGACGTGGGCGAAGCCGCCGTGGCTTGCCACGCTCCGGCCCAATGTCTTCCGCGCCGAGGACCCGCAGGCCGGCGCTTCGCCTGCGGTGGAGCGGCCGGCGGTCAGGTTGCCGGCGGAGCAGATGAAGCTGGTGGAGCGCCGGGAGGAGGCCTCCACGGGGCTGCCCGAGCTGGCCGAGGCGGAGGTCATCGTCTCCGGCGGCCGCGGGATGAAGGGGCCCGAGAACTTCGTCATCCTGGAGGAGCTCGCCAGGGTGATCGGCGCCGCCGTGGGCGCCTCGCGCGCAGCTGTGGACGCCGGCTGGCGGCCGCACCGCTTCCAGGTCGGCCAAACCGGCCGCACCGTGTCGCCGAAGCTCTACCTGGCCTTCGGCATCTCGGGCGCCATCCAGCACCTGGCGGGGATGCGGACCTCCAAGGTGATCTGCGCTGTCAATAAGGATTCGGAGGCGCCGATCTTCAAGATCGCCGACTACGGCATCGTGGCCGACCTGTTCGAGATCGCCCCCCTCCTGACCCAGGAGTTCAAGAAGCTCCTGGAGAAGTGATCGGGATCACGCTTGCATATCGAGCTGAGCGACGAGCAGCGGATGATCCAGGCGGTGGCGCGCGAGTTCGCGGAGAAAGAGGTGCGTCCCATCGCCGAGATCATCGATCGCGAGGCCCGCTTCCCCCACGAGACGGTGCGGCGAATGGGCACGCTCGGGCTCATGGGCATCGCCATCCCCGAGGCGTACGGCGGCAGCGGCGGCGACACCGTGGCCTATGCGCTGGCACTCGAGGAGGTCGCCAGGGCCTGCGCGTCCCACGCCGTCATCATGTCGGTCAACAACTCGCTGTACTGCGACCCCGTCTACAAGTTCGGCACGGAGGAGCAGAAGCGGCGCTTTCTCGCCCCGGCGGCAATGGGTCAGAAGCTTGGCTGCTTCTCCCTCACCGAGCCCGAGGCCGGCTCCGACGCGAGGAACCAGAACGTGCTGGCCGTCCGCGACGGCGACGTCTACCGGGTAACCGGTCGCAAGATCTTCGTTACCAACGGCCGCGAGGCTGACGTCGCGCTGGTCTTCGCCCAGACGGATCGGGCCAAGGCCCACCACGGGATCAGCGCCTTCCTGGTCGAGAAGGGGACCCGGGGGTTCCTCGTGGCGAAGGTCGAGGATAAGCTCGGCATCCGCGCCTCGGACACCGCCGAGCTCGTGTTCGACGACTGCCCCGTGCCCGTCGCCAACCGCCTCGGCGAGGAAGGGGAGGGCTTCACGATCGCCATGGCCACGCTCGACGGCGGGCGCATCGGGATCGCCGCCCAGGCCCTCGGCATCGCCGCCGGCGCCTACACGCTGTCGCTGGCCTACGCCAGAGAGCGGAAGAGCTTCGGCGTGCCCATCGGCCAGCACCAGATGGTGCAGTGGATGCTGGCCGACATGGCCACCGCCATCGATGCGGCCCGCCTGCTCATCTGGCGCGCCGCCGCGCTCAAGGACGCGGGCGCGCCGTTCGGCACCGAGGCGGCCATGGCGAAGCTCTTCGCCTCCGAGACCGCCATGCGCGTGACCACGGACGCCATCCAGGTCCATGGCGGCTACGGCTACATCAAGGAGTACCAGGTGGAGCGCTACTTCCGGGACGCGAAGATCACCCAGATCTACGAGGGCACCTCGCAGATCCAGAAGCTGGTGATCGCCCGTCACCTGCTGGCCGGCCCGACGGCGGCCCACTGAGCGAGGGAAGCGTATGGCCGAGCTGAGCGAGCGTGCTGAGCGGGAGCGCTGGGAGAAGGAGACGTACGGGCCCTTCGTGGACCGGACGCCGGAGCGGGGGTTGCGGTTCGAGTCGCTCAGCGGCATCCCCATCCGGCCGCTGTACGCGCCCGCGGATCTCGAGGACTGGCGCTACGCCGAGAAGCTTGGTTACCCCGGGGAGTTCCCCTTCACCCGCGGCCCGTACCCGTCCATGTACCGGGGGCGGTTCTGGACGATGCGCATGTTCGCCGGCTTCGGGCGCCCGGAGGACACCAACGCCCGCTTCAAGTACCTCCTCGCGCAGGGGCAGACGGGGCTCAGCGCCGCCTTCGACATGCCCGCGCTCATGGGCTACGACGCCGATCACCCGCGCGCGCGTGGCGAGGTGGGCAAGGAAGGGGTGTCGGTCTCCACGCTGGCGGACTTCGAGATCCTCTTCCGGGACATCCCGCTGGACCGCGTCACCACGTCCATGACCATCAACTGCACGGCGTCGGTGGCGCTGGCCATGTACCTCGCGCTGGCCGACAAGCAGGGCGTGTCCTGGGATCGGATCGGCGGCACCATGCAGAACGACATGCTGAAGGAGTTCATCGCGCAGAAGGAGTGGATCTCGCCGCCCGGGTCGGCCGTGCGCATCGTGGTGGACACCATCGAGTTCTGCGCGCAGCACGTGCCGCGCTTCAACCCCGTGTCGATCTCCGGGTATCACATCCGCGAGGCCGGGGCCACGGCGGTCCAGGAGCTGGCCTTCACCCTGGCCGACGGCTTCGGCTACGTGGACGCGTGCGTCACGCGCGGGCTCGACGTGGACAGCTTCGCCCCGCGGCTGTCGTTCTTCTTCGACATCCACAACGACTTCTTCGAGGAGATCGCCAAGCTGCGCGCGGCCCGACGCATCTGGGCCACGGTGATGCGCGACCGCTTCGGCGCCAGGAAGGCCGAATCCATGCGGCTGCGGACCCACACGCAGACGGCCGGGGTGTCGGCCACCGCGCAGCAGCCGCTCAACAACATCGCGCGCGTGGCCATTCAGGCCCTGGCGGCGGTGCTGGGGGGAGCGCAGTCGCTCCACACCAACTCCTACGACGAGGTGCTGGCCCTGCCCACCGAGGAGGCGGTGACGGTGGCGCTCCGGACCCAGCAGATCATCGCCGAGGAGACGGGGGCGCCGCTCACCGTGGACCCGCTTGGCGGCTCGTACTTCCTCGAGACGCTGACGGACCAGATGGAAGCGCAGGCCATGGCGTATATCCGGAAGATCGACGAGCTGGGGGGGATCATCCGGGCCATCGACGAGGGCTACCCGCAGCGAGAGATCGCCGATGCCGCCTACCGCTCTCAGCTCATGGACGACCGAGGCGAGAAGATCGTGGTGGGCGTGAACAAGTACGTCATGCCCGAGGAAAAGCCGGTGTCCTACCTCCGTCTCGACGAGGCCATCGAGCGGGAGCAAGTGGAGCGGGTGGGCCGCGTGAAGGCCGCGCGGGACGCTGCCACGGTCGAGCGCCGGCTCAAGCAGCTCGCCGGGGCCTGCCAGAACGGGCAGAACGTGATGCCGGTGCTGGTGGACGCCGTGAAGGACTACGTGTCGCTGGGCGAGATCTCGGACGTGTACCGTCAGGTCTTCGGCCTCTACCGGGAGCCTATCATCTTTTGAGCGGGACGATCACAAGGAGAACCTAAGGATGTCTGAGCCTATCCGGATCACGAAGGCGCCGACGCTCAAGAAGAAGCCGAAGGACTCGGAGCTCGGCTTTGGAATCATCTTCACCGACCACATGTTCGTCGCCAACTTCCAGGAAGAGAAGGGCTGGTACGACCCGCGGGTCGAGCCCTACGCGCCGATCCCGCTGGATCCGGCGGCGGCCGTCCTCCATTACGCCCAGGCGGTGTTCGACGGGCTCAAGGCCTTCCGCGGCGTGGACGGCAAGCTCCGGCTGTTCCGGCCGCAGAAGCACGTGGAGCGCCTGAACAACTCGGCCCGGCGCATGTGCATCCCTCCGCTCGATCCCGAGCTGGCGCTTCAGTCCATCGTGACGGTGGTCCAGACCGACGGGGAGTGGGTGCCGCGCATGCTCGGCACGTCGCTCTACATCCGCCCCACCATCATCGCGAGCGAAGCCTTCCTCGGCGTGCGCCCCGCCAGGTCCTACGTCTACTTCGTGATCCTCTCCCCGGTGGGCGCGTACTATCCGGAGGGCATGGCGCCGGTCAAGATCCGGGTCGAGGAGCGCTACGTGCGGGCGGTCGAGGGGGGCCTGGGCGGGGCCAAGACGGGCGCCAATTACGCCGCGAGCCTCATGGCCGGGGAGGAAGCGAAACACCAGGGCTTCACCCAGGTGCTGTGGCTGGACGGCGTGCACCGGCGGTACATCGACGAGGTCGGCACCATGAACATCATGGTGAAGATCGGCGACGAGGTGATCACGCCGCCGCTCACGGGGACGGTCCTCCCCGGCGTCACGCGGGACTCGGTCCTGACGCTGCTGCGCGACTGGGGGCTTCGGGCGAGCGAGCGCCAGGTGGGGATCGACGAGGTCATGGCCGCCCACCGCGCGGGGACGCTGACCGAGGTGTGGGGCACCGGAACGGCGGCCGTCATCTCGCCCGTGGGCGAGCTTGCCTACAAGGGCGAGACGATGGTCATCAACGGCGGCAAGATCGGCCCGCTGACCCAGCGGCTCTACGACGCCATCGTGGGGATCCAGTACGGGCAGGCGCCCGATCCCCACGGCTGGACCCTCGAGGTCTAGTAGGTTGCTGAAGAACCCGCAGGCTGCTCAAAAAGGTCCAGATGCGAGGCGGCGCCCGACGGCCGCACGCGAGGCGTACTCCGCTTGGCGAGCTGAGCCGGAGGCGAGGCGAGCATATCCGGAGATCCGGCGAGCGCAAGCGAGCCACGTTGAGCGTGCGGCTGAGGGCGCCAACGAAGCAGATGGGCCTTTTTCAGCGGCCTGCTAGAGGGGGGGGCCATGGACTGCGTCTTCTGCAGGATCCGCGACGGGCAGATTCCCTCGATGAAGATCTTCGAGGACGGGCGCACGCTGACGATCATGGACATCAACCCGCTCAACTCCGGCCACTGTCTGGTCGTGACCAAGGCCCATGCGCCGAGCCTCTTCGAGGCCGAGGTGGAGGACCTCCAGGCGGCCATCGCCGCCGCGAAGAAGGTCGCCCTGGCCATCCAGCACGTTCTCAAGCCGGACGGACTCAACCTGCTGCAGGCCAACGGGCCGGCGGCCTTTCAGTCGGTGCCCCATTTTCATATCCACCTGATCCCCCGATGGAACGGCGACGGCAAGGGCTTCGACTGGACGCCCACGCCCGGCAACCGGGACCAGATCATGAAGGTCGGCGAGCGGCTCCGGGGCCTGCTCAAGTAGCGCGGAGGACGCATGACCGAGCGCAAGGTACGGGTGCTGGTGGCGAAGCCGGGGCTCGACGGGCACGACCGCGGGGCGAAGATCGTCGCGCGCGCGCTCCGGGATGCGGGGTTCGAGGTGATCTACACGGGGCTCCACCAGACGCCCGAGCAGATCGTGGCCACGGCGGTCCAGGAGGACGTGGACGCCATCGGGCTCAGCGTCCTCTCGGGCGCCCATAACTTCCTCTTCACCAGGGTGCTCGAGCTCCTGCGCGAGAAGGGGGCCGGCGACATCGCGGTCTTCGGTGGCGGGATCATCCCTCAGGAGGACGTCCAGGCGCTCAAGGCCCTGGGCGTCAAGGAGCTGTTCACGCCGGGCACCTCGACGCAGGACATCATCCGCTTCGTCCGGGACAATATCCGCGCGTCGGTCTAGCAGGTTGCTGAAAAACTCGCAGGCTGCTCAAAAAGGTCCAGATGCGAGGCGGCGCCCGACGGCCGCACGCGAGGCGTACTCCGCTTGGCGAGCTGAGCCGGAG
>MGBT01000005.1:15459-16871 GCA_001788395.1 Candidatus Rokubacteria bacterium GWA2_70_23
GGCGAGAGCGGGGGGCCAGGCATGGCAGGGTGAGATGGACTTCGAGCTGACACCGGAGCAGAAGGAGATCCGCGCCATGGCGCGGGACTTCGCCGAACGCGAGATCGCGCCGGTGATCCGGGAGTTCGACGAGCGGCAGGAGTTCCCCCACGGCGTCCTCCGGAAGCTGGGGGCGACGGGGCTCCTGGGCGCCCTCGTGCCCGAGGAGTACGGTGGGGCGGCGCTCGACTACGTGTCCTACGCGCTGGCCGTCGAGGAGCTGAACCGCGTGGATGCCTCCGTCGGGATCACCATGTGGGCCCACAACTCGCTCTGCGCCAACCACATCGCCCTCTTCGGCTCGAGGGAGCAGAAGGCGCAGTACCTCCCCGAGCTCGCCCGCGGCGGGTCGCTGGGAGCGTGGGGCCTGACGGAGCCCGGGTCGGGGTCGGATGCCGCCGCCATGAAGACCCGCGCCGTCCGCGAGGGCGATCACTTCGTCCTCACCGGCACCAAGGCCTTCATCACCAACGCGAGCGTCGGCCGGATCGCCGTGGTGATGGCGGTGACCGATCCGGCGCGGGGCAACAAGGGCATCTCGGCCTTCATCCTCGAGAAGGGGACGCCGGGCTTCGGCGCGGGTACCCCCTACAAGAAGCTCGGGCTGCACGCCTCCAACACGGCCGAGCTGATCCTCGACAACGTGCGGGTGCCCGAGCGCCAGCTGTGCGGCACGCTCCATCAGGGCTTCGTCAACTGCATGCAGGTGCTGGAGGGCGGCCGCATCGCCATGGCGGCGATGGCGGTCGGAATCGCCCAGGGCGCGCTCGACCAGGCGCTCAGCTACATGAAGCAGCGCAGCGCCTTCGGCAAGACACTGGCGGAGTTCAACGGGCTGCAGGGCATGGTGGCCGACATGGGCACGGAGATCGAGGCGGCGCGCCTGCTCACGCTCCGCGCGGCGCTTCTCAAGGACGCCGGGAAGCCCGCCAAGCTCGCCGCCTCCATGGCCAAGGTCTTCGCGTCCGAGGTCGCCATGCGGGCCGCCACCAAGTCCCTCCAGATCCACGGTGGGGCCGGCTACATCACCGAGTTTCCCATCGAGCGGATCTTCCGCGATGCCAAGCTCACCGAGATCGGCGAGGGGACCTCCGAGGTGCAGCGGATGGTGATCGCGCGCGAGATCCTGGGCGTCTAGGCGCAGGGGATACGGTCCGGTGGGCGGGAACGTTCTCTACGGTGTGAAGGGCGGCGTGGGCACCATCGTGCTGAGCCGCCCGGAGGTCCTCAACGCCCTGCACACGGAGCTGGCGGCCGAGCTGGCCGACGCCGCGGAGGCCGCCGCCCGCGACCGGGACGTCTGGGTGGTGGTGGTGCGCGGGGCCGGGCGGGCCTTCTCCTCCGGCATGGACCGCACGGCGCTGTCGGCGGGC
>MGBT01000005.1:16896-17860 GCA_001788395.1 Candidatus Rokubacteria bacterium GWA2_70_23
ACTGGGTCCGGGCGCTGAACGCGCTGGAGGACATGGACAAGCTGGTGATCGGCGTGCTGCACGGCTACGCCATCGGGGGCGGGCTGCAGCTGGCCGTGGCCTGTGACGTGCGCCTGGCGGCGACGGACGCCGTGCTGGGGCTGGGGGCCACACGGCACGGGCTCATCCCGGACGGCTCGATCCTGCGGCTCGCCCGCCTCATCGGGCTCGGGCGGGCCAAGGAGCTGACGCTCCTGAACGACCACATCAGCGCGGCGGAGGCGCGCGCCATCGGGCTCGTCAACTGGGTGGTCCCGGCGGAGCGCCTGGACGCCGAGCTGGCCGCCATCGTCGAGAAGGCCTTCCACGCCTCCCGCACGGCCACGGGCCATGCCAAGCGGCTCTTGCACGAGTCGTTCCACGCCGATCCGCGCGCCATGATCGAGGCGGTGATCCGGGCCCAGAACGACTGCCTAACCTCGTCGGAGATCGGCGAGGCGAACCGGGCGTGGGACGAGAAGCGCGAGGCGCGCTTCTATCCGCCGGCCGGGGCGGGCGGCCCGTAGCGGCATCGGCTCATTGCCCTCGCACGCCCTCATCGTCTATCATCCAGCGGCACGATCTCCGGAGCGTCACGAAGGGAAAGCACTTGGCGAGCGACGTGATCCTGGAAACCGTCGGCCTGACGAAGGAGTTCGGGGGCTTCGTCGCCGTCAAGGACGTCAACCTGCGCGTCCGCCGCGGGACGATCCACGCCCTGATCGGCCCCAACGGGGCCGGGAAGACCACGTGCTTCAACCTGCTCACCCATTTCCTCACCCCGACGCGGGGGCGCATCACGTATAACGGCCGCGACATCACCGGCTCCCGGCCCGCCGAGATCGCGCGGCGCGGCCTGGTCCGCTCGTTCCAGATCTCGGCGATCTTCCCGCACCTGACGGTCCTGGAGAACGTGCGCATCGCGCTCCAGCGCCAGCGCGGCAGC
>MGBT01000006.1:0-18879 GCA_001788395.1 Candidatus Rokubacteria bacterium GWA2_70_23
GTCAATGTGCCCAATCGTCCCGATGTTCACGTGCGGCTTCGATCGATCAAACTTCGCCTTGGCCATCGGAGCCCCTCCTCCAGTTGCTACGGCGCGATATTCGTGGAGCCCATGTCCGGGCTTGAACCGGAGACCTCGTCCTTACCAAGGACGCGCTCTGCCAACTGAGCTACATGGGCCCGAGTGCCGACCCTGTTCATGCCTCTTGCCGCCGAGGAGCCGATGGAGCGGGAAACGGGATTCGAACCCGCGACCCCCAGCTTGGAAGGCTGGCGCTCTACCGCTGAGCTATTCCCGCCTGCCCTCTCGGCGCCCGCCCCTGCAACCGCGGAGATGGTGGGGAGAGGAGGATTTGAACCCCCGAAGGCGTGCGCCAGCAGATTTACAGTCTGCCCCCTTTGGCCACTTGGGTATCTCCCCGCTCGTCCCCCAGGACGCCCACCCCTCGGAAATACTGGCGCTGGCGGGAGGATTCGAACCCCCGACCCACTGCTTACAAGGCAGCTGCTCTTCCCCTGAGCTACGCCAGCAGTCGCAAAACTTCACTCTAGTTTCGAGGGCATGAAAAGTCAAGCGCTTTCCCCCGTTTTGAGGCTCCGCTGGCGCAGCACCTCGTAGCACAGGGCTGCGGCCGCAGCTGACACGTTGAGAGAGCCGATCTCCCCCCTCATGGGCAGGGTGAGGAGCTCGTCGCAGGTCCTGGCCACCAGAGGCCTCAGCCCCTCCCCCTCCCCCCCGAGAACGAGGCAGAGCGGCACCGCCAGATCCACGGTCCATGGCGCCTTGCCACCCTGCTGCGCCGCACCCATCACCCACACCGACTCTTTCTTAAGTGTCTCGAGTACTTGCACGATATTCGTTTCCCTCGAAACGGCCAGGTGCTCGAGCGCCCCCATCGCTGATTTCGCGACCGCCGGGGTGAGCCCGACCGACTGATGTCTCGGGAGGATGACGCCGTGCGCCCCCGTCGCCTCCGCACTTCTGAGCACTGCTCCGAGGTTTCGCGGATCCTGGACCCGGTCCAGCACCAGGAAGAACGCGGGCTCGCTCCTCGCCGCGGGAATCGAGAGCACCTCGCCCAGGGTGGCGTAACTCGCCTCCGCAACCCGGGCCACGACACCCTGATGGTGAGGTGTCCCGGCCATCGCCGTGAGCTGATCACGCGTGCGGTACGACACCTTGACGTTCCGGCTCCGGGCCAAGGCCAGCAGCTCCTGTAGTGCGGGGCCGCGCCCCTCGGCCAGGATGGCGATCTCCTCCACCCGCCGGCCCGCAGCACGGAGCAGCTCGAGAACGGGATGGCGCCCGAAGAGCGGCGCGGGTTCTTGGGTCGTCACCGCCTGACCTTCCACGTGGTGCCGTCGCGGGTGTCCTCGAGCACCACGCCCAGTTGGTCGAGCTCCGCCCGCAGCCGGTCGGCCTCCGCGAAGTCACGTGCCCTGCGAGCCTCCTGGCGCAGCCAGACGAGCGACTCGATACGCGCCTTGCGCGCGGGGTCGATCTCGGGCGCATCCGGGGCCCTGCCCTCAAGCAGCCCCAGCACACGCGAGACAGTCATGAGCTCGCCCACCCCCACGAGAAAGGCCCCGGCACCCCCCCGGCCATCAGAGACGTCAGTCCGGGCCGTCTGGAGCCGCCGGGCGAGATCGAAGATCGCGCCCAGCGCCTGGGGCGTGTTGAAGTCGTCGTCCATGGCGGTTTCGAAGCGCGACCGGTGCTGGGTGACCTCGTCGAAGAGCCCGAGATCGGGTCCCGGCGGCGGCGTCCCCTTGGCCGCCAGGCGGTCGGCCTCCGCGCGGAGCCCGCGCAGCCGTTCCAGCGCCCGCGCCGCCTCGCCGATGCGCTCGTCTCCGAATTCGAGCGGGTGGCGGTAGTGGGTGCCCAGCAAGTACAGGCGCATGGCCTCGGGGTCGTGACGGGCCACCAGATCCCTGATCGTCAGCGTGTTGCCGAGGGACTTGGACATCTTCTCGTCGCCGAAGTTGACGAAGCCGTTGTGGATCCAGTAGCGCACGAACGGCTTCCCGCTGGCTCCCTCGGCCTGGGCGATCTCGCATTCGTGATGGGGGAAGATGAGATCCTCGCCCCCCCCGTGGATGTCGAAGGACTCCCCGAGATACTGCATGGACATGGCGGAGCATTCGATGTGCCACCCGGGCCGCCCGGCACCCCACGGGCTCGGCCACGAGGGCTCCCCCGGCTTCGCGGACTTCCAGAGCGCGAAGTCCCGAGGATCCCGCTTGCGGTCGTCCACCTCCACGCGGGCTCCGGCCAGGAGATCCTCCAGGTTCTTGCCGGAGAGACGCCCGTAGGTCGGGAAGCGCCGCACCTCGAAGTAGACATCCCCGTGCACGACGTACGCCAGTCCCTTGGCAATGAGTCGCTGGATCAGCGCGATCATCTGAGGGATGTGCTCCGTCGCCTTCGGCTCGACGTCCCCTGGGAGCACGCCGAGGGAAGCCATGTCGGCCCGGTACTCGGCGATGTAGCGCTCGGAGATCTCCTGCGACGACACGCCTTCCTGGGCGGCGCGATTGATGATCTTGTCGTCCACGTCCGTGAAGTTCTTGACGAACTGGACCCGGTAGCCCTTGAAACGCAGGTACCGACGGATCACGTCGAAGACGAGCGCGCTCCGGGCATGCCCGATGTGCGAGATGTCGTAGACGGTGACGCCGCACACGTACATCCGCGCCTCGCCCGGCGTGAGCGGGGTGAACTCCTCTTTCCGGCGGGTGAGCGAGTTGAAGATCCTGAGTCCCACGCGTGCCTCCTGGACCCTACGGGGGTGTGACGTCCACCGACACGACGGCCAGCGCGGCGATGCCCTCCTCGCGACCGAGAAGGCCCAGGTGCTCCGGGCTCTTGGCCTTGACGCTCACCCGGTCGGCGTCCACCTCGATCGTCGACGCCAGTTGCCTCGCCATGTCGGGCAGGAATGCCGCCAGCCGCGGCGCCTGGCAGATCACCGTGGCGTCCACGTTGACCAGGCTCCCGCCGCGGGCACGAACGAGCTCCATCACGCCTCGAAGGAGCGCGAGGCTCGACACGCCGCGATACCGCTCGTCGCTGTCCGGAAACAGCCGGCCCAGGTCGCCGAGGGCGAGCGCGCCGAGGAGGGCTTCGCAGACGGCGTGGGTGAGAACGTCGGCGTCCGAGTGCCCGCCGAGCCCGCGCGCGGCCGGCACCGTGATCCCGCCGAGGACGAGTGCACGCCCATCCGCCAGGGGATGCAGATCGAAGCCGAGCCCAGTTCTTGTCACCGGTGCGGGCTCCAGAGGCGGGCGAGCCGGAGATCGGCCGGCGTCGTGATCTTCAGGTTCTGCGGGAGTCCCGGCACCATGGCAACCCTGGCGCCGAGCCGCTCGACGAGCACGGCATCGTCGGTGCCCGAGTAGCCGTCGCGGCGGGCTTTCTCGTGGGCTTCCGAGAGAAGGTCCCGCCTGAAGGCCTGGGGCGTCTGGACGAGCCAGAGCCCTTCCCGGTCAAGCGTGGCCTCCACCCGGGACTCGCGCACGCGCTTCACCGTCTCTCGCACGGGGAGACCACACGTGGCTGCACCAGCGATCGCCGCCGCGGCCAGGACGCGCTCGACCAGGGCCGGCACGATGAAGGGCCGGACCGCGTCGTGGACCAGGATCCACTCGCACTCGGCCGGGGCGGCCTGGAGCCCGAGCCACACCGACTCCTGCCGATCGGCGCCGCCCGGCACCACGCGGGAGAGCTTCGGCACCGGGAGACGCCTGAGGAGCGCCTCCGTCCGTTGGACCCGGTCGCGGGGCACCGCCAGCACGATCCCGGCGACGGAGCGGGCACGAGCGAGTACGCGCAGCGTGTGGATCAGCAGGGGCACCCCGCCAACGGTCAGGTACTGCTTGGGCATCCGGACGCCCATCCGGACGCCAGTTCCCCCCGCCGGCACGACAGCGACGGCCCGCGGCCCGCGCTCGAGGGGCCTCATCACTGGAGCGACTCCGCCGACGGGACCGGCCGCGCGAAGATCATCCGGCCCGCGGTGGTCTGCAGCACGCTGGTGACCGTCACGTCCACACTCTGGCCGATGAGCTTCCGGCCGTGGTCCACGACCACCATGGTCCCATCGTCCAGGTAGGCCACGCCCTGCCCCGCCTCCTTGCCTTCCTTGAGGACGTAGAGGTGCATCATCTCCCCGGGGAGCACCGCTGGCTTGACCGCGTTCGCCAGCTCGTTGACGTTGAGCACCGCCACGCCCGAGACCTCGGCGACCTTGTTGAGGTTGTAGTCGTTGGTCACCACCTTGGCGTCCATCGCCTTGGCGAGCTCGATCAGCTTGCGGTCCACCTCGCGCACCTGCGGGAAGTCCCCGTCGTGGATGAGGACGGTCACCTTCGGGATGCGCTGCAGCCGCTGGATGACGCCGAAACCGCGCTTGCCCCGGTTCCTCTTGAGCCCATCCGGGGAGTCCGCGATCTGCTGGAGCTCCCGCAACACGAACTGGGGGACGACCAGCGTGCCCTCGAGGAACCCGCTCTCGCACACGTCGGCCACCCGGCCGTCGATGATCACGGAGGTGTCCAGGATCTTGTACGGGCGCGTCTGCGACGCGGCCTTCGGAAAGAGCTTCGTCGACAGGCCCGCGAGCTCGTCGCCCTTGGCGAGCGCCACCGACCAGCCGAGATACCCCACCAACAGGCCGAACAGCCCGCGCCCGAGCGTTGCGGCCCCGGGCACCACGGCGCCGACCGCGCTGCCGAGGCCGAGGCCGAGGACAACGCCGATGGCGGCCCCGGTCGCACCCCAGAAGAGCCGCTCCACGGGGACCCGCCGCGCCCGCCACTCGAGGAGCACCGCCAGGATGCCCACGAGCAGCCCTGCTCCCGCCAGCCACGGGCTGGGCGTGGGCACTGCCAGCACGGGGCCCAGCGCGAGCCCCGCACCGACAGCGACAGCGAGCACGAGCACCCGGACGATGACGACGGTCACGGCTCGACTCACCCTCCGAGGAGAGCCTTGACGGCGTCTTCCACGGACCCGACGCCCTGCACGTCAAGCGGATGGGACTGACCGGGCGTCAGATTGTTCTGGGGGACCACCGCCGACGAGAAGCCCAGCGCCGCCGCCTCCTTGAGCCGCACCGGGAGCCCCGACACGGCGCGTACCTCCCCCGTGAGACCGATCTCTCCGATCACGACCACGTCACCCCGGACCGGGCGGTCCAGGTAACTCGACGCTGCGGCGATCGCGATGCCGAGATCCACCGCGGGTTCCGAGACCCGGCCCCCTCCCGCGACATTGACGAACGCGTCCTGGGTCTGCAGCGGGAAGCCCGCGCGCTTCTCGAGGACAGCCAGCAGCAGGCAGACCCGGTTGTAGTCGGTCCCGAGCACGGTGCGCCGTGGAGTCCCGAAGCTGGCCGGCGCCACCAGGGCCTGCAGCTCCACGAGGAGGGGCCGCGTGCCCTCGAGGCTCGAGACGATCACGGACCCGGGCGCGCCCCGGGGCCGCTCGGAGAGGAAGAAGCCCGAAGGGTTCTTGACCTCGGTCAGGCCGCCATTGGCCATCTCGAACACGCCGATCTCGTTCGTGGACCCGAACCGGTTCTTCACCGCCCGGAGCACTCGGTATGCGTGGTGACGCTCACCCTCGAAGTACAGCACCGTGTCCACCAGGTGCTCGAGGACGCGCGGGCCGGCGATCGCGCCGTCCTTCGTGACATGCCCCACGAGGAAGGTCGCCACCCCCCGCGCCTTGGCGGAGAGCATGAGTCGGCCGCCGCACTCTCTCACCTGGCTCACGCTCCCGGGCGGCGATTCGAGGTCGGGCAGGAAAACCGTCTGGATCGAGTCCACCACCAGGACGCGCGGCTTGAGCCCGGCCACGTGGGACTCGATGACCTCCAGGTCCGTCTCGGCCAGGAAGTACAGCCCGTCGGCCGCGATACCGAGCCGGTCTGCCCGGAGCTTGATCTGCCCGGCCGACTCCTCGCCCGAGACATACAGCACCGGGCCGGCCCGCTCGGCCAGCGCTTGACTCGCCTGGAGCAGCAGCGTGCTCTTGCCCACCCCGGGGTCCCCGCCGATCAGCACGAGGGAGCCCTTGACGACGCCCCCGCCGAGCACGCTGTCGAGCTCGCCGATGCCCGTCTGGACTCGCTCGCCGCCCTCGACGCTGATCTCACTGAGCCGCTGGGGCCGGCCACCGGGCGGAAGTCTCGGGCGCTCGGACCGGGAGGGTGTCGTCCGCTCCTCCACCAGCGCCACGTAGCTGCCCTGGCGGGCGCAGTCCGGGCAGGTGCCCGGCTTCGGCGCGGCAAACCCGCAACCCTGGCAGCGGTAGGCCGAACGCCCCTTGGCCATCAGCGTCCGCCCGTTCTGGACGGCGAGGTTCCGTCCCCGCCGCTCTGGATGGTCGACCGGATCAGTGATCGCAGAAGGAAGCTCCGCTGCGCGCCTTCGAGGAACGCGGCGATGTTCTCGTAGACGGTGGGATCTTCGAGGAGCCCGCCAAGGGTCCCCTCGCCGGCCTTGAGACGGTCGGTGATGGTCCGGAGGTTCGCCATGGCGGTGCGGAAGTCGGCTGCCGCCTGGTCCAGCGGGCTGTCGCCCTGCTCGCGCAGGAGCCCGGCGAGGAGCCCCTGGCCTCGCGCGAGGCGCTCGGAGAGCTCGCGGAAGTTGCGGGCCACCATCTGGAGGTCCTCGACGATGGGCTTGTACTGCGGATCGAAGAGGAGCGTCGAGAGCAGCCCCTGGCCCCCTCCCGCCAGCTCGGCGCCGCGCCCGAAGGCGTCCATGGCGGCGAGCAGCGCCCGCACCGAGCGTCCGCTCTCCGGTGACAGCAGCGCGCCGACGGCACTGTCCCCCGTCCGGGTCCGGGCCAGTACCTCCTGCGCTCCGCCCAGGAGGGTGTTGAGCCGGCGGAGCGCCTCGGGTTCCTCGTAGACCAGCGTGTGGAGCCAGCCGCCGCCCTTCTCGACCTGCTCGGTGATCCGGCGGGCGGAGCGGGCCGCGGCCGCCACGTCGCCGAAGGCCCCGTCGCGCCCCAGCCCTTCCAGCCGCTCGGTGACCCGGCGCGTGGACTTGACCGCGGCGTCGAGATCCTCGAGTGTGCCGGCCGTGTTCAGCCGGTCGAGGCTCGCCTGGAGCGAGCGGACGAGCGTGGTGATCGCCGAGAGCGCGTCGGTGCCCTCGGCGAACATGCGCCCGACCTCGAAGGGCTCGCGGCTCTGCAGGGTGCTGCCCGGCTCGAGCGGCCGAGAGTCCGGCATGCCCATGGTGATCTCCACGAGCTTGTCGCCGAGGAGACCCTGGGTGACGATCCTCGCCTCGGAGCTCTGCCGGATGCGGTCCGAGAACCGCCGCGCGATGGTGAGCGTGACCCGCACCTTGCCGCCGGCCTGGGGGGCCAGGGCCACGTTCGTCACCCGCCCGATCTGCACGCCCGCCAGCCGCACGGTGGCCCCCTCGATGAGCCCGCCCACCTCGGTGAACTCGGCGACGAGGTCGTACTTGCGCTCGAAGTACCGCGCCTGGGCGCCCAGCAAGTAGATGATGCCCAGGAACACGACGAGCGAGATCACGACGAAGGCGCCGATGCGGAGCTGCAGGGCGTAGTGGCGGCCGTCCATCGTCTCAGCTTTCCCGGAGCTCGCCGGCCAGGAACCGCTGGACGTCGTGGCTGGTCGAGCGGCGGATCTCGGCAGGTGTCCCCACGTCCGCGAACCGTCCCTGATGGAGAATGGCCATCTGGTCCGCCACCATCTCGGCGAACTCCAGGTCGTGGGTCACGACGATGGCCGTGTCGCAGACGCCGGCCCGCAGCTTGGCGATCAGCTCGGACACGAGCCGCGCGTTGGTCGGATCCAGCCCGGCCGTGGGCTCGTCGAAGAACACCACCTCGGGCTCCATGACGAGGGCCCGCGCGATCCCCACGCGCTTGCGCATGCCGCCGGACAGCGCCGCCGGGAGCAGGCCATCCGTCCCGGGCAGTCCGACCAGGGAGAGGAACCGGTGCACCCGGTCCGTGATGTCCCCGAGGGACAGGCTCGTGTGCTCCCGGAGCGGGAACGCCACGTTCTCGAAGACCGACAGCGAGTCGAAGAGCGCCGCCCCCTGGAAGACGAAGCCGGTGCGCCGTCGCAGCGCCAGCATCTGTTCCTCCCGCATGGTGTCGATCCGCGTCCCGAACAGCGCCACCTGCCCCGCGTCGGGCCGCAGGAGCCCGGCGACGATCCGCAGGAGCACGGTCTTGCCGGTTCCGCTCCCGCCCATGACGGCCAGCGTCGTCCCCTTCGCCAGGGCGAAGCTGACCCCGCACAGCACCGGCTTCTGCTCGAACGCCTTCCACACCTCCCGCACCTCCACCGGCGACCCGGGCGCGCTCATGGCCGTCACCAGAAGAGGAACAGCAGGAGCTTGGTCAGGAAGAAGTCGGAGACGATGACGCCCATGGCCACCTGGACCACCGTGGCCGTCGTGGAGCGCCCCAGCCCCTCGGTCCCACCGGACGTGTTCAGCCCGTTGTAGCAGCCGATGAGCGTGACGATGGCGCCGAAGGCCACGCTCTTGACGAGTCCCGTGAGGAAGTCCTTCAGCACGACCCAGTAGGAGATCGTGTTCCAGTAGAGGTACGGATCCACGTCCCGCTCGAAGACCACGATCAGCATGCCCCCGAGCATCCCGACGAAGTCGGCCAGGATGGTCACCAGCGGGAACACCAGCACGGCGGCCATCAGGCGCGGCACCACGAGCCGCTTGATGTAGTTGACGCCGATGGCGCGCAGGGCGTCGATCTGCTCCGTGACCTGCATGGAGCCCAGCTCGGCCGTGATGCCCGATGCCACCTTGCCTCCCACGAGGATGGCCGTGAGAACCGGTCCCAGCTCCCGCAGGATGGACAGGGCCACGACGGGCCCCACGTAGTTCTCGGCGCCGAAGCGCGCCATGTTCACGGCGCTCTGGAGCGCCAGGACCATCCCGGTGAAGAGCGCGGCCGTGAGGGCGACGGCCACCGACCGGACGCCGATGGTGTCGATCTCCCGGGCGACGATGTGGATGTACGAGCGCGGCAGGACCAGGTTCCGGGCGACCTGGGCGCTCAGGAGCCCGAGGCCCCCGTACCAGATCACCGCCTCGCGCCCGTGCTTCTGGACATACTGCCCCAGGGTCATGGCTCCCGCCCGACAGCGAGGCTCTCGACGAACCCCCTGAAGTCGCTGCGCCCGGCCTCGAAGTGGTCCGCGGGGGCCACGTAGAGGAAGTCGTACACGCAGCGCCCGTCCTTCACCACCACGGCCTCCACGGCCACGCGGGCGCCGTCCCTCTGCCCGCGCACGAGACTCCGCACGGCGTGTCGCCCGCCGACCACGGTCTCCTGGCTCTCCACGTCCGACCGGTCCGTCAGGCCGAAGACGAGATGGCGCGCCAGCACGCCGAGGGGACGCCGGGGCGACGACCCCTCGCAGGTCGCGTCCACCAGCATGCCGCCGGGCGCCGGGCCCCCGCGCCGGAGCTCGAGGTCCGCCTTGGCCCCGGAGGCCAGCAGCCACCCGCTGGCCGGCAGCCTCACCTCGTATCCCTTCCTCGAGTGAAACACGCCCCTCTCGATCCGGTCGGCGCTGCAGCCCGCCAGGAGCAGCAGCGCGCACGCGGCGACGGGCATCTTCATCCTCCCGAGCATCCCTGGGCGGCCTCCGGCGGCCGCCGGCCGTGACGGCGATCCAGCTCGGCGAAGACCCGGCGGAGCGGGATGCCGCGCCCCGCGAGGAGGACCATGGAGTGGAACCAGAGGTCGGCGATCTCCGAGACCACCCGCTCGTCGCCCTCGCCGCCCAGCGCCGCCGTCACCACCTCCGTGGCTTCTTCCCCGATCTTCCGGCAGATATGGGCCTCGCCTCGATCGAAGAGCCCGGCCACATAGGACCCGGCCGGACGCTCCACCTTGCGCGACTGGATCACGCGCTCGATCGTCTCGAGCAGCATCGGTCCGGGCCACTCGGGACTGCCGGACGCGGGTGCTCCGCCCGCCAGCCGCGTGAAGAAGCACGAGCGGGCGCCCGTATGGCACGCAACACCCTCCTGGTGCACCCGGAGCAGCAGCGTGTCCCGGTCGCAGTCGGCGTAGACGGCGTCCAGGTGCTGGACATGCCCCGAGGTCTCTCCCTTCCGCCACGGAGCCTGGCGGGAGCGGGACCAGAAGTGCCCCAGCCCTGTCTCGAGGGTCCTGTCGAGGGCCGCCCGATCCATCCAGGCGACCATGAGGACCTCGCCGGTCTCGGTTTCCTGCACCACCGCCGGGATCAGCCCGGCCGCGTCCCACGTGAGCTCGGTCTCGACGCTCATGGCTCGATCCGCACCGGGACGCCCCGCTCCCTGAGATAGGCCTTGGCCTCCCCGATAGTGTATCGCCCGAAGTGGAACAGGGAGGCCACGAGAACCGCGTCCGCCTTGCCCTCGGCCACGCCGTCGTAGAGGTCATCGAGGGTACCGGCGCCGCCGGAGGCGATCACCGGGACCGACACCGCCTCCGACACGGCACGCGTCAGCGGGAGGTCGTAGCCATCGCCCGTCCCGTCGCGATCCATGCTGGTGAGCAGGAGCTCGCCGGCGCCAAGCGCCTCGACCTCCCGCGCCCAGCGCAGGGCATCCCGTCCCGTCGGCCGGCGCCCTCCGTGGGTGAACACGGTCCAGTGCGGGGGCGCCCCGTTGTCCGACGGCTCCCGCTTCGCGTCGATGGCCACCACGATGCACTGGCTCCCGAAGGCCCGGGCCGCCTCCCGCACCAGCTCCGGGCGCGCCAGCGCCGCCGTGTTCAGCGACACCTTGTCGGCCCCCGCGCGCAGGAGCGTGCGGATGTCCTCGAGCGTCCGGACACCGCCGCCCACGGTCAGTGGCATGTAGATGCCCTCGGCGGTCCGGCGCACCACCTCCAGCATGATCGCGCGGCCCTCGTGGGAGGCCGTGATGTCGAGGAACACGAGCTCGTCCGCCCCCTGCTGATCATAGGCCTGGGCAGCCTCCACGGGATCGCCCGCGTCCCTCAAGTTCACGAAGCGCACGCCCTTGACCACGCGACCGTCTCTCACGTCGAGGCAAGGGATCAGCCGCTTGCAGAGCATGGCCCGGGCTCACCCGCCGACTTCGGCGAGGGCACGACGCAGGTCCACCGCCCCGCTGTAGAGCGCGCGCCCCACGATGGCCCCCTCCACTCCCGGGATGCCGGCGAGCTGGCGGAGGTCGTCGAGACAGGACACTCCTCCGGAGGCGAGGATGGCAATGCCGGCCACCTTCGCCACGGCCTCGGTGCTCCACAGGTTCGGTCCTTCCTGGGTGCCGTCGCGCGCGATGTCCGTGTAGAGGATGGCTGCGGCCCCGGCCGCCGCGGCATCGCGCACCAGGGCGACCGCGTCGAGGTCGAGGACCCGCGTCCAGCCGTCCACGGCGACCCGGCCATCCGAGGCATCCACCGACACGATGATCCGCTCCTCGCACGCCCGGCAGATCTCCCCGAGGAAGGTCGGATCGAGGGCAGCCCGCGTGCCGATCACCGCCCAGCGGGCCCCTGCCTCGAGCACCTGTTCCACCGACGCGCGGTCCCGCAGCCCACCGCCCACCTGGACGGGGATCGAGAGCGCACCGATGATCGCTCGCACGATCGCGGCCTGCGCCGGCGCACCGGCCCAGGCGCCGTCCAGGTCCACCACGTGCAGCCGCGGGGCACCCTGCGCCTGCCACTGGAGAGCCGTCGCGACCGGGTCCTCGGAGAAGACGGTCTCGTTCTCGGCGCGGCCCTGCACCAGGCGCACACAGCGCCCGCGTTTCAGATCGATGGCGGGGATCACGAGGAAGCTCATGGCACGCGGCGGCGGTCCCTCACGAACGCGGCGAAGTTCTCCAGCAGCCGGAGGCCCCAGCGCTGGCTCTTCTCCGGGTGGAACTGCGTGGCGAACAGCGCGCCGCGCCCGACCGCCGCCTTGAAGGTAATCCCGTACGTGCAGGTCGCGACGGACAGCGACGGATCCGCCGTGTCGGGGTAGTAGGAGTGCACGAAGTAGAAGTTGGCGCCGCTCGGGATCCCGTCGAAGATCTGGAGGTCCCCGGTGTGCTCCACCTGGTTCCAGCCCATGTGCGGCACCTTGAGCCCCGCCGGGAAGCGCCGCACAGCGCCGCGGATCACGTCGAGGCCCTTGCCCTGGCCGAACTCCTCGCTCTCGCTGAACAGGAGCTGGTAGCCCAGGCAGATCCCCAGGAACGGACGCCCGTCCTCGAGGGCCGCCCGTAGCGGGCCCAGCAGGCCCAGCTCCTGCAGGGTGCTCATGGCGTCGTGGAATGCGCCGTCGCCCGGGAGCACAACGCCCTCGGCGTCCTCGACCACTCGGGCCTCCTGGGTGACCACGGCGTTCATGCCGAGGCGCCCGAAGGCCTTCTCGACGCTGCCGAGGTTGCCCCGCCCGTAGTCCACGACGGCAATCAATTGTCTCGCCTGAATGTGGATGACATCGGGTTGCGGCTGGGCCTCTTCGCCCTCATCGGGCTCATCGGGGCGCCCGCTCCACCGTGGGGCTCTTCGCCCTCATCGGGCTCATCGGGGCGTCCAGTCCACCTGCCTGCACGTCACAGGGCACCCTTCGTGGACAAAACGGCGCTGATGCGCGGGTCGAGCCGCGTGGCCTCGGCCAGCGCGCGCGCCACCGCCTTGAAGGTGGCCTCGGCGATGTGGTGCAGGTTCTCGCCGTAGTGCATGTTGACGTGCAGCGTGACCGCGGCGTTGAAGGCGAAGGCGCGGAAGAAGTCCTTCAGCAGATCCAGGTCGAAGTTCGAGATCCGCGTGCGCTGGAGCGGCACGTTGAAGACGAGGTACGGCCGCCCGGAGAGATCCGCCGCCGCGTGGAGCAGCGCTTCGTCCATGGGCAGGAAGGAGGCCCCGTAGCGGACGATCCCCCTCTTGTCGCCCACGGCCTCCTTGAAGGCGCGGCCGAGACAGATGCCCACGTCCTCCACCGTGTGGTGGAGATCCACCTCGGTGTCGCCCCTGGCGTCCACGGTCAGGTCCATGAGGCCGTGCTTGGACCACGCCTCGAGCATGTGGTTGAAGAAGGGGATCGTGGTCTCGACCGTCGAGGCGCCGGTGCCGTCCAGGTTGAGCTGCAGCACGATCTGCGTCTCCTTGGTCTTGCGCTCGACCCGGGCCTGGCGCGGGATCTCGGGCTGCCCCCCTCGGCGCTCTGCGCTCATGCTCCGCCTCCCGTGTTGGTGATGCGCGCTCTGGCAGCCGCGCCGTGGGCGTCGAGCCCCTCCACGCGCGCGAGCTCGGCCAGGTGGGGCCAGGCTTCCGCGAGCCCCTTGGTCGAGTACCGGATCACGCTGAGCCGCTTGACGAAGTCCCCGGTGCCGAGGGCGGACGAGAAGCGCGCGGTCCCACCGGTGGGCAGGACGTGATTGGGTCCCGCCACGTAGTCGCCGACGACCTCCGGCGTGAAACGGCCGAGGAACACCGCCCCGGCGTTCTTCACGCGAACCAGGAGCGCGTCGGGGTCCGACACGACCAGCTCGAGGTGCTCCGGGGCCAGCCGGTTCGCCACCTCCACCGCCTCCTCCAGCGTCGCCGTGAGCACGAGCGCGCCGTTGGTGCGGAGCGCGCTGGCCGCGATCTCCCGCCGGCTGAGCGTCGCCAGCTGGCGCGCGGTCTCGGCCTCGACACGGTCCCGCAGGGCCCTCGACGGGGTCAGCAGCACCGCACGGGCCATGGGGTCGTGCTCGGCCTGGGCCAGGAGATCCGCCGCGACCCAGACGGGATCCGCATCGCCGTCGGCGATCACCACCACCTCGCTCGGGCCCGCCAGCATGTCGATCCCGACGTCGCCGAAGACCCGCCCCTTGGCGAGCGCCACGTAGATGTTCCCCGGGCCCACGATCTTGTCCACGCGGCGGATCGTCTCGGTGCCGTAGGCCAGGGCCGCGACGGCCTGGGCACCGCCGACCCGGTAGGCCTCGGTGACGCCGGCGATGCGCGCGGCGACCAGCACGGCCGGGCTGAGCGACCGGTCGGCCGCCGGCGGCGAGACCAGCACGATGTCCCTGACGCCGGCCACGCGCGCAGGCACGGCGGTCATCAGCACCGTGGACGGGTAGGCCGCGCGGCCTCCCGGGACGTAGATGCCGACCCGGTCCAGCGGGCGGATCTCCTGGCCGACCATCGATCCGTTGCCGTCCGTCATGCTCCACGAGCGCGGCATGGCCGCCCGATGGAAGCGATCGATCCGCGCGGCTGCATAGCGCAGGGCCTCGACGGTCCTCGTCCCCACCTGGCGCTCCGCCGCCTCGTACTCGGCAGGGGTCACGGCCAGATCCCGGGGCGCGAGCGTGACCCGGTCGAAGCGCGCGGTGAGCTCCACGAGCGCCGCATCCCCCTTCTCCCGCACGGCGGCCACGATCTCCCCGACGCGCTGATGGATCTCCGCATCCACGCTCTCGGGAGCGCGATCCAGAGCCTGGACCACGCCGTCGACGCCCATCGCGCTCGTGTCGAGGCGCCGCATCATGGCGCGGGCCGCGAGACCGCGGCGCCCATGCCGGGCCTCGGAGACGACACCGCCTGGCGCACGGCATCGATCAGGGTGTTCACGCGGGCGTGCGCCGTCTTCAGCGAGGCGCGGTTGACGATGAGCCTCGCCGTGGAGCTCATGATCTGCGCCACCTCCACGAGGCCGTTCGCCCGGAGCGTGTCCCCGGACTGGACGAGATCCACGATCCGCTCCGCGAGCCCGACAAGCGGCGCCAGCTCGATGGAGCCGTCCAGCCGGATCATCTCCACCTGGATGCCCCGCTCCGAGAAGTAGCGCTCGGTAAGGGTCGGGTACTTCGTCGCCACGCGCACCCAGGACCACTTGGCCGGATCATCGCGCTCCCACAGATCCCTGGGCTCGGCCACGACGAGACGGCAACGTCCGAAGCCGAGGTCCACCGGCTCGTACACATCCGGCTCCTGCTCGGCCAGGATGTCCTTGCCGACGATGCCGAGGTCCGCCGCACCGTACTCCACGTACGTGGGGATGTCCGCCGGCTTGAGGAAGATGAAGCGCAGATCGTGCGCCGCATCGGCGACGAGCAGGCGCCGGGACGCTCCATCGAGACCGCTCATGCCCAGGGCAGAGAGCAGGGCGAGGGCCGGCTCGAGGAGGCGCCCCTTGGGCAGGGCGAGAGTCAGACCGTGCCTGTCCATCAGGCCACTCGCGTGATGCGGGCGCCGAGGCGCTGGAGCTTGGTCTCCAGGCGCTCGTAGCCGCGGTCCAGGTGGTAGACGCGCGCCACCTCCGTGGTGCCGCGGGCGGCGAGCCCCGCCAGCACCAGCGAGGCCGAGGCGCGGAGATCGGTGGCCATCACCTGCGCCCCCTGGTAGCTCGGGACGCCGCGGACCACGGCCGTGGAGCCGTCGGTCTCGATGCGCGCCCCCATGCGGCACAGCTCCGCGACGTGCATGAAGCGGTTCTCGAAGATTGTCTCCGTGATCTTCGACACACCATCGGCCAGCCCCAGCAGGGCCATGATCTGCGCCTGCATGTCGGTGGGAAATCCGGGGAACGGGCTCGTGATGACATCGGCCGGCTGCGGGCGCGCGGGGCCCTGGCAGCGGACACGGTCCCCTTCCACGGTGATGCCGGCGCCGCATTCCTCGAGCTTGGCGAGCGTCGCCGTGAGGTCGCGCGGTGAGACCCCGACAACCGTGACATCGCCGCCCGTGATGGCGCCCGCCACCAGCAGCGTGCCGGCCTCGATGCGGTCGGGGATGATGCGGTGCCGCGCGCCGCTCAGCTCCGGCACGCCCTCGATCTCGATGCGCTCCGTACCGGCTCCCTCGATCCGGGCCCCCATGGCGATGAGCAGCCGGGCCAGATCGCCCACCTCGGGCTCGCGCGCGGCGTTCTCGAGCACGGTCGTCCCCTCGGCCAGCGCCGCCGCCATCATGAGGTTCTCGGTCCCGGTGACCGTCACGAGGTCGGTCGTGATGCGGGCGCCCTTGAGCCGGCTCGCCCGCGCCTCCACGTAGCCGTTCGTGATCGTGATGTCGGCGCCGAGTTTCTGGAGGCCCTTCAGGTGCTGATCGACGGGCCGCGGGCCGATGGCGCATCCGCCCGGGAGCGCCACCCGCGCCACACCCGCGCGAGCCACGAGCGGCCCCAGCACGAGTACCGAGGCGCGCATGGTGGAGACCAGCTCGTAGGGCGCCTCGGGACTCGCGACGGAGGCGACCCGGACGCGGGTGCTCCCATCGGACTCGTCGGCGAGTTCCGCCCCGAGCCGCGCGAGCAGCGCCCGGATGGTCGTCACGTCGGCCAGCAGCGGGACGTTGTCCAGCGTGACGGGCTCGGCCGTCAAGAGCGCCGCGGCCAGCGCGGGGAGCGCCGCGTTCTTCGCCGCGCTCACCGCGACCTCCCCGCCGAGGGGCACCCCACCCTCGATCACGAGATGCGTCGGCATCAGCCGCCCACCTGCCCGGCGATGAACCGCTCGACGCCGCGCAGGTCGCGGCGCGCGGCGATGCGGGAGAATCCCTCGGCCGCCATCAGCGAGGCCACGAGCCCCGCTTGCTCCTCGCCGATCTCCATCAGGAGCGTCCCTCCGGAGCGCAACAGGCCCGGGGCCTCGGCGACGATGCGCCGGATCACCCGCAAGCCGTCCGGCCCACCGTCCAGGGCGAGCCGCGGCTCGAATCCGGCGACCTCCCGGGGGAGCGACGGGATGATCCCGGTCGGGAGATACGGGGGGTTGGACACGATCATGTCGAGCCCGCCGGCGAGGGAGGCCAGGGGGGCCAGGAGGTCTCCTGCGACCAGCCGGACGCGCGCAGACAGCCCCGCGGCGCGCACGTTGCCCGCCGCCACACCGAGCGCGGCCAGCGACGAGTCGATGGCCAGCACCTCGAGAGCAGGACAGGCCGCCGCGAGCGCGCAGGCGATGGCGCCGCTTCCGGTTCCCACGTCAGCCGCCACCGGCCCGTCCAGCGGAGCGAGGATCTCCACCGCCCACTCGACCAGCCCCTCCGTCTCGGGGCGCGGGATCAGGACAGCGGGGGTCACCCGGATCCGCAGTCCGACGAAGTCCTCGAAGCCCAGGAGATACTGGAGCGGCTCGTGGGCCTGCCGCCGGCCGACCAGGGCCCAGAATCGGTCCCTGCCGCCGGCCGTGACCTCCCGCGCCGGCTCCAGGTAGAGATCGAAGCGGGGCAGGCCGAGCACCGTGGCCAGGAGCCACTCGGCGTCCTGGCGCGCGGTCGGGATCGCTGCGGCCTCGAGACGCCGCGTCCCCTCCCGCAGGAGGACGCCCACCCCGAGGCCAGAGGTCGCCGTCGTCATGCCGGACTCTCGGCGAGCTTGCGCCCCTGGTCCCAGGCCGTGAGCCCGTCGATGATCTCGTCCAGGTCGCCTTCCAGGACGGCCGGCAGCCGGTGCAGCGTCAGGCCGATGCGGTGGTCCGACACCCGCCCCTGCGGGAAGTTGTAGGTCCGGATGCGCTCGCTCCGCTCGCCGGTCCCGACCTGGCTCCTGCGGTCGGCGGCGATGGCCGCGGCCCGCTCCTCCTGGGCGCGCTCGAGCAGCCGCGCCTTGAGCACGCGCATCGCCTTGGCCCGGTTCTTGATCTGCGAGCGCTCGTCCTGGCAGGTCACGACCAACCCGGTGGGCAGGTGTGTCAGGCGCACGGCCGAGTCCGTGGTGTTCACGCCCTGGCCTCCGGGACCCGAGGAGCGATAGACATCCACCCGGACGTCCTTGTCCTCGACCCGGATGTCCACGTCCTCCGCCTCCGGGAGCACGGCAACCGTCACCGTGGAGGTGTGGATCCGCCCGCTGGACTCGGTGGCCGGCACGCGCTGAACGCGGTGGACACCGCGCTCGAACTTCAGCCGGCTCCATGCGCCCCGGCCCTGGATGAAGAAGACGATCTCCTTGAAGCCGCCGACGCCGGTGGGGTGACTGTCCATCACCTCCACCTTCCACCGCTGGCTCTCCGCGTACTTCGTGTACATCCGCGCGAGATCGGCGGCGAACAGTCCGGCCTCGTCTCCGCCCGCACCCGCGCGGACCTCGACGAAGACGTTCCTCTGATCGTTGGGATCCCGGGGCAGGAGCAGCGCCCGGAGCTCCTCCTCGAGCGCCGCCTGGCGAGCGGTCAGGTCATCGATCTCCGCCTGGGCCATCGCGCGCATCTCCCGGTCGGTGTCCTCGGCGAGGATGTGGCGGGCCTCGGAGATCCGGGCGAGCAGGGCCTTGGAGTCCTCGAACTTCCGGACCACCTCGGCCAGCTCTGAGGCAGCCTTGGCCATTCTGGCATACTCGGCCTGCTGCCCGATCACCTGCGGATCGGAGAGCCGGCGTGAGAGCTCCTGATAGCGCTCCTCGATCTGTCGCAGCTTATCGAACATCGCGTGCCCTCAGAGGCGGGTGGACAGGACAGGCCGCCGCAGCAGCGGGCAGGTCGGCGGCGAACGGGGGAGATGGAGCGTTCGGATCGAACCGCGGCTGCCGGCGCCGAACCGCCGCCCTACGCCTCCGCGATCGGCTTCCTGTTGTACTTCCGCTGGAAGCGCTCGATGCGTCCTGCCGTGTCCAGGAACTTCTGCTTGCCCGTGTAGAACGGGTGACACTTCGAGCAGACCTCGACACGGATGCCCGGCTGGGTGGAGCGGGTCGGGATGACTGCCCCGCAGCCGCAGGTGATGGTCGTATCGATGTAATCGGGATGAATGCCAGCCTTCACGGCTCACCTCCTGGATGAAGTACAGAAGATACCAGCCGGGCACGGAAAAAGCAAGGAATCAAACGACTTGCCGGCCTCGCCGGCCCGTTGGCCGGGGTGACACCGGCTGGCGAACACCGAGGCGAACGATCCCGCGCGAGGCCGCGGCGGG
>MGBT01000006.1:18920-28903 GCA_001788395.1 Candidatus Rokubacteria bacterium GWA2_70_23
GGATCCGGAGATCCGGGCGAGCGTGAGCGAGCCACGTTGAGCGTGCGGCCGAGGGCGCCAACGAAGCAGATGAGCCTTTTTCAGCAGCCTGCTAGCCCAGCTGGTTCATCTGGTTGAGGAAGTCCTTGTTCGTCTTCGTCATCTTCAGCTTGTCCAGCAGAAGCTCCATCGCTTCCACGGGATTCAGCTGGGACAGCGCCTTCCGGAGGAGCCACATCTTCTGCAGCTCGTCCTTCTCCAGGAGCAGCTCTTCCTTGCGGGTTCCGGTCTGCTCGATGTTGATGGTCGGGAAGATCCGCTTGTCCATCAGGCGCCGGTCCAGGTGGACCTCCATGTTGCCGGTGCCCTTGAACTCCTCGAAGATCACATCGTCCATCCGGGAGCCCGTGTCGATGAGGGCGGTGGCCATGATGGTCAGCGACCCGCCCTCCTCGATGTTCCGGGCGGCGGCGAAGAAGCGCCGCGGCCGCTGGAGCGCATTGGCGTCCAGCCCGCCCGACAGGACCTTGCCCGAGGATGGGATGACCGCGTTATGCGCCCGGGCGAAGCGGGTGATGGAGTCCAGGAGGATGACGACGTCCCGCTTGTGCTCCACCAGACGCTTGGCCTTCTCGATGACCATGTCGGCGACCTGCACGTGCCGCTGCGGAGGCTCGTCGAAGGTGGACGAGATGACCTCCCCCTTCACCGACCGCTGCATGTCGGTGACCTCCTCGGGCCGCTCGTCGATGAGCAGGACGATGAGGTACACCTCCGGGTGGTTCTTCGCGATGGCATTGGCCAGGTTCTGGAGGAGGACCGTCTTGCCGGTCCGCGGCGCGGCCACGATGAGCCCGCGCTGTCCCTTGCCGATGGGGCAGAGGAGATCCATCGCGCGCGTCGTGAGATTGTCCGAATCGTGCTCCAGCCGCAGCCGCTCCATCGGGTAGAGCGGCGTGAGGTTGTCGAAGAGCGTCTTGTCCCGCGACTGCTCGGGCGTCTCGAAGTTGATGGCCTCGACCTTCAGGAGGGCGAAGTACCGCTCGCTGTCCTTGGGGGGGCGCACCTGGCCCGAGATGGTGTCGCCGGTCCGGAGATCGAAGCGCCGGATCTGGGACGGGGAGACGTAGATGTCGTCGGGCCCGGGCAGGTAATTGTAGTCGGGGGCGCGGAGGAACCCGAATCCGTCCGGGAGGACCTCGAGCACGCCCTCGGCGAAGATGAGCCCGTCCTTCTCCGCCTGCCCCTGGAGGATCTTGAAGATCAGCTCCTGCTTGCGGAGGCCGCTGAATCCCTGGACGCCCAGATCCTTGGCGACGTGGTTCAGCTCGGTGATGGTCTTGTCCTTGAGCTCGGACAGGTTCATCTTCATCCCTCCTCCCCCTCCGGCGTCCGATGGGTTCGGCGTGGAGTTCGCGGACATCCTCGGCGAGTTGCGCTTAGGGATACGCTGCAAAATGGCTGTCTCCGGGGGGGTGCACTGTGTGCGAGGGGCTCAACTGCTATACAAACGCCACTGTCCCACAGCGTCCGTGGCGCTGTCAACCTGATTCTCGCCGTCCCCTCACAATCGCCGGTCGATCATGGCTCGCTGCTTGATCTCCGCGAGCCATTCCCGGAATCGGGCCTGGTGCTTCTCGCGGAAGAGGATCTCGCGGATCTGGTTCCGGGCCTGCACCAGCCCCTCACCCAGCAGCGACTCCTTCGACTCGAGCGTGAACAGGTGGTACCCGACCTCGGAGCGGAAGGGAGCCGACACCTCCCCGCGCTGCAGCCGGAGAATGGCCGCCTCGATCTCCGGCGCCAGCTCGCCCCGCTTGAGCGAGCCGAGCGCGCCCCCGTCCTTCCCCGACCCGTCGTCGGAGTACTTCCGGGCCATCTCGGCGAAGTCCGCCTCGCCGAGCAGCAGGGCATAGACCTCCTGCGCTCTCCGGCGGGCGACGGTCCACCCGTCCTCTCCCCGGCCGGGCTCCGGCAGGAACAGGATATGCCGGGCCTCGAAGGAGAGCCCGGTCTCGAGCTTGTCGCGGTTCTCGCCGAGATACCGGTCGATCTCCTGCTCGGTCACGGTGACCCGCAGGGTGACCTTCCGCCGGACCACCCGCTGGACCATCAGCTGGTCCTTGATCCGCCGCTTGACGCCGTCCAGCGTCACCCCCTGGGCCTTCAGCGCCTCCTCCGTCTGCGCCTCGGTGGTGACGCCGAGCTTTTTCATGATCTCGCCGAGCGGCTCGGCGATCTCGGCGTCGTCCACGATGATCTTGTCGCGCTCGGCCTGCTGCAGCTGGAGGCGGTTGTCGATGAGGCGCTGGAGCAACTGCTCGCGCAAGGCCAGTCGCGCGGCGGGGTCCTTGGGCTCCTGCTTGGTCTCGTAGAGGTGGTAGGCCTCTGCCTCGTCGAGCTGGAACAGCGTGATGGCGTCGTTGTTCACCACGGTGATGACTCGATCCAGGATCTCCTCGCTCGCGGGCGCCCGGACAGCCGCCCCGCCCGGCAGGACGGGGGCGCTCTTCGGCGGCTCGGCCTTCTGCGCCTGGATCTGGGCCGCTCCGGGAGGCAACTTCGGCACCGCCGTGGCCTTCCCGAGAAGCGGAACCCAGGACGGCACCGAGCAGCCGGCGAGCGTCAGCCCCAGGACGGCGACCAGCACCGCGCGGGAGCGCGTCACGGGCGCAGCGACTCCAGCAGGGTGGCCAGCGCCGCCCGCACCGCCGGCCACGGCTCCGAGGGGATCTGCGCTTCCAGCGTGTACTCCTTCAGCATCCTCAGGCGTCCACGGCTCCGGCCGATGGCCCGCAGCAGCTGCTCCGGTGTGACGGGCGTCGATGGCGCGAACGTCAGGAGCGCCCGGCCTCCCTGGGCGTCGACCCGCTCGACGCCCACGGCCCGCGCCGCCACGCGGAGGCCGACGACGTCCAGCAAGGCATCGACGGGAGGCGGGATCGGCCCGAAGCGATCCAGCATCTCCCCCCGGATGTCGGCGACCTCCTCGATCCTGACGATGTCGGCGAGCCGCTTGTAGAGCGCCAGCCGCTGGGTGACCTCCGGCACGTAGTGCTCGGGCACCAGCGCCTCCACCCCCACCATGATGGTCGGATCCACGTGAGGGGGGGCAGGCTCGCCCTTCAATTCTCTCACAGCTTCCTCGAGGAGCTTGGTGTACAGATCGAACCCCACGGCGGCGATGTGGCCGTGCTGCTCGGGGCCGAGCAGGTTCCCCGCCCCGCGGATCTCGAGGTCGCGCAGGGCCAGCTTGAAGCCGGCGCCGAGCTCCGTCAGCTCCTCGATGACCCGGAGCCGCCGCTGCGCCGTCTCGTCCAGGCGGCCGTCGGCCGGGATCATGAGATACGCGTAACCCTGGAGGCGCTCCCGCCCGACCCGGCCCCGGAGCTGGTAGAGCTGGGCCAGGCCGAAGCGGTCGGCCCGGTTGATGATGATGGTGTTCGACGTGGGGATGTCGAGTCCCGACTCCACGATCGCCGTGGAGACGAGCACGTCGGCCTGGCCATCCACGAACTTCACCATGACGGATTCCAGCTCCCGCTCGGCCATCTGTCCATGCGCCATCACGACACGTGCAACGGGGCACAGCCCCTGGATGAAGGCGGTCATGGACGGGAGGGACTGCACCCGGTTGTGGACGAAGAAGACCTGGCCCCCGCGGTCGAGCTCCCGCTCGATCGCGTCCTTGATCACGGTCCGGCTGAAGCGGGTGACGACCGTCTCGACGGGCAGCCGGTCGAGCGGCGGTGTCTCGATCACCGACAGGTCGCGGACTCCCGCCATGGCCATGTAGAGCGTGCGAGGGATGGGCGTGGCGGTGAGCGTGAGGACGTCCACCGAGGCTCGCATCTGCTTGATGCGCTCCTTGTGGGTAACGCCGAAGCGGTGCTCCTCGTCCACCACGAGCAGCCCCAGCCGCTTGCACTCCACGTCCTTGGACAGGAGCCGGTGGGTGCCGATGACCACGTCCACCGCGCCGCTCGCGAGCCCTGCCAGCACGGCCTTCTGCTCCTTGGGACTCCGGAAGCGCGAGAGAAGCTCGACCCGTGCCGGGAAGGAGGCGAAGCGGTCCGTGAAGGTGTTGAAGTGCTGCTGGGCCAGCACCGTCGTGGGGACGAGGACGGCGACCTGGCGCCCGTCGGCGACCACCTTGAACGCGGCGCGCAGAGCCACCTCGGTCTTGCCGTAGCCCACGTCCCCCGCCACGAGCCGGTCCATGGGCCGGGCGTTCTCCATGTCCGCCCTCACGTCCTCGATGGCGCGCATCTGATCGGGCGTCTCCTCGAACCGGAAGGCCGCATCGAACTCACGCTGCCACGGCGTGTCGGGTGGGAAAGCGTTGCGCTCGGCCACCGAGCGGGCGGCATAGAGCCGGAGCAGCTCCTCGGCCATCTGGCGCAACGCCGCCCGCACCGACTCCTTCACGCGCTGCCAGGCCCCGCCGCCCAGCCGGTCGAGTCGGGCGGCGCCCTCGGGGGCGCCCATGTACTTGGAGATCAGGTCCAGCCGATCCACCGGCAGATAGAGCCGCCCGCCCTCGGCGTACTCGAGCAGGAGGAAGTCGGCGTCGCGTCCGTCCACCGACATGGTCCGGAGCCCGTGGTAGCGGCCGACCCCGTGGGACTCGTGGACCACCAGGTCGCCGGGCGCGAGGTCCGTGAAGGACGCGATGGCCGCGCCCCGCTGGAACAGCGGCCGGCGCAACCGGCGGCGGCGGGCGCCGAAGATCTCCTCCTCGGTGAGGACGATGAGCCCGAGGGGCGGGAGCTGGAACCCGGTCGAGCAGTCCCCGACGAGAACCCCCAGCCCCTCGGCGCTCCAGAGCCGGGCCTCGGACCAGGCCGGAAGCCCGTGCTCCGAAAGGATGTTCCGCAGGCGCTGGGCCTGCGGCTCGTCGGTGACCACGAGACGCACGGCAAAACCCTCGCTGCGCCAGCGCTCGAGCTCGGCGGCGAGAGTCTTGAACTGGCCGTGGAATCCGCCGACGGAGCGCGCCTCCATGGCGACGCCCTGGCCGCCGGATCGCGCCTCGGCAATCAGCGACAGGTCGAGCCGCTGGAAGGGCGCGAGCGCCCGGACGAGAGGCACGGCGGACGGCGCGTCGTCGGGAGGCGCCTCGAGCAACCCCGGGTCCACGAGAACGGCAAGCGTGTCGAGCGGCAGGTACGCCGGGAGCGCGGCCTCCTCGCGGCCGCCCCCGAGCGGGAGCACCGCCAGGTCCTCGATCTCCTCGATGGAGCGCTGGGACGTCGGGTCGAAGAGGCGGAGGGACTCCACGTCGTCGCCGAAGAACTCGACACGCACGGGATGCTCCCGGGCGGGAGAGAAGATGTCCACGATCCCCCCGCGCAGGCTCCACTGCCCGACGTCCACCACGGCCTCGACGCGCTCGTATCCCCCCGCCGCGAGCCGATCGAGCAGCATCTCGCGCTCGACCGTCTGGCCGAGGGAGAGACGCAGCGTCCGGGCCCGGAACTGAGCAGGCGTGGGCAGCGGCGAGGACAGCGCGGCCGCCGTGCACACGACCGCGAGGGCCTCTCCGTCGAGCAGCCGATGGCACACGAGCATGCGCTCGGCGTCGTGCTCGCGGTGGCGGCCCCGCCAGGCAGGAGGCGCGGCCGGCGGGAACTCGACCACCCGGGGGCGCGCCGCGACGGCGTTCCGGGGGGCGGCGAGCGATGAGAGGAAGAAGGCGATGTCCAGGGCCATCTGGTGCGCCTCGACCTGCCCCGGCGTCAGGACGAGGACGGGGCGGCTGGCGGCCTCGCGCAGGGCCGCGATCACGAGGGCGCGAGAGGAGCCCCAGAGCGCATGCGCCCCCACACAGGGCGTGCCCGCGGCGACGACGCGCGCCAGGTCCGCGAGGGCGCGCCAGCGGAAGAGAACGGGGGGGACGGAGGAGGCGTCCGCCATGTGCTGCGGCCGGGCCTGCCCGGGCTACCGGCCGCCCTGGGCGAGGTAGAAGCTGAGGGACTCCAGCTCGATGGACAGGTCCACGTTCTTCAGACGCACGTCGCGGCCCGTCTTGATGCGGGTCGGCGCGAAGTTCAGGATCGCCTTGATCCCGGCGGCCACGAGCTTCTCCGTCACCGCCTGGGCCGACTCCGCGGGGACCGCCACGATCGCGATCTGGAGATTGCGCGCCTTGGTCTCCTTGGGGAGGTCGCGCAGCGGCAGGATGGGCACGCTGTCCGCCGACGTGCCGGCCTTGCCCGGGTCATCGTCGAAGACCGCGGCGATACGGAAGCCCTGCTTCGAGAAGCCCTTGTAGTGGAACAGCGCGGAGCCCAGGTTCCCGAACCCCACCAGCGCCACCGGCCACTCCCGGTCCAGCCCCAGGATCTTCTGCAGCTCGGCCTTGAGTCCCGACACGTAATAGCCGATGCCCCGCACGCCGAACTCGCCGAAGTACGCCAGGTCCTTCCGCACCTGGGCCGAGTTCAGATTGAAGCGCTCGGCCAGCTCCTGGGAGGAGACCGTCTTGACCCCATCCTCCTCCAGCTGGAGGAGACAGCGGGTGTAGACCGAGAGACGACGGACGGTCATCTCCGGGATCTTCGGGATCTTGAAGTGGGAGCGTGCGGTCATGCCGCTCGCCGTGTCCAGCCGTGTGGCATGGAGAGCGGCGGGTGCCCCTTGATCGACCCGAGGCACCCGCCCCCCACCATTACTTCACCGGCTGCACGAAGAGGAGGATGGCGGCGATGACGAACACGTACAGGGCCAGCGACTCGATGAGCGCCAGCCCGATGATCATCGCGGTCTGGATACGCGCGGCGGCCCCGGGCTGGCGGGCCATGGCATCCACGGCGGCGGCGGCCGCCCTGCCCTGGCCCAGAGCGCAGAGACCGGAGGCGAGGGCCATGCCCAGGCCGGCCGCGAGCACCGAGAAGGGGCCCACCCAGCCGCCCGTCGCCGGGGCAGCTCCCTCGGCCGCGACGGCCAGCCCTGGAACGGAGAGAACGGTCCACGTCATCAGCGTCAGCATCAATGAGCGTCGCACGACTTTCGCCTCCTTCGGTGGGGTTGGGACCGACTACTGGTGCTCGGCTTCTTCGACCGCGCCGGCGATGTACAGCATCGACAGCATGCAGAAGATGAAGGCCTGCAGGAACGCGACCAGGATCTTGAGCGGCAGCAGGAAGCCCGTGGTGAACGCGATCATGAGCACGCCGGCCGGGGTGCCGACCAGGAGCCCCATCAGCTGGCCCGTCAGCGCCCAGCCGATGAGTCCGTCGAAGCCGGTCAGGAGGAAGATGATCGCGAGCAGGATGTGCCCCCCGAACATGTTGCCGAAGAGCCGGAGCGCGAGCGACAGCGGCCGCGCGAAGTGGCTCACCAGCTCGATGGGGAACATGAGCGGCGCCAGCAGGGGGACCGGGCCGGCGAAGTGCTTGAGGTAGGCCAGGAATCCCTGTTTCCGGATGCCGATCGAGTGATACAGGATGAACACGGTGATCGCGCAGGCCGCGGTGGTGTTCAGGTTGCCCGTGGGGGCCACCAGCCCCGGCACGAGCCCCATCAGGTTGGACACCAGGATGAAGAGCCCGAGGGTGGCGATCCACGGCAGGTAGCGGCGACCCTCGTGCCCGATCACGTCGTCCAGCAGGGCCAGGAACTGCTCCAGCACCACTTCCATGAAGTTCTGCGTCCCGCGAGGCACGAGCTGCACGTTCCGGGACGCCACGAACGAGACGGAGATGAGCACGGCCATCACGAGCCACGTGTAGAGCACGTGATCGGGGATGCCCGCGATGTGCACGAGCGGGGGATACTCGATGGCTTCTATAGGAGGCCTCTAGCAGGCCGCTGAAAAAGGCCCATCTGCTTCGTTGGCGCCCTCAGCCGCACGCTCAACGTACGGAGAGTACGCCTCGCGTGCGGCCGTCGGGCGCCGCCTCGCATCTGGACCTTTTTGAGCAGCCTGCGTGTGTTTCAACATCCTGCTAGAGAGCCGCCCGGGCGCTGTGCCAGCCGTGGGCGATCAGGATCGGCGAGAGCACCGCGAGGCCCGCCATGAGGGCCACGGGATGGAGCCCGGCCCGGAGCAGCAGGACGATGAGCCCGAACAGGACGAGGTAGCGCAGGCCGAGGCCCAGGACCCAGAGCGGGTGGGCGCGTCCGCCAGCGAACAGGGGCGCCGCGCGCTCGGCGCCCCACGCCAGCCAGCGAAAGCTGGCGACGGAGATGAGGGCGCCGGCGAGGACCCCGAGTGCGCCGGGAAGCCCGGCGACAAGCCCCCCGCCCGCGGCCGCCAGCACGGAGATACCGAGCGCCGTGCGGCTCACGCGCGTCACCAGGTCACGGTCCATCGCGCTCCTGTTTTTCAGCCTGCTTGATTGAACGGAAGAGATCGCGGAACCCAGCGGTGATTCCCACACCCATGCCGATCAGCGTGAGCCACGGGCTTGTCCCGAGCCACCGATCGAGAAAGTACCCTCCCACCGTGGCTCCCGCAGTGGAGACCACGAACGTGATCCCCACGGTCGCGAGCATGCCGAGAGTACGCCAGGGGGAAGGCTCCGAGACCCCCATGTGAAGAAGAACACTATCACAGCGGTTCTGCCGGCACAACTGACTTTCCCCACTTCCCGAGGGCGTTGCCGTTCGCAAATGTCAGCTGCTGCCGCGGCTGGGCGATCAGCACGGACATTTACAGGTGCTGTCCGTAGCGACACGTCAGATCCACTGCGTAGATCCTGCCCCGGCAGGCTCAGCGCAGTCAAGGAAGGAGTGGCGGGGTGCGGCCCCCTGTCACAGGCCATCACTGCCCCTCCTGTGTCCCAGAATTCTGGCTCCGGCCTCGTGGAGAACGACTCATCCGACACGGCCTCGGCACGAGGAACTCGAACCCCACGGCCGGTCACGTTGTACAATCGAGCCCGCACGTATGCAGAGCGAAGGGGTGGCGGCCTCCGTCGTGGCCCTTTCGTCGTTCCCACGATCCATGGGCGAAGAGGAGAACACCGCGTGGCCAAGATCGAGACCGCGATCAGGGAAGCAATCGCCCGGGGTGCGCGACGGCAAGTGCGCCCGGTGGTCCTGTCGCTCCGGCGAGAGGTCTTTCGGCTCCGGCGGAAGGTGGCGCAGCTCCACGGTGCGCTGACGGCTCTGCGTCGGCTGGCCGTGGGCTGGGAGCGAATGATGGCGGCTGCACCACTTATCCCGCCGGTGCCGGAGGAGGCAGCGAAGGCCGCCCGGCTGTCGCCCCGACTCATCCAGAGCTTGAGGAAGCGCCTGGGGCTGAGCCAGACGGCTCTGGCGCGGCTGGTAGGGGTGAGCGCGCCCGCCGTGGCGCACTGGGAGACGGGAGAATCGACTCCCAAGGGGCAGAACCGGGCAGCCCTCGTGGCACTCCGGAAGGTGGGGAAGCGCCAGGTCAAGGCGCTCCTCGCTCGACGCAGGAAAGAGACCGCGTCGCGGACGCCGAAGGCTCGCCTCCGCGTGAAGAAGTCGCGCCGACGGGCGAGGAAGTAGCGGAGCGCCGGCGCCCCGTCAGCCCCGGCTCACCCAGCAGCGTCGGTCCCCCTTGGGAACCCTGGCGGAGGGACCCGAGGTGTCCCGTCATGACGGGCTCATCCTTCTCATCGTCGACGAGGTCCACCACTTCGGCGGGGGCCTCCGCGATGAGGCCCTCGAGATGGCGATGGCGGATGCTCGTCTCGGCCTCACGGCAACGCCCCCGCGCGGCGCCGGCGCAGCGGCCCGCCTCGCGGAGCTCGTGGGACCGACGGTCTTCGAGCTCGCCGTCGGCGACCTTGCCGGGGGGTTTCTCGCCAGCTTCGACGCGATCACGCTCTACCTGGACCTCTCTCCCGAGGAAACTTCCGCAGACACGAGCTTGAGCGGGGAGTTCACCGGGGCCTACGGGGAGTTCCGTCGGGCGGCGCCGGACGCCAGCTGGACGGACTTCAGCCAACACGCCGCCCGCACCCCCGAGGGCCGTCGCGCCCTGGCGGCGTGGAGCCAGATGCGACGGCTTCTGGCATTCACGCACGCCA
>MGBT01000006.1:29009-29151 GCA_001788395.1 Candidatus Rokubacteria bacterium GWA2_70_23
CTGTCCACGGTGGCGGCCTTTCTGGGGGTCACCGTGGGAGACCTGCAAGATTCGCTCTTCGCCGACCTCCCGGGCGAACGGCTCGTCGGTGCGCCGGGGCAGCCCGTGTCGGCGGTGCAGCTGGCGCTCCGGAGCAACCTCG
>MGBT01000007.1:0-2419 GCA_001788395.1 Candidatus Rokubacteria bacterium GWA2_70_23
AACCAGTTGAGGCGGAAGCCGTAGAAGTCGGTCGGCTGCGACTGGATCTGACGGGCGGCCCACAAGAAAGGAACCAGTTGAGGCGGAAGCCGTAGAAGTCGGTCGGCTGCGACTGGATCTGACGGGCGGCCCACAAGAAAGGCGGGTCATCCACGTGGAAGGCCTTGCCGGCGAAGGGGACGAGGCAGAGGGCCGTGGCCAGCCCCAGGAGCAGGCCGGTCCGGGACGTCACGCGGCGCTCATGGGCGCGACACGGCGGGCGCGCCCTCCTGGCGGCGGAGGGCATCGAGAGACACCATGGCCTCCATCATCCTGGCCATCTCGGGCAGACTCGGATCCGGGAGCCGACGCATGAGCGAGAGGTAGCGCTCCCACGCCTCGATGGCGCGGATGGGATCCGAGCGCGCGTAGACCAGCGCGGTGACCCGCTCGGCCTCGGGATCGCCGGGATCGATGGCTCGCCCCACCCGCTGCGCCTCCGCGAGCGCGGCGACGGCTTCCTCGGTCCGCCCCAGCTCGGCCAGCGTGGTCGCCGCGCGATAACCGCCAACCGGCCAGCGAGGCCTGAGCCGCATTGACTGGCGATACGCCGCAAGGGCCTCCTCGCGGCGCCCCACCAGCCTCAACACCTCACCCAGATGGTACTGGATCTCGGCGTCTCCCGGACGCCGCCGCGCGGCTTCCGTGGCGGGCGCCACAGCCTCCTGGCCGCGTCCCGACGCCCCGAGGGTCGCCGCCAGGCCGATGAGCGCCTCGGGGTCGGTGGGGTCGAGCCGCAGCCCGGCCTCGAACTGCCGGGTGGCGGGCTCGAGCCACCCGGCTCCCATGAGCGCGCCGCCCAGGTGCACGCGGGAGCGGACGCTCCCGGGATCGAGCGCCACCGCGTGGCGCCAGAGCGTGACCGAGTCCTGCCAGACGAGGGCCTGCCTCGCGGCGAGCGCCGCCAGCGCGATCAGCAGCGCGACGGCGGCGGACAGGACGGCACCGGCAGAGCGCCTGCCGGCCGCCCCGACCATCCACCGGCCGGCGCAGCGGGCGAGGCCCGCCCCGCCGAGGAGCGCCCATCCGAGCACCGGGAGATAGGTGTAGCGGTCCGCGGCGATCTGCGGCCCGTTCTGGAACACCCCGAGCACCGGCAGGGCCGTGACCACATACGCGGACCAGGCGGCGGCGAGCCAGGGCCAGCGGCGCCGCATGATGACCGCAGCGGCGCTCAGCGCCAGCACGACGACTCCGGAGAAGACAAACGGGAGAGCGAGCGGGTCCACCGAGCGCGGCAGGGCGTAGAGCGGCGAGAGGCCGATGGGCACGAGCGTCTTCCACAGGTAAAACGCCAGGCCGTACACCGATACCGCGGCGCGCTGGGCCGGCCCGAAATCGCCGAGGGAGAGCAGGTTGCCCCAGGGCCGGAGGGCCAGGAACGCCACCGCCGCCCCGGCGGCGGCCACGAGGAGGAACGGGATCTTCTCCGCCAGGACCCGCCGGGCCGCCGCCCCGGTCCAGCCCGCCCGGCCCCCGAGCCGCCCGAGCGGATAGACGTCGAGGATCAGGAGCACCACGGGGAGGCTCACCACCATGGACTTGGAGAGGACAGCGAGGACGAAGCAGCCGAGGCTCGTCCAGTAGAAGCCCCCGAGCCCGCGCCCGGCCGCTCGCCGCCCGACGGCCGCGAGGTACGCCAGCACGGTCAGCAGGTAGAAGACGCCTGAGACCACGTCGCGGCGCTCGGTGATCCACACGACGGACTCGACTCTGAGTGGGTGGAGCGCGAACAGGAGCGCCGCGCCCACGGCGCCGATCCGGATCGCGGCCCCCTCCCCCCCACCATCTTCCCTCAGGGGAGAGGGAGCCGCCGCCCCCTCTGCCCCCGTGGGGGAGAGGGCAGGGTGAGGGGGCGTCCCGAGACCGGCAGCGAGGAGGCGGCGAGCAACCAGCAGGAAGAGCGTCGCGCCGCCGGCGTGGAAGAGGAGGCTCGTCACGTGGTAGCCGCGCGGGTTCATCCCCCAGAGGAGGTAGTCGGCGCCGAGCGTGACCCAGGTCAGCGGCGCCCACGGCCCCATGTGGGACGTGGTGAGCATCCAGCGAAGCTGGGGCCAGCCGAGGCCGCGGTAGTCGGCGTTCTGGAGGAAGTTGCGCTCGTCGTCCCAGTTGACGAATGTCCCGAAGACGCCCGGGAGGAACACCAGGACGGTCAGCAGGGCGACGAGCGCGGGATCGACCCAGCCAGGCCAGGACCGCGCCATGGTGTCGCTACTTGCCGGCAGGCTCCTGCCCATCCTTCTTCCGCTGGAGCTCCTCCACGGCGCCGAGGGCCTCGAGCGCCCGCGCGGCTTGCTGCGGGCTCAGCGCCTGCGCCCGGCTGAGAGCGGCCAGGTACCGGTCCCAGGCGGCGATGGCGCGTTGCGGGTCGGTGTAGCCG
>MGBT01000007.1:2468-4498 GCA_001788395.1 Candidatus Rokubacteria bacterium GWA2_70_23
CCTGGGCGAGCCGATCCGCCTCGACGAGAGCGGCCAGCGCCTCCTGGGTGCGCCCCATCTCGGCGAGCGTCCGCGCCATCACGAAGCCCGTCATGAACGACTCGGGGGCGAGGCGCATGGCCTCGCGGAACGCGGCCACGGCGTCCTCGCGCTTCCCGGCGGCGCGCAGCACCTCGCCCAGTACGTGGTGGAGGGTGGGGTCGCGGGGCCTGCGGCTCACGGCGCGCTTCGCGTACGGCACGGCCTCCTCGGCCCGTCCGTCGAGGCTCAGCAGTGCGGCCAGCCCCATGAGGGCCTCAGGCAGCCGCGGGTTGAGCCTCACGGCCTGCTCGACCAGCTTGCGCGCCTCCTCGCGCCGCCCCGCCGCGAGGTAGGCGGCGGCAAGCCCCGTGAGGGCGCGCGGGCTGGAGGGGTCGAGGGCCACCGCACGGGTCCAGAGCGAGATGGAATCGATCCAGATGAGGCTTTGGCTGGCCGTCGCTCCCACGAGGACGATGACGACGAGGGTCGCCGCCACGAGCCCGGCGCCCGCCAGCGCCTGGCCGGGCGTCCCCGACAGCCACCGCTTCGCGCACCAGCCCACGCCCGCCCCTGCCAGCAGAGCCCAGCCGAGACCGGCGAGATAGGTGTAGCGATCGGCGGTGACCTGGGGCCCGCTCTGGACCACCCCGATCACGGGCAGAAGCGTGATGGCATAGGCCGCGGCCGCTGCGGTGAAGGCCGGCCAGCGCCGGCGCAGGGCAACCGCCACGACGGCCAGGAGGAGCACCGCGCCTGCGCTCCAGCGCAGGGGCGCACCGAAGAGATCGAAGTCCTGGGACAGCTCGTAGAGCGGCGAGAGATCGATCGGGAAGAGTGTCTTCCTCAGGTAGAACGCGTAGCCGTAGAGCGACAACGCGGCGCGCTCGGCGATGCCGAAGTCCTTGAGCCCGACGGCAGACTGAAGCGGCGCGCGGGCGAGGAACGCCACGACGGTGCCCGCCAGGCCGAGCAGGACGAACGGGATCTTCTCGGCCCAGATCCGCCGCGCAGCCGGCGTCATCCACCCGGCCGCCCCGCCGAGCCGCCTCAGCGGATAGACGTCCAGGATCATGAGGACGGCCGGCAGGCTCACGACCAGCCCCTTGGAGAGGAGCGCCGCCACGAAGAGGACGATGGAGGCGCCGTACCAGCGCCAGGCGCTGGGCGCGGAGCCTTCCGAGCGCGCGGAGACGGCCTTGAGATAGGCGAGGACGGTGAGCAGGTAGAAGAGCCCGGAGAGCACGTCCCGCCGCTCGGAAAGCCACACGACGGACTCCACCCGCAGCGGGTGCACCGCGAACAGGAGCGCCGCCGCCACGGCGCCGACCCGGAGCGCGGGACCGCCCGGGCCTGCGGGCAGCGCCGCCCCGAGCAGCCGCCGCGCGACGAGAAGGAAGGTCACGGCCGCGGCCCCGTGGAGGAGCAGGCTTGTGAGGTGGAAGCCAAAGGGATTGAGGCCCCAGATCACGTAGTCGGCGCCGACCGTGACCCAGGTCAGCGGATGGTAATGCCCCATGTGGAATGCCGTGAACATCCAGGCGAGCTGGCGGAGCCCCAGGCCGCGCCAGGGGGTGAGGTCCAGGTAGTTCCGGTCGTCGTCCCAGCCGACGAACTCGCCAAAGATCCCCGGCAGGAAGGCGACCACGGTGACGAGAGCGACGAGGAGAGCATCGCTCCAGAGAGGGAAGGGACGAGCCCCCGTGCTGCCGGGGGACGGTCGGGCTAGCAGGAAACCGCGCCCGTCGAGGCGGGCCGGGGCAGCGAGCTTTCCGAGCACCGCAGGATCACACCCGTGCCTGCAGCGATGCAATCGGTCCCAGGATGCCACCCGGAGCGGAGCTGCCTCCGGCTCCTCGGCGTGGGGGTGATGCTCGCGTCTCCTCCCTGATCGGTACGCTTGGGAGCAGCATCGCTGCGCGTCGGGAGCAACCCGGGGTGACGGGATCGGGCGATCCCATCACCCCGCCGGCGAGGCAGAGGGGCGACTGTCTAGCAGGGCTCGTTAGACG
>MGBT01000007.1:4555-4905 GCA_001788395.1 Candidatus Rokubacteria bacterium GWA2_70_23
TCCCCGGGTACATCGCCATCGCGATGTTGTTCGTGTCCCGCGCCGCCACCCCAAAGACGTTGATCGTCCCCGAGAAGGTGGGCACCGCTGCCGTGCTCACCGTCAGGCTCGCCGTCCCCACCGTCCAGCGGGTATCGCCCGTCAACCCGGTCGCCGAGCTCACCCCGATCCGCCCTGCGATGTCCGCCCGGGTGCATGACCCGCCCGCGCCCCGCGACTGGACGCAGCCTTGCAGCGCAGTCATGGCCGAGCCAGCCAGCGCTTTGCCCTCGGCGCTCCTGGCGTCCTGCGTGTAGCCCAGGTAGAGCGGCACGGCCACTGCCGCCAGGATCCCCACGATCAGGATCACG
>MGBT01000007.1:4936-5616 GCA_001788395.1 Candidatus Rokubacteria bacterium GWA2_70_23
CACGGCCACTGCCGCCAGGATCCCCACGATCAGGATCACGATCAGCAACTCGACCAAGGTGAAGCCCCGCTCTCGCTCCTCGCCATACAGCGATCGCATCGCCCCCGTGAACATCGATTTGTCCTCCCTTGCCCGGTTCAGAGTTGGTGACCAGCTCGCCCGCCTCGGCCCACATGCGTATCTGTGCAGTCATACTAGCAAGGCATGTGCCGGATGCTCGAAAGATTTCTTGAGCGTCAAGGGCTCCCAAGAAAATCAGTCCCTTGCCCCTGTCCGGCGAGGGCCGCGTCCTCACTGCTGTACCTCGCCCTCCAATTCTCGGAGGCCCCACGGATATAGCCCCACCAGAACCGAGGCCGCCAGGACCAGGAGACCGAGAAGGGTCGGGATCAGCGGCCCGGGTCCTCCCCCCGGGCCGCCAGGAGAGGGGGGCCTCAGCGTCAGCGTGTCGAAACCCGGCCGGAAGGCCCACCGGGAACGGTTAGGGGGCTTGCGCCCGCAGGGACCGCGATCATGGCGACCAGGAGCGATCCCACCCTGCGCTCCCAGCGCGAGCGCACCACGAGAGGCGTGAAGTCTGCCAGGGAACTCCCCAGGCGCTGGGGGAGGGGCCCGGCCGCGACACTGCCGTCCGGGCCGAGGAGAACGGCCGTGTCCCACCCGATGAAGGCGACCAGGAA
>MGBT01000007.1:5718-13869 GCA_001788395.1 Candidatus Rokubacteria bacterium GWA2_70_23
CCAGGTGTCGGTCAGCACGAGGTAGGCCGCCGCCTCGGCCTCCGTCTCGAGGCGGACCAGGTGGGGACCATGCTCTCGTATGGTGACGCGATGAGTGCCGCCCGCCGCGCCGTGGAAAGGAAGGCCGGCGCGTGCACCGCAAAGGGCAGCACGAAGAGGGCCAGCGCCGCGGAGGCGTCGGGGTGCCGCTCCGCCCACGCGGTCACGCGTCGCATCGCGGCTCCGACGGGGGCGAGAGCGCCCGCGCGCACCGCGCGACGCCCAGCACAGCGCCGATCGTCAGGAGGCCTACCATACCCAGAACAGCCGCCGCTCGCGCTCGTCCGAAATCGCTCGTCATCGACGCCTTGAGATCCACCGCCATGAGCACGGGCTGGAAGAGCCAGTGCGAGCGCGAGCGCGGATCGGCCCCGGCCTCGACGACGATCAGCGCGAGGCGGAGCGAGCCCACCGTGCGCTCCCAGGGCCAGGGCGCCTCGACGGGCGCGAGGCCTGCGAGGGATGGCGCTCGCCGATACGGCTCGGGCCGGGCGGACCAGGCGCCTTCCGGGGTGAGGAACACGGCGCTCTCCCATCCCTGGAGCGCGGCGATGTACAGGTCGAGGGGCCGAGACCCTTCGGGACGCCCGGGCCCCCTGTGGCGGACGCGGATCGTCGCCGGCACCCCCTCACGCACCGTGGAGGGGACCACCTCGAAATCGAAGGGGGCTCGCGGCAGGGTCGGGCCGGGCGACCCCAGGAGGAGCGCACCGGCAACGAGGGCCGAGAGCAGCAGCGCCAGCGCCACCCAGCCAGCGCGGCGACGCGGTTCCGGCTGCCCCTGGGGCTCCCGCCGGCGGTGCCCGAGGCGCCTCGAGCCCAGGACGAGGCCGACGGCGACGGCCGCCGCCGCGAGGCTCACGGCGAGACCGATGCGGACGGAGGCCGGCCGGTACTCGAAAGCCACCTCGTGCGCGCCCGGCCCAAGCCGCACCGCGCGGAACGCGTAGTTGGCGCGGAGCATGGGCTGCTCAGCGCCGTCCACCGAGACGCGCCATCCCGGGTACCAGGTGTCGGTGAGCACGAGATAGGCCGGAGCGTCCGTGGTCGCCTCGATCACCACGCGGGACGCCTCGCCGCGCCGCATCGCCGCGTTCCACTCCTTCGCCCGCGGCGCGGCCTCCGGCGCCCGCTCGCAGCCGGCGAGCAGCACCTCCCGGCGGAAGTCCACCGCCCGCGCCGCGATCAGCCCGAGCGCGGCCGCATCTCCGAGGCATCGACCCACGGGCACGACAAAGGCGCGGGGCAGCGCCCCATCGTTGCGATACACGCGCGCATCGGCGCCGTCGTACTCGAGCACGTACCCGCGGCCGGCGACCGTGATCCCCGGCGGCACGAGCACACGGCGCACCCCGAGCAGATCCACCACGGGCGAGGCCCACACGTCCGCCACCGTGAGGCTGCCGTTGCCCAGGAAGGTGAGGCCTCCGCCCGGCCGGACGACCTGCTCGAACCGGCGGGGCGTCATGCCGTCATAGCCCGAGGGGTCCGAGAGGCCGTAGAGCATGCCGAGGTTGGCCTGGAGCAGGACGCGCCCCGGGTCCCGCGCGCTCTCCCGCTTGAGGTGTTCGATGGCGGGAGTGGACGGGTAGAGCCAGCGCGACTCCATCACCGGGTTGTAGCCGACGGCCAGCGGCAGCGTGCTCGCGAGCTGGAGCGCCACGAGACCCAGCGCCCGCCGCGCAGTCGCGGCGCCCGGACCCGGCCCCCGCAGGAGCAGCAGGGTCAGGCCCGTCGAGAGCGCGAGGAACCACACGTACTGGAGCGCCAGCGGGAGCTTCATCCCCGCGCGGACGGATGTCGCGTAGTCGTCGAGGACGCTCGCCAGGGAGAGGAGCGCGAGCGCCGCCAGCGCAGCCGCCGGCGCCCAGCGCACGGCGCGGCTCGATCCGCCCGCGTCGCGCCGGACGGCGTCCACTCCGATGCCGCACAGGGCGCCCAGCGCCAGCGTCAGCAGCGGGGCGACGCGCAGGCTGATCGCGAGGGACACGCCCGGCAGCGTGGCAAGGGCCGGCGCCAGCCCCGGCACGCCGTAGAGGATGGCCGCCACCAGCGCGCCCAGCGCGGCCAAGAAGCGCGTCCCGGGCCGGCGCCAGGCGCCCACGAGGGCCGCCGGGAGCGCGACCCATGGCAGAAGCCCCACTGACGTCGTGATCTCGTTGAAGTTCCACGGGCCCCAGAAATCCCGGGGGCCGCCGTAGTAGTACGGCATGAGGAACACGATGGCCGCCCGGGGCGGGAGAGAGAGCACGGGCTTCCACTCGAGCCGGTAGGCGTAGACCGCGCTCTCGCGCATGTACTCGACGAAGGGCAGGAGCTGGACGGCGGCGAGCGCGATTCCGAGGCCCATGCCGGCGGCGAAACGGAGCAGGAAGCGCAAACCACCCGGAGCACCGTGCGCGCGCACAAGTGCCCAGGCGCTGGCGGTGAGCGCGCCGAGGAGGCCGATGGGCGGATATCCCGCGAAGATGTCGAGGACCACGGCACAGGCGAGCCCCACCACGGGGCCGCCTCCCGGCCTCTGGCGCAGCCGCTCGGTCAACGCCAGGAGGACCGGCAGCAGGGCGATCGCACTGCCGTACGGATACTGCAGCCACACGACAAGCGGTCCGCTGAGCATGAAGGCCAACGCCCCCGTGAAAGCGCCGAGAGGCCCCAGCGCGAGGAGCCGCAGGAACCAGTACATCCCGAGCCCCGCCGTCAGGAGCTTGAGGGCGGCCCCGAGAGCCAGGGCGAGCCCGAAGGGGAGCAGGTAGGCGAGAGCGTTCGTGGGGAAGAGCACGGCGAAGTTCGGGTTGGCGAGCAGCGGGGCGCCCGTGAAAACCTGGGGGTTCCAGAGAGGCAGATGCCCCTGGCTGATTTCGCGGGTTACCCACACAAGCCAGGGGTGAAACAGGAGGCTCACATCAGTCAGCACGGGATTCGCCGGTTCGACTCCCGGCGCGAGGGCCTTCCAGGGATCGAACATCACCAGGGCGTCGGCCGGGGAGAGCACCCGGCCGGGGAGGAAGGCGCGCGCCTGGGTGCCGAAGGCGAGGAGGACGAGGGCCCAGCCGGCCGCGGCGTCGGGCCGCCGCCTGCCCCACTCGCTCACGCGTGACATGGCAGACCCGATAGTAGCGCGAGGGCCTCGGCCGGCGCGGCAGCTCCTCGCTCCGCTCGGGGGATCCCCATCTCCTCGTCAGAGGGCGGGGGGGTGATGAAACAGACGAAGGCTCCCGACAGCTCCCGGGACAACCCGGTGCAGCGCGTGGGGATCGCGCGCTCCTGTCGTGACCGCCTGTCGTCAGCGCGACGGGACGGGACGAAGGAGACGATACCGCTCGATCCGCAGTCGCGTGTGCCCCGCCAGCACCTCGAGGTCTCGATCGTTGTCGAGAACCGTGGCGCCCTCTCGAATGGCGACGGCCGCGATCAGGCAGTCCATCAGCTTGCGGACCGTCACACCCCGAATGCGACGGAACTCCTGTCTGCGACCCAGCCCGTGCGGTATGCGCCGTGGTCGATTCGCGCGGACGATCTGGAGGCGGAGGCCGTGCGCTGCGCGGTGGACGCCGTCCGCCGCGGGCAACCTCTTCCGCGAACGGACACGGCGAACCAGCTCGCCTTCCACAATTCAACCACATAGCGAGGTGGGGCATTATGTCGCTGACTCCCAGGCCGTCTTGAGAGTGACCACCACGCGCCCGTCGGCTCCGAGGTGGAGCCGGTCCTGGGCGAGCGGGCGTCGGAGCACATACCGGCAGAGCCCCCCGAGCTGTGCCCGATTGCTGGCCGGCCGCAGGGTTGCACGGGTATGCTGGCGGGGATGGGTGTCAGGTCGCTGACGCGCTCCTCGCCGCTGTGGCGCCGGCCGCCCGCGACGCTCCTGGCTCTCGCGCGTGCGCCCATGGTGGCGGAGACGCTGGTGGCCGCCTTCACGCTCGCGATCTACCGGGAGGGTCTGTGGAGCGTCCCGAGGTGGGACCATCTGATCTTTCTCTACGAGGCGTCCCAGTTCGGGACCGCCGGGGAGCTGATCGCGCACGCCCCGGCCTGGAATCGCTCGGTGTCCATCGGCGATCACGCAGAGTTCCGCCCGCTCTTCCATCTCCTGCTGGTGACGGAACAGATCCTGTTCGGGAGGTCGTACTGGTTGTGGCAAGCCGTGGGGATGGCGCTCCATGCGGCGCAGGCCGTGCTGGTGCTGCGCGTGGGGCGGCGGGCCTTCCCCGGCGCGCTCTGGCCGCCGGTCCTCCTCGCCGCCCTCTTCGCCAGCCTGCTCCTGGGCGCCGAGACCGTGATCTGGTTCCACGCGAACGCCTACATCCTCTGCACCGTCCTGCTGACCGGTTCGCTGGAGCGACTTCTCGCGTACCTGGACACCGGACGGCGTGCCGCGGGCTCCGCATCGCTCCTGCTCGCCCTCACCGCCGCCTTCACGTACGAGCTCGGGGCGTTCTACTCCCTCATGGTGGGCGCCCTGCTCGCCATCTCGGCCCTGCCGCGCCCGGGGCAGCGAGCCGGGGGCGCGGCAGGGATCCCCTCCAGCCGGCGCGCGCGCCTGCTCATGAGCGGTGGGCACGGTGCCATCGCCGCCACCTATCTGGCGATCAGCGTGGTGGACCTCCTCCGTCGCTTTCCGGGGCTCGAGGGGTCCGACGCCCGGCTGCCCGGGCCCGAGGCCTTCGTCCTCGGGGGCCGGTATGCGGTGCAGCAGATCGGCGTCTGGCTCGGCGGCATGGTGTTCCCGTCGCTTTACGACATCGTCCCGGGATCCCGGGCGTTCCTGGCCGGCGTGATGGCCCCGGCCGGCCCTGCCTTCGCCGTCAACGCGGTCGCGGTACTCCTCCTGTTCACCGGCGGCGTGGGCCTGCTCGCGACCCGCCGGCCGCTTCGTGCCGCCGCGCCCGGCGTCCTGGCCGGTCTCGCGGTGCTCGGCGGGTACTCGTGGCTCGTGGCGCTGGGCCGGTCCGTACCCCGTGGCCTCTCCTACACGCTCCAGCAGAACCTCCAGCATGCCTATCCCGCGCTCCTGAGTGTCGTCTTGACGATCGCCGTGGCCGGCTGGACGTGGAGGCGCACCGGCGGCGGGCACCCGGCGCCGGAGCCCCGGGGCACGGTGTGGACGACCCTCCTGGGCGTCGGAGCGGTGGGACTGATCGCCGCGAACGTCGTGGCGACCACCACCCTGCTGGCGGAGTTCCGCCACTCCTATGTCGCGCCGAAGCTCGAGCTCCTGCACCACGCGGAGCGCTGGCACGCCCTCCCGTCACGGCCCGCGTATTTCCGGGTGTCGGCCGACTGCCCGGGCCACGATCCGCTGCCGTGGTTCGGACCGTACGTCCGCCACCAGACCGAGCTCGTGTACTTCATCGACGTCATCTTCCCCGAGACCTCCTTCAACCTGCACCGAGCCCGGGTGCCGGCGGCGACGCCGGTCGGGGAGATCTCGTGCGCTGCCGGCGTGGTGGACGCGCGTGGGATCGTCGGAGCGTGGCGAGAGCTCGGGCGGGTGGCAGAGGTCCGCGCGGGGCCTGCCGGTCATCTCGAGGCCGTCAACCCGGCGGGATCACGGTCGCCCCTGGTGCTCCGGGGCAGGACCGTCACGGCGCCGGCCTGGCGGGCCGAAGGCCTCGTCTCGCACGACGGGCGCCACATCTTCTGGCGGGGTGCTGTCCCCTGGTACCGCTGACGGCGCGGCCGCCGCGCGCCCATTGCCGGAGGTGGGTCGTGCCTACGGAAGAGGTCGAGGCCGCCCAGCCGGGAACGATGCTCAGCCACGCGGAGGCTAACCCTGAGTTATGGGTTGCGACGGCGCGCCCGCGCCTCTGTCGCCTCATGGCTGTCAGGCTCCTCGCTCCGCTCGGGGGATTGCCATATCCGCTCGCCTCGCCTGCGGCTGCGGCGCGGCTTCCTTGACACCTCGAGATTCTGGCCGGTATGATTCGCTCGCCTTCGGGCCCCATGCCATGAATCGCCCTCTCCTGACCGGACTGGCCGCGGGCCTCGCCGTCGTGGCCGCCGCGGCCGGAGGCTACCTGGTTCGCGCCGCGGTGTCTCCCTCCCTGAAGCCCGACGCCTCCACGCGGGCATCCGCTCCCGCGGCGAGCCTGCCCGAGACGCTCCAGGCGGCCTTCGTCGGCGTCGCGCAGCAGGTGCGCCCCGCCGTGGTCAATGTGGGAACCATCCAGCGCTCGCGGTCGCGCCGGCCCAGCGCGCCCCAGCCGGGCGCCGACGACCCGTTCTTCCAGGACTTCTTCAAGCAGTTCTTCGGCAGTGACGCGCCGGGCCAGCGGCCCGAGTTCCGTCAGCCGAGCCTCGGCTCCGGCGTCATCATCGACAAGCGCGGGCTCGTCCTCACGAACTTCCACGTCATCAGGGGCGCCGACGAGATCACGGTCAGGCTGTCGGACAAGCGCGAGTACCGGGGCCGCGTGCTGGGCGTCGATCCCAAGACCGATCTCGCCGTGCTGCGCTTCGAGCCGGATCACGAGCTCCGCGTGGCCGCGCTCGGCGACTCGGACGCGCTCCGCGTGGGCGAATGGGCCATCGCCATCGGCAACCCGTTCGGGCTGGACCAGACGGTCACGGTGGGGGTGATCAGCGCCACCGGGCGCTCCGACGTCGGGGTAGCGACCTACGAGAACTTCATCCAGACCGACGCCTCGATCAATCCCGGGAACTCGGGCGGCCCGCTCATCAACCTCAAGGGCCAGGTCGTGGGGATCAACACCGCCATCGTCGCCGCCGGCCAGGGGATCGGCTTCGCCATCCCGATCAACATGGTCAAGCGCGTGGTGGAGCAGCTCGTGGAGAAGGGCAAGGTGGTGCGCGGCTGGCTCGGCGTCGCGCTCCAGCCGCTCTCCCCGGAGCTCGCGCAGACGCTGGGCGTGACGGGCGGCGGGGCCCTCGTGGCGTCCACGATCCCGGGCAGCCCCGCGGCGGCGGCGGGCCTCCAGCAAGGGGATGTGATCGTCGCCTACGACAAGGCCCCCATCGAGGACTACCGGCAGCTCCAGCGGCTCGTGGCCGACACCCCGGTGGGGAAGACCGTCACGCTCCAGGTGCTCAGGAAGAAGCAGAAGATCGACGTGACGGCGAAGGTCGCCGAGGTCCCCGACGACCGGCCGAGGCGCGAGGGCCCCGCGAAGCCCGGCGGCTGAGCCCCTCACCCTGCCCTCTCCCCGAGGGGAGGTGGTGCCTCAACTGGGTCGGGGCGTATAGACCGCGTCGAGCCGCTACCTTCGCGTTACCATGTAATTCCGTCGAATCCTTCGACTCCGAGTTGAGGGCGTCCCCTCGGTATGCCTGTGGTGTTGGAAGGGGCAGGCGGATTTAATCGAGCGGAACTCAACACAATTGCGAAGCTCGTCCAGGAGCATCGCGAGACATTACTGGAGAGGTGGTGTAAACATCACCCGGACTGAAGCCCGGGGCCTTTAAGGAGCCCAAGACCTTGACCAGTCGGGAGTCCGCGCTTTACAACGCGGAGTTGCCGTTTCGCAGGCCCCCTGACTTCGGGGAAGCCTCCACGGCCAGCACCACCGCCGTTTCGGCGGCTGCGGAGCACTTGAGCAGCATTCAGGTCCGCGTGGGCCTCGTGCCCGCAGGCCACGCAGCAGAAGACTTCGCCGGACCGGCTGGCAGCGTCCACGACGCCGCAGGCCGTACACGTCTGGCTGGAATAGTGGGCTGGCACCTCGACGAGGGTGCCCCCCGTGGCCTCCAGTTTGTAGCGCAGCATCGAGCAGAACGTCGCCCAACCGGCTCCGGCGATGTGCCGCCCGAGCCCACCCTTGACCATGCCCTTCACGTTCAAGTCCTCGACGACGACCACGCCGTGGCTCTTGGCGTAGCGGGACGAGAGTTCGTGCAGCACGTGGGTCCGTTGCCTGCGGATCTTCCTGTGGATCCTGGCGACGCGGGTCTTGGCACGCTCTCGTCGGCGGGAACCCTTCTTCCGGTGACTGACCACGCGCTGGGCACGCCGCAGCTTCTTGAGCGCCAACTCCAGGCGTCGTGGGTTGGGCACCAACACGCCATCCGAGTCGGCGAGCAGGTGGGTAATCCCGCGATCGATGGCGACCACCGGCTCGGTACGGAGTACCGGCTCCGGGAGGTCTGCCTCGC
>MGBT01000007.1:13928-17212 GCA_001788395.1 Candidatus Rokubacteria bacterium GWA2_70_23
CCGACGCAGGGCCGGTGCAGGACGGCGCGAAGGTCTCCGAGTTTGGGGAACAGCACGCCCGTGGAGGTCAAGCGGAAGCCCTTCGAATGCGGTTCCGTGAGGTTGATGGTGTCGCGCCCCTTCTTCTTCCAACGTGGCCGACGCCCCAGCCTGGAGAAGCATCGTTGCCAGGCCGCGTCGAGGTCAACGAGCAGTTGAGCGGACACGTTGCGGGGCACGTCGGCCATCCACGGCACGTCAGCGCGGAGGGCCGTCAATTCGTTGATCTGATCGAACGCCGTGGGCATCTTGGTGTGCCGTCTCAAATAGGCGAGGCGCTGCTCGTGGGCCAGATTCCACAGGACTCGCAACGCGCCTTCCCACTGGCGCAGGCGCGTCTCTTGCTCAGGCGTCGGGTAGATCCGGTAGCGGAAGCCGCGCCGGGTAAGCACTCAGCGCCTCGCCCGAATGTGCTCGGTGCGCTCGATATACCGCTGGATCGTCGCGGCGGCCACGTTGCCTGCGGTGCCGACGTAGAAGGACGGCGCCCAGAGGTGGCCCTTCCGCAGGGTGGTACGGAGCGCGGGGAACTCGGCGAACAGCGTGCGAGCCGAGATGCCCTTGAACCACTGGATCGCCAGCGAGGGTGCGATGGCGGGCGGGGCCGAACAGAACAGATGCGCGTGGTCGGCCTGGATCTCCAGCGCCAGCACCTCAAACCCCTTGGCTTGGCAAATCTCGTGGAGAATACCGCGCAGACGCTCGGCCACTCCGCCGACCAGCACCTTCCTGCGGTACTTGGGAATCCAGACCGCGTGGTAGGCCGTCTGATACACCGCGTTGCGCGTCCGTGTGATCCCGAGTTCCATGCACGTAGTCTCCCACAGAGTCGAGTCAAGGGCACGGGGCTCCTCCCTGGCCTGAAGGCCGGGGTTTCCGCCCCGCCGGAGGTGGTATGAATTCTTTGGCCGTTGAACTACAGGAGGCCCGGGCGCGACGCGTGACAGTCAGTGAGGAGGCCTTAACCGTTGATCTCGTGGATGGTCGAACCATACTCGTCCCTCTAGGTTGGTATCCTCGCCTGTGGTATGGCGCACCTGAGGAGCGCAATCATTTTGAGATCTTCGGAGAGGGAGCGTACATTCACTGGCCAGATCTCGATGAGGATTTGACTGTGGTCGGGCTTCTCGCCGGTCGCCATTCCGGCGAGAGCCCTCAGTCCCTAAAGAAATGGCTTGAGGCGCGACAAGCCAAAAAGCAAGACTCGAAAGCCCTCCCGCCGCGCGCGGCGGGAGCCGGGGGGGCTCCGGGAGACCTCGGCCCGCCTCCCCGCAACGCCTGAGCACGCCTGGATCGTGGGGGAACGGGCGCACCAGCACCCGTCGTCCCCCGTTAGCCTGAGACAATGCTGCTCCCGCGGCAGGGGGCGGCCGATCACAGGGTGTACGACCGGCATGCGCTCACCGTGACCGATCCCCTCCCGGAATCTCGGCTCAGCCGCGTCTCGATTTATCTCCAGAAAGACGTTACAATTCGAGTCGGCGCAACCATGCTGCGGAGACCGACATACCTGTGGGATTATGAGCTCGACGAGGTCCGATTCGCCGAGCTGTTGTCAGGACGTGCGACGTTCGGACGGTTGGACCAAGAGTGGGCAACCACTCGTCTGTTGGAGTACGCGTCCTATCGCGAGATCATCCGACTGCTTGGGTACCGGGGCCTCGTTGAACGCTGGCCTCTCGTGCGTACACGGGTTCGCTCGCCGGGCCGTCGCCGTGGGTTCGACTTCTTGGTCGAGTGGCTGACGGCGCATCACCCCGAAAAGCTGTAGATGGATCGGGCCTTCTTCTTCGACACGCTCTATCCGCTGCAGGATCGGGTCTTGAAGGTCATCAACACCGTCGAGACCGACTTCTACCTCACGGGTGGAACCGCCTCGTCCCGCGGCTATCTTCACCATCGGTTCTCGGATGACTTGGATCTGTTCGTCAACGACGACCCACGATTCCGCCTGTGGACCGATCGAATCGTCCACGCCCTCGCCGACTCGTCGAATTGGCGGATCGACGTCATCCAAAAAGACGCCGCGTTCGCCCGCCTGTCCCTCCTCGCGACTGAAGTTGTCCTCAAGATCGAATTGATCAACGACGTCCCATCGCATCTCGGCGAGATCCGCACGCATCCGGTACTGGGGCGGATGGACAGCCCGGAAAATATTCTCGCGAACAAGGTGACGGCCGCCATCGATCGTCAAGAGCCGAAGGACTTGGCCGACATCTGGGGATTCTGCCGCCTGATGGGCTTGCCTCTCGACCGCGCGCTGACCGATGCACACAGCAAAGCCGCGGGGCTGTTCCCGGCCGATTTGGCTAGAGTGCTGTGCTCCGCCACACTCGACGACTGGGAGGCTGTTCGCTGGATCGAGCCACCCAAACCCGAGGACTTTGTACGCGACCTCCGGGACTTGGGTGAGCGGCTGATCTTATAAATCGACCGGCTCTGCAGAACCGTGCAACCTCGCCCCGAACCGATGGGCGCGCGCGACTTCCCGACAAGCCTTCCTTCCATTACATGTACCCGCGCGTACTCCCCTTCAGTGTGTTGCTCGCCCTCCGCTTCAGTCGCGTGAGGTCGCCCGGGCCGCCGTGTGAGCCGGGCGGCGGTGAGGGCCGCCTCGAGGTCAGCCTGGAGGATCAGCGCGCACGGATCGAGGACTACTGCGGGGCTCAAGGTTGGCAACTCGTCGAGGTCCTCACCGACGACGGCGTGAGCGGAGGACAGCGCAGGCGATTGCATCGGCTCGCCGAGCGGGTCCGGGCCACCGGCGCCCGCTTCGTCGTCGTCTACAATCTGGACCGCTTCGCGCGCGACGTCGCCGGGCAGCTCGACCACATGCGTCAGTTCTCGCGCCGCGGGGTCGAGCTGCACGTGGTCGGCAGGGGCCGAATGGAGGCGGACTCGGCCGCGGGGTTCCTGATGGCCGGCGTCGAGGGCCTGATGGCCGAGCACTATCGGCCGCTGATCGGGGAGAAGACACGGGACGCGCTGGCGCGGCTCAAGGGCCAGGGGCGGCGCGTGAGCCGGCATGCCCCTTACGGCTGCCGCTTGGCGTCGGATGGGCTCCACGTCGAGCCGGAGCCCCAGGAGCAAGCGGCGCTGGCTTGGCTCCGGGCGTTGGCGCCGGGCCGTAGTCTCCGCGCGCTCGCGGCGGCGCTGGCCGCGCGCGGCATCCTGGCCCGCAACGGACGCCCCTTCGCACCGATGACCCTCGCGCGGCTTGTGACTGCTGGACCGTGCGGTCAGTC
>MGBT01000008.1 GCA_001788395.1 Candidatus Rokubacteria bacterium GWA2_70_23
CAGGCCGTGGTGGCCCACCACATCACGGGCCGGCTCGCGCTGGATCTCCACCCCGAGGACGTGTTCTGGTGCACCGCGGACCCGGGGTGGGTCACGGGCACCTCCTACGGGATCATCGCGCCGCTGACCAATGGCGTGACCAGCATCGTGGACGAGGCGGAGTTCGACGCCGAGCGCTGGTACGGGGTCCTCGAGGCGCACCGGGTCTCCGTGTGGTACACGGCGCCCACGGCGATCCGCATGATGATGAAGCTCGGCGCCGACCTGGTTTGCAAGCGAGACCTGCGCGCGCTGCGCTTCCTCGCCAGTGTCGGGGAGCCGCTGAACCCCGAGACCGACTACCCGAAGCTCTCCACGCTTTCCCGGTGCGTCGAGTACGTGGCGGGGCGGCAGTCCCGAGAGCGTGGCGGTGGCGCCTCACCCGGGGCGTGAAGTCCCGGCGGGGGCTGAGGGTCTGTGGCTCAACACACGGTTTTCATTGACCAAGCTGGTGGCATTCGAGTTGCTCAGTGATTGCGATGAACGCGGGCGGCGCAGCCGGCGGAGTGCGCCCGGTGGGGCGCGCCCTTCGCGATGTCTGTCCGGACGAGGAGAGGAGGAGACACCATGGCTCGCAAGACGGTCCTGTTCCGGTCCGAAGCCCGCGAGCGGCTGCTTCGCGGCGTCGCGACGCTGACCGACGCCGTCCGCGTGACGCTCGGGCCGCGGTCGTAGTCGGTGCTCATCGAGAAGCGCTACGGCAGCCCCATCGTCTGCAACGACGGCGTCACCATCGCCAAGGAGATGGAGCTCGAGGATCCGGTGGAGAACCTCAGCGACTACGACCGCGAGAAGCTGGAAGAGCGGCTGGCGAAGCTCTCCGGCGGGGTGGCGGTGATCCGCGTGGGCGCGCCGTCAGAGGTCGAGATGAAGAGCCGCAAGGAGGCCCTCGACGACGCCATCGCCTCGACGAAGGCGGCCATGGCCGAAGGAGTGGTCCCGGGCGCCGGCCTGGCGCTGCTTCGCGCCATGGAGGCGGTGGAGAGGGAGGAGCGGAGTGCCGAGGGCGACGAGCGCACGGGACTGCAAATCCTGAAGCGGGCGCTCGAGGCGCCCGCGCGGCAGCTCGCCCAGAACTCCGACGTCGATGGGGGCGTCGTGGTGAACGAGATGCGGAAGGGCGCGGGCACGCTCGGCTTCGATTCGGCGCGGCGTGAGTACGTAGACCTGGTCGCGGCCGGCATCATCGACCCGACCAAGGTGGTGCGCGTGGCCCTCGAGAACGCCGTGTCCGTGGCGAGCCTCTTGCTGCTCACCGAGGCCACGCTGACCGAGGTGCCGGAGGAGAAGAAGGAGCCCGGGATGCCGATGCACGAGTAGTGCCGGCCGCGGGCGTGGAGAGGGCGACACTCGTGGGAGGCGGGATAGCCGGACCCGGCGGGGGCTGGTGATGGGGGCGCGATGATCGTCGGCGTGCCGAGGGAGATCAAGCCGGGAGAGCAGCGGGTGGCGCTCACCCCCGCGGGGGCTCGCGCGCTGGGGGACGCCGGCCACCGCGTGCTGGTGGAGACCGGAGCGGGCACCGGCAGCGGGATCCGCGACGACGAGTACGCCGCGGTGGGCGCGACCCTGGCCACGGCTTCCCAGGTCTGGGGCGAGGCGAGCCTCGTGCTGAAGGTGAAGGAGCCGATCCAGGAGGAGTACGGGCGGCTCAGGCGTGGCCAGATCCTCTTCACCTATCTGCACCTCGCCGCCGTCCCGGAGCTGACGCGGGTGCTGCAGGGCTCGAGCGCCATCGCCATCGCTTACGAGACCGTGCAGCGGCCGGACGGGAGCCTGCCGCTGCTCACGCCCATGAGCGAGGTTGCCGGGCGGCTTGCGGTCCAGGAGGGGGCGTATCATCTGGGAAAGGCCCACGGGGGGCGGGGCATCCTCCTCTCGGGGGTGCCCGGCGTGCCGCGGGGCAATGTGGTGATCCTCGGGGCGGGCACGGCCGGGCTCAACGCGGCGAAGGCCGCGGTGGGGCTCGGCGCCGACGTGTCGCTGCTCGACGTGAACCTCGACCGGCTGCGGCACGCCGACGACCTCTTCCGCGGCCAGGTGGTGACGCTCGCGTCGAACGCGTTCAATGTCGCGCGGGCCGTGGAGCGCGCCGACCTCCTGATCGGGGCGGTGCTGGTGCCCGGCGCGCGCGCTCCCCGGCTCGTGGGGCGCGCGCTGGTGGAGCGGATGAAGGAGGGGGCGGTCATCGTGGACATCTCCGTGGACCAGGGCGGCTGCGTCGCCACCATCCATCCGACCACGCTCCTCGAGCCCATCTACCTCGTGGCGGGCGTGGTCCACTACGGCGTGGCGAACATGCCGGCGCTCGTGCCCCGCACCTCCACGTTCGCTCTGACCAATGCCACGCTCCCGTATGTCCTCGACCTGGCGACGCGCGGGGCGGCGGGGGCTGTGGGCGCCAATGCCGATCTGGCGCGCGGGGTCAATGTCTGGGCCGGGCGCATCGTCCACCCGGCCGTGGCCGAGTCGGTGGGCGAGCGGCCCGCCGCGCTCGAGGAATGCCTGCCCGAGGAGGTGTGCTGATGCTCGTCCGCGACGTGATGCAGCCGCAGGTGCTCGTGATCTCGCCGACGACGACCGTGCCCGAGGCGGTGCAGCTCGCGCAGAGGCGCGGCATCCGCCACCTGCCGGTCGTGGAGGACGGCAAGCTCTGCGGCATGGTCTCCGACCGGGACCTCAAGCGCGCCATGCCCTCGGGGGCGACGACCCTCGAGGCCCACGAGCTCCGCTACCTCCTGGAGCGCCTGGCCGTGTCCGAGATCATGACGCGCACGGTGATCACCACCGGGCCGATGTTCCCCGTCGAGGAGGCCGCTCGGCTCATGGTGGCGGAGAAGATCAGCGGGCTGCCGGTGACCGAGGGAGGGCGGCTGGTCGGGATCGTGACGGAGACCGACGTGCTCGACCTCTTCGTGCGGGCGATGGGCGCCCACGAGCCATCGAGTCGGCTGGACGTGGAGCTGCCCGAGCGTCCCGCGGCCCTGTCGGAAGTGGTGCAGGTGGTCGAGGCCGCAGGCGCCACCATCTCGAGTGTCATGACCCTGCTCAACCGCGCGGGGCTGAAGGAGGCGATCGTCCGTGTCGGAACGATCAACCCCGGGCCCGTCATCCGGGCGCTGGAGGCCAGAGGCTATACGGTGAGAGACTCCTGGCGCGGGTGACGGCGCCGGCTTCGGTCGGGCGCTCGCCGCAGCCGCTCACGAAGGGGACGGGCATGAAGATCAAGGATGTGATGTGGTGAAAGAGGGGCGCACCGGCTTCAAGGACCGCACGGAGGCCGGCCTCGCGCTGGCCGACGCGCTGGCGTCGCTGGTCTCGCGCTTGTCCATCGTCGCGGCCATTCCCCGTGGCGGCGTGGTGGTGGCTGCACCCATCGCGCGACGGCTCGGGGCGCCGCTCACCTGCTCGTATGCGCGCAAGCTCACCGCGCCCATCGCCCCCGAGGTCGCCTTCGGGGCGCTCGACGAGGACGGCGAGGCCGTGACCGACCGCGAGGTGGTCGCGGCGCTCGGCCTCGGCCCGGACGATGTGGAGCGGATCAAGGCGCGCGTCGGCGCCGAGATCAGGCGGCGGATGGTCGCCTATCCGGTGCGCCCGCTGGCGCGCTACCTGCCGGGGGTGCCCGTCCTCCTCGTGGACGATGGGCTGGCCACCGGGCTCACGGTGGAGGCGGCGCTCCGGTACGCGCGCCGCCACGGCGCCACCGAGGTCACCGTCGCCGCGCCCTGCGCCTCCGCCCACGCCGCCGACCGGTTCCGGAGGGAGGCGGATCGCTTCGTGAGCCTGATCGTGGATGAGGCGTTCGCGGCCGTCGGGGAGTACTACGCGGACTTCTCCCCGGTCTCCGACGAGGAGGTGATCCGGGTGCTTGCGTCTGCCAACACGGACGCCGAGCCGGCCACCAGGGCCGAGGGCCTCGGCGTGTCGTTCAGGAATTCGAGGGGGCTCAGGCTCGCCGGCGAGCTCCTGGTTCCCGAGGGGCCCGGACCGCATCCGGTCGTGGTGGTCGCCCCAGGCGGCGCCGGGAAGGACAGCCCCGAGAGCCGCCGGCTGGCCCAGACGCTCTGGGGCGAGGGGCTGGCCGCCTTCTTCTTCGACTGGACGGGACACGGGGACAGCGAGGGCGCTCCGGAGCAGTGCACGACGACGCAGCAGGTCGAGGACCTGGGCGCGGCCGTGGATGCGTTGACGACCTTGGACGAGCTCGACATGGGGCGCGTGGCGCTCGCCGGAATCGGCTCCGGCATCCCGGCTGCGGTGACGGTGGCGGCGGGGGACGCGCGTATCCGTGCGGTGGCCTGCTTCTCGGCGGAGCCGTCGGGGGCTTCCGCCGGGGCGCCCGCGCCCAGGGTGCCGGTGCTCCGGGTGACGGACGAGCGTGATGCGGCGCTCGCCGCGACGTGGCTGCGCACTCAGATGACGTGACCGCCGGGGAATACAGGCCGGGACAAGGAGGGTCATCATGGCACTCAACGATCGTCTCCACCGCTTCTTCACCGAACGGGGCATCGCCTGTGCGGTCATGCCCCATCGCGAGGCCTTCACGGCGAAGGAGGTCGCCACGGCCACCCACGTGGCCGAGCGCGAGCTGGCCAAGGTTGTGGTTGTGCGCGGGGAGGGCGGCGGCCATCTCATGGTGGTGCTGCCGCCCGCCTGCCGGATCGACCTCCAGGCGGTGCGCCACGGCACGGGACGGCGGCACCTGGCGCTGGCCGCCGAGGCCGAGCTCGGCCAGCTCTTCCCCGACTGCGAGATGGGGGCAATGCCGCCCTTCGGGAACCTCTACGGGATGCCCGTCTACGTGGACGCGTGCCTCAAGAGGACCGGGGAGATTTTCTTCCAGGCGGGGAACCACCACGAGGTCGCCCACCTGCCGTACGGCGAGTACGAGCGGCTGACGACGCCTGTCGTGGGGGAGTTCTGCCTCCACGAGCGCGAGAAGGACGTCGGCGGCTGAGGAGGCGACCATGACCAAGCGCAAGAGCGCGCCTGCCGCCCCGCGGTCGGCGAAGGCCGGTCGCCCGCCCGAAGCCTGGATCACGTCGTCGAGGACGAAGCGCGGGCCGAAGAGGGCGCATGTGGCCGTGCGGAAGGACACCGTGATGAGCGAGACGGACCACGGCCCCCGGGTGCTCTGGGGGGTCACCAAGCCCAAGATCAAGAAGCGCTGAGCGGCTCCTCGCCGAGCCGTCGCGCGATGGTCTCGCGCGAGCAGTCGCGGAGGCGGACGAGCGCGGGCCAGCCGTCGCCCTCGGGGGCGATCGGCGCGCCGATCGCGAGGGTGATCGGCCCCTGGCGCGGGAGCCAGGTGTCGGCGGGCAGGATCTCTCGCGTGCCGCGGATCGTCACGGGGATCACGGGGCAGCCGCTCTCCGATGCTGCCTTGAAAGCGCCGAGCTTGAAGGGCAGGAGCCCGGGGGCGCGGACGAAGGTGCCCTCGGGGAAGACGAGAAGCGAGACACCGCCCCGGAGCGCGGCGCTGGCGCGATCGGCGTCCTCCAGGCTCCTTGCCAGGTCGGTGCGATTCACGGTGAGGTGACCGCCCTTGCGGATCACGGTGCCGATGACCGGGGCGCGCAGCAGCTCGCGCTTGGCGACGAAGCGAAAGTCTCCCGGGAGCCCCGCCAGGAGCGCTACCGCGTCGAGGTAGCTCGAGTGGTTGGCCACGAGGACCGCGGGGCCGACACCTCGCAGGTGCTCGAGCCCTTCCACCCTGATGGGACAGCCGGCGAGGGCCAGGATGACCTGACACCAGAGCCTGGCGAGCCCGTGGGCGGGGCGCCCCGACGGGAACGCGATGAGCGAGAGCCAGAGCAAGGGCCACGTCAGCACGAGGAGGCCGCCGACATAGGCGGCGTAGAGGAGCGCCGCCGAGCGCGCCGCCGCCCGCCTGACCGTCGCGCGGAGGCCCTCGAGCACGAGTCGCGTCCACTGGGCGCGGGCCGACGGGCGCGCGCGGCCGAGGGTTCCGCCGAGATACGCCTCGCGCATCGCGCTCCGGCGCACCTTGCCGCTGGACGTCTTGAGGACCGTGCCCGGCGGGGCAAGCAGGACGGCGTCGGGCGGAATGCCGAGGACAGCCATCACGCGATCCATGACGTCGCGCTCGATCCGCTCGCGGGTCTCGGGGCCGGCCTCGCGGCTCTCGGCCACGACGACCAGGCGCTCCGTCCCGAGCGTGGCGTCCGGGATGCCGAAGGCTGCGACGCACCCCTTGCGGATGCCCGGGATGTCGCCCACGACCTCCTCGACTTCCTGGGGATAGAGGTTGCGCCCCGCCTTGATCACGATGTCCTTGACGCGGCCGGTGACGAAGAGCTCGCCGTCCGAGAGGTACCCGAGATCGCCTGCGTCCATCCAGCCGTCGCGGCGGACGGCTCGGGTGGCCTCGGGGTTCCGGAAGTAGCCGGCGGTCACCGACGGTCCGCTGAACTCGATCCTGCCCTCGCTGCGCTCGGGCAGCGGCCGGCCGGCGGCGTCCACGATGCGCACCTGGTGCCCCGGCAACGGACGCCCGCACGAGACGAAGCAGAGGGGGTGAGGCTCGGCGGGCGTGGCGGGCAGCGCCTGGCCACGCTGCTGGAAGGGCTCGCGGGCGACCCGGTCCACCCGGGGCGGGCGCCCCGGCGGGGAGGCCGTGAGGCCCACCGAGGACTCGGCGAGACCATAGACCGGACACATGGCCTCGGGCGTGAAGCCGTAGGCGGCGAAACGCCGGGTGAAGCGCTCGATGGTCTCGGGGCTCACCGGCTCTGAGCCGTTGAGCGCCAGCCGCCACGAGCCGAGATCGAGCCCCTCGATCTCGGCGTCGCGCACCTTGCGCACGCAGAGGTCGAAGGCGAAGTTGGGCGCGGGCGAGAGCGTGCCGCGGTGGGCATGCACGGTCCGGAGCCAGCGCGCGGGGCGGGAGAGGAACGCGAGCGGCGACAGGATGGCGATGGGGATGCCGAAGTAGAGCGAGCCGAGCCAGGAGCCGATGAGTCCCATGTCGTGATAGAGCGGGAGCCAGCTCACTGCGACGTCGTCCGGACGGATGGCGAGGGCCTCTCCGATGGCGCGGATATTGGCGAGGATGTTGGCATGGGAGAGGAGCACGCCCTTGGGCTCGCCCGTGCTCCCCGAGGTGTACTGGATCAGCGCGGGGGAGCCTCCGCCGAGCGAGAGCGCGGGCGGACGGGCGCCGCTCGCGGCGAGCCGCTCCACGGAGGTGACTTCCCCGAGCGTCGGGACGCGCCCGCGCAGGAGCCTCCCCAGGCGCTCCACGCCGGCGAAGGTGATCAAGAGGCGGACCTGGGCGTTCCTCAGGATGCCGGCCTGGCGGCGCGCGTACTCCTCGATGCGGTCCATGCGAAAGGGCGGATAGATCGGGACGGGGACGCCCCCCGCCAGGAGCGTGCCGAAGAAGGCCTCGAAGAAGGCGGCTTCCGTTCGCAGCATGAGCCCCACCGACTGGCCCCGCGCGATGCCGTGCTCGGCCAGGCCGGCGGCCACGCGGTCGGCCCGTTCGAGCAGGCCCCCGTACGTGATGGGCTGCTCCGAGTCGCTCTCCTCCCGGAGAAAGATGTGGACGCGCGCGGGATCCCTCTCGGCGTGGCGGCGCAGCACGTCCACGAGCGTGGCGGCGCTGGCGGGCACGCGGGCCGCCGCCGCGAGCGGAGGAAGCGCTTCGTGGATGCGCTCGGGGACGGCGGGCGCAGCGCTCACAACCGCCCGGGCCAGGTCGCGAGGCGTCTCGGCCTCCGCCATCACGGCATCGGCCAGCCGCACGCCGAAGGCCTCCTCGAGGCGCAGCAGGAGCTCGACGCGCTCGAGGCTGCCGATGCCGAGATCGCGATCGAGGAAGTCGTCCATACCGGGGGAACGATGGGCGGGAAGCGGGCCGAGCTCGGCGATCAGTGCGCCGACGAGGCCGAGGACGCGCTCCTCCACGGCCTTCGCGGGGGCACCCAGGATCTCCGTGGTCGCCATCGCCCCTTCTCCACCGGGCCGGGCGCCGGCCAGAGCGCGTCCGGCCTACGGCTTGCTTCGACCGAGCCCGTGAACACAACTGCAACCGCCGATCCAGCCTTGCAAGGGTGGTGCCCCGCGCCGGCGCCGAGCTAAGTGAGCGAAACGGTTTTCGTGATCCGGGCGGGGGCCGAGGGGCAAGCCTGGAGGTCGCGCCCCAGGTGGGGCATGGGTACCCCGCGACGGGCCGTGGCCGGCTCGGCAACCGAGCGGAAACGGGGCGGGATCTGGTGGCATCGGGTTTGCTCCCATGGAGCTGCGGTGATCTTCAAGGCGCTCGCCTGCGACTACGACGGGACCCTGGCCTCGCACGACCTGATCGGGCCCGAGGCGCTCCGCGCCCTCGGCAAGGCCGGGGACGCGGGGCTGCGCCTGGTCCTGGTCACCGGGCGCACGTTCTTCGAGATCACAAGGGTGTGCGAGCGGCTCGACCTCTTCGATGCCGTCGTGGCGGAGAACGGGGCCGTGCTCTACTACCCGCTCGAGGGCCTCATCCGCGACCAGGCGCCGCCGCCGCCGCTCCGCCTCCTCGCCGAGCTGGACCGCCGCGGCATCTACTACGAGCACGGCCACGTGATCGTGGGGACCGGGCGGAGCGACGAGCCGCGGGTGCGGGAGGCCCTCGTCGCCGCCGGGGTGAGCCTGGATCTTGTCTACAATCGCGGGGCGCTGATGCTCTTGCCTGCGGGAATCACCAAGGGGACCGGCGTGGCCCAGGTGATCCGCGCCCTCGGGCTTTCCTTCCACGACGTCCTCGCGCTCGGGGATGCCGAGAACGACCTGCCGCTGTTCGAGGTTTGCGGCTGGTGCGCCTGTCCGTCCAATGCGTTCGACGGCCTGCAGGCGCGGGCGGACTGGGTGTTCCCCGGCACCGACGGGGAGGCCATCGCCTGCGCCCTGGAGGACTCGATCCTGCCCGAGCGCCTCTCCGTCGCCCGCTCGCCCCGGCATCGGATCGCGGTGGGATGGGCGGTGGGCAGCGCCGAGCCCGTGACCATCCCGGAGCGCGGCGTGAACGTGCTGATCCAGGGCGATCCGCTGTCCGGGAAGTCGTGGATGGTCGGGGGGCTCATCGAGCGGCTGCTCGGCCGTCGGTACTCCGTGTGCGTCATCGATCCCGAGGGCGACTACCGCGTGCTCCGGCGGCTGGCCGGCGTGACCTGGACGGCGATCCGCGACCGGCGCTCGATGGAGCGGACGCTGGGGCGCTTCGAGCGCGACCCGGCGGCCTGCGTCGTGGCCGACCTCTCCGAGCTCGCCCACGGCGACAAGGTCGAGTGCATCGCAGCGGGGCTCGCCGCCATCCGGAGCCTGCGGCACCGGTTCGGGCTGCCCCACTGGGTGATCCTCGACGAGGCGCACTACTCGCTGCACCGCGGCGGGGTGGCGCCCGAGGCGCTGGGCCTGGAGGACAAGGGGTTCTGCCTCGCCAGCTACAAGGGGAGCTGGCTCAGTGACAAGGTCGTCGAGGCGATGGATGTGTTCGTCCTGGCGCGGACCACGGCCCGGGAGGAGCTGGACTTCCTGCGCGCGCGTCTGGCCGCCTTCCCCGTAGACGGCGAGAGCGCGGTGTCCGTGCTGCCCGAGCTCGCCCGAGGTGAGTTCGTCCTGGTGGAGGCGGATGCGGGCGGGCCTCCGAGGCTCTGGAGCTTCACGGCGACGCCGAGGGAGACGCCGCATGTCCGCCACCTCACCAAGTACGCCGATCAGCGCGTGGGGCCGGACCGGGCCTTCCTCTTCCGCCGCCGCGACGGGAGAGTGGTGGCGATGGCCGAGAGTCTCAACGAGTTCCGTGAGGCGGCGGCCTGCGTGGAGGAGGAGGTGCTGGCCCACCACTGCCGCCGGGGCGATGTCTCGCGCTGGGTGGAGCACGTGTTCTCCGATGGGATCCTGGCCACGCTCCTCCGCAAGGTCGAGGCGCGCTGGGCCCGAGGGGAGATCGGCGACCTGGCGCGCGCGGTCACCGCGCCCCTCGAGCTCAGGTACGGCCCGTGACGGGCGAGGCGATGAC
>MGBT01000009.1:0-23172 GCA_001788395.1 Candidatus Rokubacteria bacterium GWA2_70_23
CGAGCGGGCCCACGAAGAGCGGCGACTTCGACAATGACGAGGCCGCCTGGGCCGCCTGGAAAGCGTTCAGGGACGGCCTCGGCGGTCAGTTGCGCGCCCCGCTGAACCAGTGGTTGGCCACGCGCCTGGTCCGTCTCTTCCCCGTCGCCGTGGCGCTTTACGAGCGCGTCAAGGCGAGGCAGCGCCGGCTCGACCAGCTCGATCTCCTCGTCAAGCTCCGGGATCTCCTCGTGGCAAACCGTGAGGTGCGCGCGGAGTTCCAGGGACTGTTCGATCACGTCTTCGTCGACGAGTTCCAGGACACGGACCCCCTCCAGGCCGAGATCGTGCTCCTCCTCGCCGAGCGCGAGCCCCGGGCCGCCGGCTGGCGCGACGTGGTGCTGGCCGAGGACAGGCTCACCCTGGTCGGTGATCCCAAGCAGTCCATTTACCGCTTTCGCCGGGCCGATGTGGCGATGTACGACGAGGTTTGCCAGATCGTCTGGCGGAGCGGCCCCCTCCGCGTGACGCTCTCGGCCAACTTCCGCAGCCGGTCCGCCCTGATCACATGGCTCAACGATCGCTTCGGGCGCATCCTCGGCCCCTCGCCGGACGGGCACCCGTTCGACCCGGCCACGGGCCGCGTCTTCCAGCAGCCGCTCGAGGCCGGTCGCGAGGTGCCCGACGGGCCCGTGGTCGACGTCCTTCCCTTCGAGTTCCGGGATGGCGCCAAGCACAAGGCCGACGAGTACCGGGAGCTCGAGGGCCGGGCTCTCGCCCGCTATCTCCGCCACCTCGTGGAGGCCAGCGAGGTCCAGGTGACTGATCCGCTCGACGGCCGGTCCCGCCGGGTGCGCTACGGAGACATCGCCGTGCTGGCCATCTCCACATGGCGGCTCTCGTTCCTGTTCCCGTCGCTCGACGCCGAGGGCATCCCCTACGCCTCGCGCGGCGGCAAGCTCTTCCTCGCCGACCCCCTGCACCGGCAATTCCTCCTCGGCCTCCGCGCCGTGGCCGACAGGAACGACGGCGTCGCCGAGGCCGCCCTCCTCCGGCCTCCGTTCTTCGCGGTGGACCCCGCCGACCTCGTCCGCGAGCTGGCGGCCGCGGGCGGCGCCCCATCGGACGAGGGCGCCGAGCGTATGCGACAGGCCCGCGAGCTGATCCGCGAGCTCTGCCGGCGGCGCGTCGAGCGCTCCCCCGGCTCCACGGCCCGGGATCTCCTCGAGCGGACGGCGCTGGGCCGCGCGGTGGCCCTGGGCGCGAACGGCGCCCAGCGCCTGGCCCGCCTCCGCGAGGTCTGCCTCGTGCTCGAGCAGATGGCCGCGGCGGACGGGCTCGACTATGACGCCGTGACGGCGCGGCTGCGCGAGTGGGTGGAGGCCCCCGCCCAGCTCGACCTCCCGTACCCGGTTGGGCCTCGACGCTAACGAGAAGTTGACCACTTGTGCTCGCATAGAGTGACCCGCTCCTTTTTTCTGGCGACTTTCTTGCAATCGTCGTAGGGCCTGTGGGAAGTGTGGGCATCGGCTGTATGATGTCCACACTTTCCACAGGCTTCCTCTCCGCAGTCGAACCGTCGTCTGGCAGCCTGCCCTCCAGCTCCCCGATCGGGTGGGTCACTTCTGACAAGCACACCCCTGGCGTTTCTCGCGAGCGTCTAAGCCGAGGCCGTGCAGGTCCTCACCGTGCACCAGGCGAAGGGGCTCGAGTTCCCGGTCGTCGTGATCTGGGACGGCCGGGGCATCTGGGATAGCCGGGGCCAGGGAAGCCCGTGGCGCATGAGCCGCGACGGGCGGGGCTGGCTCATGGAGCTGGACGACCTCGGCTGGGAAGAGCCCGCGGGCGGCGCGCTGCGCGCCACCGAGCAGCAGTACCGACAATCGGAGCGCCGGCGCGTCGTCTATGTCGCCGCCACCCGCGCGCGCGACCTCCTCGTGGTCCCGCGCGCCGGAGCCATGCCGCCGGGCAAGCTGATCTGTGGCGATCTCCTCGCGGCCACGAGCCTCGCATCCGTGCGCGAGCGCGAGCCGTATCGCGACGGCGCCGAGCCAGCCTGGGCCCGCGCGATCCCGCCACGGGGCAAGCCCAGGCGCCTGGACGGGGCCCAGCTCTACCGCAAGGTCACCGAGCGGTGGTCAACGGCCGCCGGCGAGGCGGGCAGGCCGCGCTTCGCCCCTGCGAGCGTCACCGGGGAAGCGCATGCGCATGCGGCCGACGGGGACGGAGACCTCCCTGAGCCCGCGGCCCGCAAGCCTCGCGCCGGGCGATTCGGCAGCCGCTTCGGCGACACCGTCCACCGCGCCCTCGCCATGGTCCTCCGCGACCCCGCGATCGAGGTCGGGCGGGCCGTCCGCCAGGCCGCCCGCCACAGTGGACTCGCCGAGCACCTGGACGAGGCCGCGGCAGACGTCATCCGGGCGCTCGGCGCCCTGAGCGCGGAAGGGATCACGGGCCCCGTCGGTCCGACCCTGCAGGTCGAGTACCCGGTCGCGGGCGCCGGGGCGGCTGGCCTCCTCCTGTCCGGCTACATCGATCTCGTCGAGGCCACGACTGACCACGTCCGCGTCATCGACTTCAAGACGGACGCACCCCCCGAGGGCGGTGTGGATGCAGGCTCGGTGGGAGGGACTGGCCGGTCTCGATCATGATCTCGATCAACTCCCGGGCGACGTCCGGGGCCAGGTCGACGACCTCTTCCGGGGTGGCCCCCTGCACGATCAGCCCCGGCAAGTCGGGACTCGTTCCCAGGTAAGGCCCTTCCTCGAGTCGCTGGATCTCCAAGGTAATCTGGTACATGGGTAGGCTCCAGTCCCGATGGTAGCACCTCAAGCCCGCGATGGGCGCGCCAGATGACTGGCACTCATTGCGCGCGGTGGCTCCGGCACGGCATCTGGGGTCGCGCCGTGGTTGCGTCCGGTGCTACTTCTTGCCATCTCTTGCCGAGCGGCGCTTCCTATCTTTCTATAACTTATGATCTTCCACTCGCTCTGGCAGTCTTGAGGCCAGGGGTTCGAGCCCCCTCAGCTCCACCATTTCTTCTCGCGGGGTTACGGAGCGATCCGTAGCCTCGCGGTTGCGTTCGGAAGGCTCCTGGTTGCGCGGGGGTGGCGTCGGGTTGCGCTGACCGAGAGCCGCCTCCAGCGAGGACGGTCCCTGTGGAGTGTCCGGGTTCTCGCTGGCAGCCCGCCTGGGCGACTGGCCGTCGATCCGACATCAGCCGGCATGCGCATAAGTACGGATTGCTCATGAGCGACGGTGGGGAGACGGGCGGGTGGCGGAGGCCGGCCGGCCGGGGGCCCGCACGGCGACAGGACCCGCAGCGGCCGGGGGAAGCGGGCGCGCCCACTGTATTCAGCGGAGGCCGGCGGCGTGGAGATGCGGGAAGACAACGTCGCGGAACGCGCGGATCTCCTCCTCGGGGGGGGCGAAGGTCTGGAACGGCATCAGGTAGAGGTTGCACACGCCGAGCGTCGTCATCTCGACGATGCGTCCCGCGCAGTGCTCAGGGGTGCCAATGAGTCCCAGCGCGTCGCAGAGCTCGGCGACGACCTCGTCCGGCACAAAGGACGTCGCCGCAATCGCCGCCTTCCAGTCGTCGGCGTGCGAGAGGTCCGGATAGACTTTCCACACAGCGTCCGGGATCTCGAACTTCGGGATGCGGAGCCCGGCGGGCCCGAGCCAGTAGTCTCCCCAGCGGAGTATCCCCCAGTGGACCGCGGTTGGCCGCGCCATCCGGCGCGCCTCGTCGGTGGTCGCGGCCGTCCCCGTGCGCACCGCCCAGATGATCTCGAGGTCTTCGAGGCGGCGGCCGGCGCGCCGGGCGCCGCGCTCGAGGTGCGCGAGGGCCGTCTCCACGATGCCCCGGTTGAACCCCGTCAGGAGGACGACACCGTCGGCGACCTCACCGGCCAGCTCGATCGCCTTCGGCCCCGATGCCGCCATCAGCACCGGGATGCGCCGCCCCGATGCATAGCCGAGGCGCCCGGGCGTGCCGCTCCAGTCGACGGTCTCACCGGCGAGCAGCGCCTTCACGGTGGTGATGCAGGCGCGCATCTCGGCGAGGGTCGCGGGCTTGCGCCCGATGGTGCTCGCGGAGGTGTAGCCGGTGCCGATGACGAACTTCACCCGGCCCGGTGCCATCTCCTCGACCGTCTGGATCGCGCCCGCGAGCACGGAGGCGTGACGCGTGAACGGATTCGTGACCGCGGGGAACAGCTCCAGCCGCGCGGTGTGGGTGGCGGCCTGGCCGAGAATGACGAAGGCGTCGCGGGAGAGCATCTGGCTGTCGAGGATCCCGGCGCCGTCGAAGCCCGCGGCTTCGATGCTCTCGATGAGCGTCATCAGCTCGGGCATCGGCGTGGTGCCGGGGACTCGGAGATGAACACGAACGGGCTGGCTCATGCTGGGCTCCTCGGATGGTCACGGCGCGGGCGGGCAGCGCCGGCCGGGTCATCGCATGGGAGACCCTCACGATGAGCCGAAAGGAAGCGCCCCGGTCCGGGCCGGCGTGAACGGCCCCGTCCTACGCCGGGCTGTCGGACCGTCCGGTCGTGAGGATCCGGTCGACCTGCTCGGCGATCTCGGCGGCGAAGCGACTGACCGTGCCGGCGTCGTTCATGCACGTCCTCCTCAGGGTCGAGCCTGCGGCTACGCTACGGCCCCGGCGTGGCGGCTGTCAAGGACGCCGCCGCGGCATGCCGAAGAACCTTATTGACTAAAGTGTTTAGGGGGTCGACTATCAAGACTGGATGTCCGCCGCCGACTCCCGCACCCGTGCCCGCGAGGCGCAGCGTCTCCTCGACCTCCTGAACGCGCTGGGCAGCACCACGTTCCGGCAGCTCCTCTGGCAGCGGGCGTCGTCGCTCGACCTCACCTATGCGCAGTCCCAGGTCCTGTTCTACGTGAGCGACCACCCGGGGTGTCACATGGGCGACGTCGCCAAGGCCTTCGGAGTCACGTTGCCCGCCGTGACGCACATCATCGACCGGCTGGAGCAGAAGGAGTTCGTCGTCCGGGGCGACGACCCGGCGGATCGCCGGGTGTACGCGCTGGAGTTGACGGCCCAGGGCAAGGCGCTCGTGCGGGAGCTGCACACCATGCAGACGCGCGGCCTGGAAGCGGTGCTGGCGCGGATGTCCGCGGACGACCGGCACCGGGCGCTCAAGGGGCTCGAGGCGCTGGTGGAAGCGGCGGCCGAGGCCGCCGGCTGATGCGGCGCCTCGCCGGCAGCCTCGTCCTCGTCGCCGCGGCGGCGCTCGCCTCGGCGGGATGCTCGGATCGGGCCGGCGGCGCCCCGCCGGCGGCGGCGCCCGCGGCCGTTCCCGTCGGCGTGGCGACCGTGGAGCGGAAGATGGTCCCGCTGCAGGTGGTCACAGTGGGCAACGTGCAGGCGTACACCACGGTGGGGGTCAAGTCCCAGATCGCCGGGCAGATCACCAAGGTGCACTTCACCGAGGGCCGGGAGGTCAAGCGCGGCGACTTCCTCTTCACGCTCGATCCCCGGCCCTTCGAGGCGTCTCTGCGACAGAATGAAGCCAACGTGGCCAAGGACGTCGCGCAGCGCCGGCAGGCGGAGGCGGCGCTCGGGCAGCGGGGGGCCGAGGTGACGCAGGCGCTGGCGAACCTCGAGCGCGATCTCGCGCAGATGGAGAACGCGCGCGTTCAGGAGCAGCGCTATCGCGACCTGGCGAAGAAGGAGTTCATCGCGCGCGAGCAGTACGACCAGGTGCGCACGAACTTCGCCGCGCTGCAGGCGGTGGTGCAGGCCAGCCGGGCGGCGGTGGAGAACGCGCGGGCCTCCGCGCGCGCGGCGGAGGCGGCGGTCGAGAACGCGCAGGCGGCCATCACGGGCAACGAGGCGATGGTCGAGTCGGCGCGGCTGCAGCTCGCGTACACCGCGATCCGCGCCCCCATGGACGGCCGAACCGGCAACCTGCTGGCCCAGGTGGGCAACGTGGTCAAATCCGGCGAGGACGCGCCGCTCGTGGTCATCGTCCAGGTGCAGCCCATCTACGTCTCGTTCTCGGTCCCGGAGCAGCAGCTCACCGCGATCAACAGCTACCGGGCCCGGGGCACCCTGACGGTCGAGGCGCGGATCGACGGAGGGCGGCGGACCGCGGCCGGCACGTTGACGTTCGTCAACAACACGGTCGACCCGACGACCGGCACCATCCAGCTCAAGGCGACGTTCCCGAACGCCGACGACGCGCTGTGGCCGGGACAGTTCGTCGACGTCGTCCTGATGCTCGCCAGTGAGGCCGCCGTGATCGTGCCGGCGGAGGCGGTGCAGGCCGGGCAGCAGGGGAGTTTCGTCTTCGTCGTGAAGCCGGATCTCACCGTCGAGTCGCGCCGCGTGAAGGTGGGGCGCCGGCTCCCCCGCGAGCTGGTCATCGAGGAGGGCCTCCAGGCCGGCGAGCGCGTTGTGACGGACGGGCAGCTGCGGCTCGTGCCGGGGGCGCGCGTGGAGATCAAGCCGCCGAGGTCGTCGTGAGCTCCGAGCTGTTCATCCGCCGGCCGGTCCTGACGACGCTCCTGATGTCGGCCATCGTCATCTTCGGCGTGATGGCGTATCGGCTCCTTCCCGTGAACGACCTCCCGAACGTGGACTTCCCCACCATCCAGGTGTCGGCGTTGCTCCCCGGCGCGAGCGCGGAGACGATGGCCTCGGCGGTGGCCACGCCGCTCGAGCGGCAGTTCACGACGATCGCCGGCATCGACTCGATGACCTCCACGAGCGCGCTGGGGGCGACGCAGATCACCATCCAGTTCACCCTCAGCCGCGACATCGACGGCGCCGCCCAGGACGTGCAGGCGGCCATCGCCAAGGCCGCCCCCCTGCTGCCGCCCGGTATGCCGACGCCCCCCACGTACCAGAAGGTCAACCCGGCCGACCAGCCCGTCATCTACCTGGCCCTCAGCTCGCCCACGCTGCCGCTCTACACCGTGGACGAGTACGCGCAGACAAACCTGGCCCAGCGGATCTCGACCATCAGCGGCGTCGCCCAGGTGACGGTGTTCGGGTCGCAGAAGTACGCGGTGCGCGTCCAGGTGGACCCGCGGGCGCTCGCCGCGCGGGGCATCGGCATCGACGAGGTGGAGCAAGCGATCGTCCGCGCCAACGTGAACAAGCCGACAGGGGCACTGTACGGCCCCCACCAGGCGGTCAACATCCAGGCCACCGGGCAGCTCATGGACGCCGCCGCCTACCGGCCGCTCGTGGTCGCCTACCGCAACGGCTCGCCGGTGCGCCTGCAGGAGATCGGGCGCGTCATCGACGGCGTCGAGACCGACAAGGTCGCGAGCTGGTTCAACGACGAGCGGGCCGTCGTCCTCGCGGTGCAGCGCCAGCCGGGGACGAACGCCATCGAGGTGGTCGACACCGTGCGCGCGCTGCTGCCGGCCTTCCGGCAGCAGCTCCCCGCGCCGGTGAACCTCAACGTCGTCTACGACCGCTCGGTGGCCATCCGGGAGTCGGTGCGCGAGGTGGAGTTCACGCTGTTCCTCACGATCGCGCTCGTCGTCATGGTGATCTTCCTGTTCCTGCGGAACATCTCCGCCACCATCATTCCGAGCCTGGCGGTGCCGCTGTCCCTCATCGGCACCTTCGCCGTCATGTACGTCCTCGGCTACACCATCGACATCATCTCGCTGATGGCGCTCACGCTCTGCGTCGGCTTCGTCGTGGACGACGCCGTCGTCATGCTGGAGAACATCGTCCGCCACATGGAGGCGGGCGCGGGCCGCTTGGAGGCGGCGCTCAAGGGCTCCCGCGAGATCGCCTTCACGATTCTGTCCATGACAATCTCGCTGACGGCCGTCTTCATCCCCGTGCTCTTCATGGGCGGCGTGGTGGGGCGGGTGCTCCGGGAGTTCGCCGTCGTCATCATGACCGCCGTGCTCGTGTCCGGCCTCGTCTCGCTGACGCTGACGCCCATGCTCGCCAGCCGGTTTCTCAAGGCGCCGCAACCCGGGGGCAGGAACCGGCTCTACCAGGCCTCGGAGCGGTTCTTCCAGGGCATGCTCCACACCCACGACCGCGCGCTGCGGTGGACACTGCGGCATCGCCGCACGACGATGGGGGTGCTCCTCGGCACCCTGGTGCTGACCACGTACCTCTTCGTCGTCATCCCCAAGGGCTTCATCCCGACCGAGGACAACGGGTCGGTCTTCGCCTTCACGGAGGCCGCCCAGGACGTCTCCTTCGAGTCGATGGTGGCGCATCAGCGGGCGGTGGCCGACGTCGTGCGGCGCAACCCGCACGTCGAGCAGTACATGTCCTTCATCGGCGCCAGCGGCGCGAACGTGGTGCCCAACACGGGGCGCATCTTCGCCCGGCTCAAGCCGCGGTCCGAGCGGCCCCACGCCCAGCAGGTGATCGAGGAGCTGCGGCCGGAGCTGGCCGCCGTGCCGGGCATACGCGTCTATCCACAGATGCTGCCGACGATCCGGATCGGGGGACAGCTCACCAAGGCGCTGTACCAGTACACGCTCCAGGACACGGATCTCCAGGAGCTGTACCGCTGGGCGCCGCTGCTGTACGACCGGCTGCGGCAGCTGCCCGCGCTCCAGGACGTCAACACGGATCTCCAGATCACCAGTCCCCAGGTGGTCGTGGACATCGACCGCGACAGGGCCTCGGCCCTCGGCGTGACGGTGGACCAGATCGAGTCCGCCCTGGGGAGCGCGTACGGCTCCAAGCACGTCTCGACGATCTTCACGCCGTCCAACCAGTACCGCGTCATCCTCGAGCTGGATCCCGCGTATCGCGAGGACCAGACGGCCCTCTCGCGCCTCTCCGTGCGCTCGAGCGCCGGCCGGCTGGTGCCGCTGGACGCGGTGGCCGCGCTCGTGCCCGGGCTCGGGCCCCTCACGGTGACCCACCTCGGCCAGCTGCCGTCCGTGACCATCTCGTTCAACCCGAAGCCCGGCGTGTCGCTCAGCGATGCGGTGGCGCAGGTCGAGGCGGTGCAGCGGGAGCTGCGGCCGCCCCCGACGCTCACCGTGAGCTTCCAGGGCACGGCTCAGGCGTTCCAGGATTCCCTCAAGGGGCAGGGGATGTTGCTGTTGATCACGATCCTCGTGATCTACCTCATCCTCGGCGTCCTCTACGAGAGCTTCATCCACCCGCTCACCATTCTCGCCGGCCTGCCGGCGGCCGGCGTGGGAGCGCTCGCCACGCTGATGGTGTTCGGGATGGAGCTGAACATCTACGGCTTCGTCGGGATCATCATGCTGGTGGGCATCGTGAAGAAGAACGCCATCATGATGATCGACTTCGCGCTGGAGGCGGAGCGGGCGGGGGCGCCGGCGGCCGAGGCGATCTACCGGGGATGCCTGCTGCGGTTCCGCCCCATCATGATGACCACGATGGCCGCCATGCTGGGCGCGCTGCCCGTCGCGGTGGGCATCGGCGCCGGCGGCCCTGCGCGCCGGCCGCTGGGGCTGGCCGTCGTGGGCGGGCTCCTGGTCTCGCAGCTGCTCACCCTCTACATCACGCCGGTGCTCTACCTCTACATGGAGGCGGCCCAGAAGGCGATCGCGCGGCACCCGGTCTCGGGCGTCTTCTTCTGGCGACGCTGGCGGCGCGCGCCGCCGGCCTCGCTGGCGCCCGGGGTGGACTGACGCGCCCCGGAGGGGAGCCCGACCCGGGCGCCGCGTGAGCATCAACACGGTCCGCAGCGTCCTCTACGCCTTGGCCAAGCTCCTCGGCGACGTCAACGCGATCCAGAAGGGCAAGATCGCGACACGAATTGGCCGCAGGCTCGCGGGCAAGATCACGGGCCGTCTGCTTGGCCGGTTGTTTCGATGAGGCACGTCGGCTCACCCCATGGAGCCCTCTCGGCCGTGTACCCCTTCCTGACCCAGCTCGCTGAGCTCTGCCGCGTCGAGCGCACCCGCGCGAAGTGGGTGCTGGTGCCGTCGCATGCGCTCGGGCACACGCTGGGGGAGCGGCTGGCGCTCGAGGGCACGGGCTGGGCGAATCTGCGCTTCACGACGCCGCTCGATCTGGCGCTGCCGATGGCGGCGCCCTTCCTGGTCGAGCACGGGATCGATCCCGCGCCGGACGGGATCGGGCCGGCGCTGGTCATGCGGCTCTTGCTGGAGCTGCCGAGCACGGTGCCGTCGTACTTCCGCCATCTGGCCGAGCAGCCGAAGATGGCCGAGGCGCTCTGGGGGGCGATCCGCGAGCTGCGGATGGCCGGCTTCAGCGCGGCCGACCTTCCGCCCCGCGCCTTCGAGAGCCCCGCCAAGCGCGCCGAGCTCGCGGCGCTGCTGGAAGCGTACGAGAGCCACCTGACCGCACAACACCTTGCCGACACGGCCGGCGTGTACCGCGAGTCGCTCCTGCACCCAGACGTGTGCCCGGTGCGCCCGGGGGATCTGTGGACCGAGCTGCCGGGCGTCATCTGGGCCCCGCTGGAGCGGCGGCTGCTGGATGTCCTGCCGGGCAACCGGGTCGCGCCAACGACGCTCGCCATCCCCGGCCTCGAGACGCCGCCCCGGCTGCGCGCGCTCCAGGCCGGCCTCAACCGCGCCCAGCAGCCCGTGGTGCCCGCGCCGCGCTCCGATGCCGAGCGGCTCGTCTTCCTGATGCGCCCGGCCGAGGCCCCGCCGCCCGTCGGCGACGGGACGCTCGCGCTCTTCCGCGCGGGCGGCCAGGAGGCGGAAGTCGAAGAGGTGTTCCGCCGGATCCTCGACGCAGAGATCGCGTTCGACCAGGTCGAGATCGCCTGCGCCGGGTCCGATCACGTGCAGCTCATCTGGGAGAAGGCGCAGCGCCACGGCTGGCCCGTCACCGTGGGGCCAGGCATCCCCGTGGCGCTCACCCGCCCGGCGCGGGCGCTGCTCGCCTTCTGCGCGTGGATCGAGACGGGTTTCCCCGCGGCCGCGCTGCGGCGGCTGCTCCAGTCGGGGGACTTGCGCCTCGATCTCGCGGACGGCCCCAGCTCGGGCCAGGCCGCCCGCCTCCTGGCGCAGTCGGGGGCCGCGTGGGCGCGTGAGACCTACGCGCCGGCGCTCGCGGGGCTTGCCGAGTCGCTCCGTGAGCGCGCGGCGGACAAAGAGCTGGACGAGGAGATGCGCACGTGGTCGGTGGGGCGTGCGGCCCAGGCCGAGCGCCTCGCCGGCTGGATCGCCGGCGTGCTGGACCTCGTCCCCGCTCCGGAGCCGGATGGCCGGATCAGGCCCGGCGCCTTGCTGTCGGGATGCCGCACCTTCCTGGACCGCCTCGCCGCTGTCGCCGGCGAGCTCGACGGCGCGGCGCGGAGCGTCCTCGGCGACGCGCTCGGCGAGCTGGGGGCCATCGGCGATCTCCACCGTCCGCTCGCCGAGGTGCTCCGCCTCGTCCGCGATCGTGTGGAGGCGCTGTCCGTCGGCGGCGACCGGGCGCGGCCCGGGCACCTCCACGTGACGACGCTCGCTCAGGCGGGCTACGCGGGCCGGCCCCGCACTTTCGTGGTGGGCCTCGAGGAGAGCGGCGTGTTCCCGCAGATGGTGGAGGATCCGGTCCTCCTCGACGAGGAGCGCGAGCCGTTCGCGGTGCTCGCCACCTCCCGCGACCGCGTGGAGGAAGCGCTCTTCACCGTGGTGAGCCGGCTCGCCGCCCTCGGCGGGCGCGTGTGCCTGAGCCACTCCTGCCGCGATCTCCGCGAGAGCCGGGAAACCTTCCCGTCGTGGCTCATGCTCCAGGCGCTCCGCCTCCTGCGCCCCGCAGGCCAGGTGAGCTACCGCGATCTGGACGAGGCCCTTGGCGAGCCTGCCTCGGTGGTGCCCGCCCGCGCCGAGCAGGCGCTGAGCGATGCCGGCTGGTGGCTGGCGGGCCTTCGCGGGGTGGGCGCAGCGAGCCAGGCGGCCGTCGTCGTCGCGTTCCCGCGGCTCGCGCGCGGAGAGGCAGCGGAGGTGGCGCGGCTCGGGGCGCTCTACACGGCCTATGACGGCCATGTCCCGGCGGCGGGCCCGAGGCTCGATCCGCGGGGATCGGACCATCCCGTCTCGGCCACGAGGCTCGAGCGCCTCGCGGCCTGCCCATTCCGCTACTTTCTCGAGCGGGGGCTGGGGCTCGAGCCCGTCGAGGACGCCGAGCCCGAGCCGGATCGCTGGCTCGATCCGCTGACCCGCGGCGGCGCGCTCCACGAGCTCTACGCCGCGATCATGCGCGAGGCCCGCGGACGCGGGGAGCGTCCCGATCCCGCGCGTCACGGCGAGCGGCTGAGACAGCTCGGCCAGCAAAAGCTGCGCGAGCTTCGCGCCCTGATCCCGCCGGCCTCGGAGCGCGTCTTCGAGCACGAGGCGCGCGTGTTCCTCAGGGACCTCGACGTGTTCCTCGCGCTCGAGGCCGGGACAGCCGGCCGGGTGCCCGTCGGCTTCGAGGTGCCGTTCGGCACGGGCGAGGTCGGCGAGGAGCCGCTGGGGCGCGTCGAGCCGATCCAGATCGACCTCGGCGGGGGCTTGCGCTTCCTGCTCCGCGGCGGGATCGACAGGGTGGACAGGCTGGCCGACGGGAGCTACGAGATCGTGGACTACAAGACGGGCAGCGCGTACCTGCCCGGTGGCCTGGCCGCGACCTTCGCGGGGGGGCGACAGCTCCAGCACGCTCTCTATGCGCTCGCCGCGGCCGAGCTCCTCCGGGCGACGGACCCGGCTGCGCGCGTCGCCTGGGGCTCCTACTACTTCCCGACTACCCGCGGGCGAGGCGAGCGGGTGCGGCGACCGCAGGGCGACCCGCGGATCGTCGCGGCCGTGCTCAGCGACCTCTTCGACGTCCTGGCCGGCGGGGCATTCGTCCACACGACGGACGCGCACGACTGCAAGTACTGCGAGTTCCCCCGGGCCTGCGGGCGCGATCCCGTGGCCCGCGCCGCCGTCAAGGTGGAACACGAGGGCAATCCCGCGCTGGCGCCGTACCGGAGGCTCAGCGAGCGTGAGTAAGCGGACCGGCCCACCCGCTCCCGTGATCCCCGACCAGGCCGCGCGCGACCTGATCCGGGAGCGCCTCGACGTCAACATGCTCGTCGAGGCCGGCGCCGGCTCCGGCAAGACGCAGAGCCTCGCCGGCCGCATGGCCGCCGGGATCGCCGAGGGGCGCTACCTGGTCGACCACATGGCCGCCGTCACCTTCACCCGCAAGGCCGCGGCCGAGCTGCGCGGACGTTTCCAGCTCGAGCTGGAGAACCGGCTCCGGACGGAGCAGGACCCCGGGCGCGCCGGGAGGCTCAGCGGGGCGCTGGGCCATCTCGAGCGGCTCTTCGCCGGCACGATCCACGCCTTCTGCGCGCACCTCCTGCGCGAGCGACCGGTGGAGGCGGGCGTGGTGCCGGGCTTCGCGGAGCTGGACGAGACGGCCGAGGCGGAGCTGCTCGAGCGGGCGTGGCGCGAGTATCTCGACCGCGAGCGCGCGCAGGGCTCTCCGCTCCTCCAGCAGCTCACGGACTCCGACCTGGCGCTCCACGAGCTCGACGAGGCCTTCAAGGACGTCTGCCGTCACGCCGACGTGGACTTCCCCGCCCCGGACGGCGCCGCGCCGGATCTCGCGGAAGCGTGGGCCGCGCTCCGGGCCTTCTGGTCGAAGATCGAGGCGCGGCTGCCGGACCCGATCCCCGAGGAGACGACATGCGGCGTCCAGCAGCGGGCCCGGGAGCTCCGCGGCCGTCTCCGCGTCGCGGATACGAGCCGCCACGCCGCGCTGGCCGAGCTGCTCGCCCGCTGGAAGACCACCCCGAAGATCGTCCAGAAGTGGTGGACGGGCGGCGCCAGCGATCGCAAGGCGGGCCAGGCCATCAAGGCCGAGCTCGAGCGCCTCATCGGGGACTTTCAGACGACCGCGGTCGAGTCGTTCCTCGCGGCCTGGCGCGAGCACCTCTACGGTCTCGCGGTGCGGCTCCTCGTGGGCGGCCGGGCCTTCGCCGAGGAGGCGCGCCGGCGCGCGGACGCGCTCTCCTACGGCGACCTCCTGCGGATCGCGGCACGCCTGCTGCGCGACAGACCCGAGTTGCGCGCGGCGCTCCAGCGCAAGTACCGCTGGCTCTTCGTGGACGAGTTCCAGGACACCGACCCGATCCAGGCCGAGGTGTTCCTGCTGCTGGCGGCGGAGCCCGGCGCCGGCCCGGACTGGACGGAGGCCCCGCTCCGCCCGGGGGCGCTCTTCATCGTCGGCGATCCGAAGCAGTCCATCTACCGCTTCCGGCGGGCGGACATCGATACCTACACCCGCGTCAAGGAGCGCATACAGGCCACGGGCGGCATGGGGCTGGAGCTGACGGCCTCGTTCCGCTCGGTGCCGGTGCTCTGCCGCTGGGCCAACGAGGTCTTCCCGGCCTTCTTCCCCGCGGAAGCGACGCGCGAGCAGCCGGCCTTCCACGGCCTCGATCCCGTGCACCCCGACAAGGACAAGGCGAGCACAGGCATCCGTCAGCTCCTCATCGGCGACGACATCGACAGGGCTCTGGTCCCGGCCGCCGACGCGGCGAGCATCGCCCGGTTCATCCGCGCCGAGGTGGATGGCGGCCGCCGCGCCTTCGGCGACTTCCTCATCCTCACCCGGAAGAAGAAGAATGTCCCCGTCTATGCGCGGGCCCTCGAGGCGCTTCGCATCCCCACCGAGGTGAGCGGCGGCGCGGCCTTCGTCGAGTCCGAGGGCGTCGCGGCGCTGGCCGGCCTCCTCCGCGCCCTCGCCGACCCCGATGACGGAGTCGCGCTCGTCGGCGTGCTGCGGGGGCCGCTCTTCGGACTCAGCGATCCGGAGCTCTTCGAGCATCGAGAGGCCGGCCACCGCTTCATGCTGATGGCGCCGCTTCCCGACGAGGCGCAGGGCCCCGTGGTCGGCGCGCTTCGCGCGCTCCAGGCCATGCACCGGTGGACGCGGATCCTCCCCGCGCCGGCCGCCGTCGAGCGCCTCCTCGAGACGACGGGCCTCCTCGCGCGCGGGGCCGCCTCGCCTTCCGGCGCCGAGGCCGGCCACCTGCTCCACGCCGTGGACCGGTTGCGCCAGGTCACCGAGACCGGCGGCAGCCTCGCGGACGCGGCGCGCGCGCTCGAGGAGGACCTGGAGTCCACCGATGTCGACTCCGTTCCCCTCGAGCCCGGCCGCCGCGACGTCGTGCGGCTCATGAATCTGCACAAGGCCAAGGGCCTCGAGGGCACGGTGGTTTTCCTGGCCAACCCGCTCGCCGGTGTCAAGCCCCGCGCCGTACTGCGGATCGTGCGCGACGGCGCCCGGGCCACCGGGTACTTCCAGATCGTCCGCCCGGACCCGCCGCGCCCGGGCACCGTCCTCGCCCAGCCCGCCGATTGGCCGGCGCACGCGGAGGCCGAGATCGCCTACGTCGAGGCCGAGGAGCACCGCCTCCTCTACGTCGCCGCCACCCGCGCCAAGGAGCTCCTCGTCATCAGCCGCTACGCTGGCGGCGGAGGCTGGAGCCCCCCGTGGGAGCCGCTCGCCTCACACCTGGATGGGGCGCCGGTGCTCGAGGTGCCGGGCCCGACCGCGCTCCCGGCAGTGGCGGTCCCCGACCTCGGCCTCGAGGCCCGGGAGCAGGCAGCCACCGCGCGCGCGACCCGGCAGGCGCGGGCCAGCGCCCCCTCCTGGCAGGTCGAGTCCGTCACCGCCACCGCCCACCACGCCGGCCCCGCCGGCCATCCCGTCCAGGAAAGCCGCACCCGCGAGCCCGACACCGGCATGCAATGGGGCAGTCTCATCCACTTCCTCCTGGAGCACGCCATGCGCTCCGGCGCCCGCGACCGCGCCCACCTCGAGCGCCTCGCCAGCTGGTACGCCTTCGACAAGCCCGAGCTGCGCCCCGTGGTGCCCGAGGCCCTCGACACCGTCGAGCGCGTCATGGCCGCGGAGTTCTGGCAGCGCGCGCTGGCGGCGGAGGAGCGCCACGTGGAGGTCCCCTTCGCCGCGCGCATCGACGGCGCCGGCGGCACGCCCCCCACGATCCTCCACGGCGTCATCGACCTCGCCTTCCGCGGCCCCGAGGGCTGGGAGCTGATCGACTACAAGACCGACCAGGAACATATCGCGCGGCTGGCGGACCGGTACGCTCCTCAGGTCAAGGCCTACGCGGAGCACTGGGGCCGATTGCTCGGGCGCCCGCCAGCGTTCGCCGGCCTATACGCGGTTCGGAACGGGGAGCTCAGTACAGGGGCACAGCTTCTCGGAGCACCCGGTCCCGGATGTACCAGTGAAGCGCCCCCTCCGTGAGCACGTCGACCCGCCGACCGAGGCACTGCTCCAGGTCGACGACCAGACCGGCTGGAAAGAAGGCCGTGCGCTCCGGCCCGACGTCGACCAGCAGGTCCAGGTCACTATCGGATCGCGCGTCGCCCCTGGCGACCGAGCCGAACACGCGCACGTTCCGCGCGCCGTGGCGAGCCACGATACTGAGGATATCGGCTCGCTTTTCGCCCAGGATCTCCTCGATGCCCATCTTCCCCCTGCTCTCTCTGGCGCAGCCCTGGAGGCAGGCAGCCGGGGAACATCTTACCAGCAACGCGGCGGCCGCGGAGGTTGCGCCCGATGCTACTTCTTGCCGCGCCTTGCCGAGCGGCGCGTCTCATCTTTCGACGGCTCAGGCATTCTCGGGGGCTCCGGCAATCTCAGGGCAGAGTTCGAGCCCTGTCAGCTCTACTGGATTGCTCCTCGTCTGGACCCGGGACATCCTCTGAGGCCCCCTGCCGCTTGGCGCAACTCTACCCCATCCGGACGCCATGGCGGCGGAGGGGCGCGCAGCCGGACGGCCGGCGGCGCCGAGGCCGCCCGTCGGCGGCGTTGTCCGCGATCCGCCTCGACGGCTAGGCGGGACTTGCGGTTAACAGGCCCGCGTCCTACACTCCGGCCACCGCACCGGAACCGGAGGGGGTGACTCCGATGCTCGATCTGCCGAAAGAGTCGTGGACGCTCGTTCATGCCGTGCGAGCCCAGGCCCAGCGAATGGGCGAGCGCCCGTTCCTGACCTTCTCCGATGGCGCCACGCTCACCTTTGGCGAGATCGACCGGGCCAGCGACCGCGTGGCATCGACCCTGGCCCAGCTCGGCGTCCGGCCCGGCGATCGGGTGCTGGCGCTGGCCCGGAACTCTGCCGCGTTCCTGCTGGCCATGCTGGGGGCCCAGAAGCGCGGAGCGATCTTCACGCCGATCAACACCGAGCTGAAGGGGTCCTTTCTCGAGCATCAGCTCCGGAACGCCGATCCGTCGGTGGTCCTGGTCGACGACGAGCTGCGCTCCGCCTTCGACACGGTCGACGTGTCGGGACTGACCGCCTCTCACACGGTCGTCGTCGGTGACCCGTCCACCCGAGCCGTGCCCGGGACCGTGGCCGTGCCGTTCGCCGAGCTCGTGGACGGGCGCGTCGATCCCGACGCCGCTGTCACCCCCACGCCGCAGGACGTGTGCATGATCATGTACACCTCGGGGACCACCGGACCCTCCAAGGGGGTGCTCATGCCGCACGGGCACGGCTATGTCTTCGGGCTGGGCCTGGCGCGGGCCGTCCGGCTGAGCCCCGACGACCGCTATTACGTGTGCATGCCCCTCTTCCACGCGAACGCGCTGCTGATGCAGGTGGTCGGCTGCCTGCTGGCCGGCACTCCGGCGTACATCGCCAGGCGGTTCTCGGCGTCGACCTGGATCGAGGAGGTGCGGGCCACGAACGCCACCGTCACCAACGCGCTCGGGGTGATGCCCGAGTTCATCTTCCGGCAGCCGCCCACCGCCAGGGACCGGGAGCACAGGCTGCGGCTCGTCATGGCCGTCCCCATCGCCGAGGAATGGGGCGCCGCGTTCGAGGCGCGCTTCGGGGTGCGGTTCCTCCAGGGATTCGGGATGACCGAGTGCAACATCGTCGCCTACAGCGACCCGGCCGATCCGGTGCTGCCCGGGTGCGCGGGCCCGGTGCTCTCGGACTGGTTCGAGGTCCGCATCGTCGACCCCGACACCGACGAGCCCCTGCCGCCGGACGCGGTGGGCGAGATCGCCGTCCGACCGAAGCTGGCCTCGTGCTTCTCGGCGGGCTACCACCGGATGCCCGAGAAGACCGTCGAGGCGTGGCGCAACCTCTGGTTTCACACGGGCGACGCCGGCCGTGTGGACGGGCGGGATCGCCTGTGGTTCGTCGACCGCATCAAGGACTGCATCCGCAGGCGGGGGGAGAACATCTCCTCCTACGAGATCGAGCAAGTGCTCAACGGCCATCCGGCGGTCACCGAGAGCGCGGTGATCGGGGTTCGGGCGGCCGGCGCTGGCGGCGAGGAGGAGGTCAAGGCGTGCATCGTCCCGGCCGGCGCCCCTCCCGATGCGCTGGCCCTGCTCGATTGGTGCGCGCGCCGGATGCCCCGCTCCGCGGTGCCCCGCTTTCTCGAGTTCGTGCCCGCCCTGGACAAGACGGCAACCGGCAAGATTCGCAAGCAAGACCTTCGCGCTGCCGGGGTCACCCGGTCGACCTGGGACCGGGAGTCGGTCGGTTACGTCGTGCCCCGGTGAAACCCGCCATGGAGGACCTGACATGAGACTGCCGTCAAGGATCGTCGATCTCTCGATGCCGCTCGACAACGAGACGACGTGCGACCCGGACATCATGCGTCCGAAGATCCAGTACGTGACGCACAAGGACAACGCCGAGGGGATGGCCGCGTTCTTCGAGGGCATGCGCGCCGGCGACCTGCCACACGGGGAAGGCTGGGCCTGGGAGGTCATCACCCTGACCACCCATAACGGCACGCATATGGACGCGCCGTGGCACTACCATTCGCACGACAAGACCGGCACGCCGATGCAGACCATCGACCAGGTGCCGCTCGACTGGTTCTTCCGGCCCGGCGTGAAGCTCGACTTCCGCAACACACCCGACGGCTCCATCATCCAGCCGACGGACGTCGAGGCGGAGCTGAAGCGGATCGGCCACACGCTGCAACCCCTCGACATCGTGCTCGTCAACACGAAGGCGAGCGAATACTACGGCACCGCCGAATACCTCGACCACGGCATCGGGATGGGCAAGGACGCGACGCTGTACCTGACGCGCGATCACGGCGTGCGAGTCACGGGCATTGACGCCTGGGGCTGGGACGCGCCGTTCACACTCGCGCGCCAGCAGTACACCAAGGATCGCGACGCCCGCGCAGTGTGGCAGGGTCACTGGGCCGGCATCGAGCAACCCTACTGCCACATGGAGAAGCTGCTGAACCTGGAGCAGCTGCCGGCCACCGGCTTCCTCGTGAGCTGCTTTCCGTGGAAGATCAAGGGGGCGTCGGCTGGATTCGTCCGCGCCGTCGCCATGTTCGACTGAGGCCGGCTGCGGTATCCTGTTCGCAGGAGGCCACCATGACCATCTCGAGACGGGCGTGGCTCGCCGGGAGCCTGACCCTGGCCGCGGGCCTGATTCCCCGGCCGGGCGCGGCGGCGGCCGCGAAACCCACCGTCACCGTCTACAAGTCCCCCACCTGAGGGTGCTGCACCCAGTGGGTCGTGCACCTGCGATCGCAAGGCTTCCCCGTCAAGACCGTCGACCTCGATGCCCTCGGGCCCGTCAAGCGCAAGCACGCCGTCCCCGATGCTCTCGCGTCCTGCCACACGGCCCTCGTCGAGGGCTACGTGGTCGAGGGCCATGTGCCGGCCGACCTGATCGTCCGCCTGCTCCGCGAGCGCCCCCGCATCGCCGGCATCGCGGTCCCCGGCATGCCCCTGGGCTCTCCGGGCATGGAGTCCCCGGGCCAGGCCCCCGAGCCCTACCAGGTCCTCGCGTTCGACCGGAGCGGGCGCACCAGTGTCTTCGCGCGCCGCTGACGCCGATCGCGGCCGTGAAGGACCCTGTGGCGGTACCCGCCGTTCACGCCCTTCCCAGAACCACTCCTTCTGTCCAGGCTTCCCCGAGGCTCAGGACCTCGCGCGACGGCGGCCCCGAGGCGGGGCGGGTGGGCCAGGCGATTCCCTCGGCACCCTCTTTCGCCCCGCCCCCCTCACCGCCGACGCCGCCTCCAGCTGGGAGAGCGGGAGCGCGGTGCGGTACTGGACCTGCTTGAGCGCGAAGCTCGACTTGATGCTCGACACGCCCGGCACCCGTGTCAGATGCTCCATCAGGAAGCGCTCGTAGGCGGTGAGGTCCGCCACCACGACACGCAGCAGGTAATCAGCCTCGCCGGTCATCAGGTAGCACTCCACCACCTCCGGCCGCTGGCGCACGGCCGCCTCGAAGACCCCGAGCGCGCGCTCCACCTGCTTCTCGAGCGTCACGTTGACGAAGACGCTCACCGGCAAGCCCACCCGCTGCGGGTCGAGGACAGTGACGTAGCGCCGGATCACTCCCGCCCGCTCGAGCTCGCGCACGCGCCGGAGGCAGGGCGAGGGCGAGAGCCCCACGGCCTGGGCCAGCTCCACGTTCGAGAGGCGGGCATCCTCCTGGAGCCGACCCAGGATCCGGGCATCGATCGCGTCCAGCGCTCCGTGTGGCATGATCGCTCCTCTCGATGGCCATCAATTGGCAGATAATTGCCAGAGCGTACCTCTACTTGGCAGTCTTGGCAATGATCTGCCGGGGCCGCGGGCGTATGATCGCGGCATGCTCGCCACCGACGCCCGGACCGCTCCACTCGCGCCGCCGGCCCTGACACCGGCCGCCCGCCTCGACTGCCTGCGCGCGCTCGAGAAGAAGGTCCTCTGGCTCTCGACGTGGATGATCCACCACGCGAACCACGTGCGGGCGGCTCGCGATGACCTCAAGGTGGGCGGTCATCAGGCCTCGAGCGCCTCCATCGTCACCCTGATGACCGCGCTCTACCTGGACGTGCTGCGCCCGGAGGACCGGGTGGCGGTGAAGCCCCATGCCAGCCCGGTGTTCCACGCCATCCAGTACCTCCTCGGCCGGCAGACACGAGACAAGCTCGAGCGCTTCCGGGGTCTGGGCGGCGCCCAGTCCTACCCGTCGCGGACCAAGGACACCGACGACGTGGACTTCTCGACCGGCTCCGTGGGTCTGGGCGTGGCCATGACGCTCTTCGCCGCCCTGGTCCGCGACTACGTGCGGCTCCAGGGCCTGGCGCCGGATGACGGTCCGCCCGGGCGCATGGTGGCGCTCATCGGCGACGCGGAGTTCGACGAGGGCAATGTCTTCGAGGCCATGCTCGAGGGCTGGAAGCACGATGTCCGGAGCCTGTGGTGGGTGATCGACTACAACCGCCAGAGCCTCGACAGCGTGGTGAGCGACCGGCTCTTCACCCGGCTCGGCGACGTGCTCCGCACCACAGGGTTCGAGGTCGTGACCCTCAAGTACGGAAAGCGGCTCCAGGCGGCCATCGCCCGCCCCGGGGGCGAGGCCCTGCGCTGCTGGATCGACGACTGCCCGAACTCCCTGTACTCCGCGCTGACCTGGAAGGGCGGGGCGAGCTGGCGCGCCCAGCTCCGTCGCGACATGGGCGGGGTGCCCGTCATCCGCGAGCTCCTCGACGAGCTCGACGACACCGCGCTCCACGCGCTCATGACCGACCTCGCCGGCCACGATCTGGAAACGGTGCTCGAGGCCTTCCATGCCGTGGACGACGACCGGCCCCGCTGCTTCCTCGCCTACACGATCAAGGGCCATGGCCTGCCCCTGGCCGGCCACAAGGACAACCACGCCGGGCTCATCAGCCGCGCCCAGCTGACCGAGCTCCAGGAGTCGCTGGGCATCCCCTCGGGCCAGGAGTGGGAGCCATTCACCGGGCTCGATATGCCCGAAGAGCAGCTCCGGGCCTTCCTCGCCGAGGTGCCCTTCGCGCGCGGGCCGAGCCCCGTCCATGTGAGCCCGCCCATCCCGATCCCGGAGCGTCTCGGTCTCGCGAGCGCGCGTCCCGGAGACGCCGTCTCCACCCAGACGGGCTTCGGCCGGATCCTGGCCGATCTCGCCGGCCAGGACGGCGAGCTCGCCCGGCGGATCGTCACCACCTCGCCGGACGTGACGGTCTCGACGAACCTCGGGGGCTGGGTGAACAGGCGCGGGATCTTCGACCGCCAGAGCCGCGCCGACGTCTTCCGCGATCTCGACGTGCCCTCGCCGCTCCTGTGGGCGATGTCACCCCGCGGGCAGCACTTCGAGCTCGGCATCGCCGAGCACAACTTCTTCCTCCTGCTGGCGGCGCTCGGGCTGGCGGCACCGCTTTTCGGGGCGCGGCTCTTCCCGGTGGGAACGCTCTACGACCCGTTCATCCTCCGTGGGCTCGACGCGCTCAACTACGCCTGCTACCAGGGCGCCCGCTTCATGGTGGTGGCCACCCCGTCCGGCATCAGCCTGGCCCCCGAGGGCGGCGCGCACCAGTCCATCATCACGCCCCTCGTCGGCCTGGGCCTGGACGGGATCGCCGCATTCGAGCCGGCCTTCGTCGACGAGCTCGCAGAGATCATGCGCTGGGGCTTCGAGCGCATGCAGGCCGAGGACGGGGGCTCCGTCTACCTCCGACTCTCGACCCGGCCCGTTCCCCAGCCCGAGCGGCAGATGAGCGAGACCCTCCGGGCCGATCTCCTGGCGGGCGCCTACTGGCAGGTGCCGCCCGCGCCCGGGGCCGAGCTTGCCATCGTCTATGCCGGCGCCGTCGCGCCCGAGGTCGCGACTGCGCACCGGGAGATCCAGGAAGAGATTCCCGGCGCGGGGATCCTGGCGGTGACGTCCGCAGATCGGCTCCACGCCGGCTGGCTTGCCGCGCGCCGCGAGGGCCGGAGGGGAGGCTCGCATATCGAGCGGCTGCTCACCGACCTCACCCCGGACGCCGCGCTCATCACCGTGATCGACGGCCACCCGGCCACGCTGTCCTGGCTCGGCGCCGTTGCCGGACACCGCGTCCATCCCCTGGGCGTCGAGCGCTTCGGCGAGTCGGGAGACATCCCGGATCTCTACCGCCTGCACGCGCTCGATGCCGAGGCGATCATCGAGGCCGCGGCCTGCGCCTGTCTGGAGCGCCGAAGCCGACGCTGAGCGGGAGCCGCGCTCAGGAGGTGTTCGGGATCAGGGAGGACGAGGACCGATGATCGTCGCGATCTGCGCCCGCAAGAGCACCGAGGCTGCATGAGCAAGAAGACGCTGATCTGGATCGGCCTCACGGTCGGCTCGGCCGTGGGCGGCTACCTCCCGGCAACGTGGGGTGGAGACCTCATCTCGTTCGCCTCGGTGATGCTGAGTGCGGTTTGCGGCAGCGTTGGGATCTGGCTCGGCTACCGGTTCGGGGAAT
>MGBT01000009.1:23219-26642 GCA_001788395.1 Candidatus Rokubacteria bacterium GWA2_70_23
TCGTGCGGGCGACCCGCTGCAAACCGTTCCCGGCTTGACGCAAGGACAGGATTGTCTCACAATCCTCTCCTACTCCTCTCCGTGGAGAACGCCATCGACATCCGGAACGCGCATCGCGACCACGGCGAGGTGCTGGCGGCCATCGTGGCGGGCGACCCCGACGCGGCCGAGGCGGCGATGCGCGCGCATCTGCGCCGGACACGCGACTCGATCATCGCCGCATCCACCGTTCACGTCAGCGAGCCGGCGTCCCGGGCCCGTGAGGCCCGGTCCACCGGCTCGTAAGGGAGAGACCCCATGCGTGCGAGCACTCGGCTTCGCGATCTGCTGAAGGGCCCGGACATCGTCGTCGCGCCGGGCGCGTACGACGGCTTCTCGGCTCGCCTCGTCGAGGCGGCCGGCTTCAAGGCGGCGTACATGACCGGCGCCGGGACGGCGGCCTCGCACCTCGGCCAGCCGGACCTCGGGCTGACGACGCTCACGGAGATGGCCACCCACGCCGCGCACCTCGCCGGCTGCCTCTCCATCCCGCTCATCGCCGACGCGGACACGGGGTACGGCAACGTGCTGAACGTCGTCCGCACCGTGCGCGAGTACGAGCGCGCGGGCGTGGCGGGCCTGCACATCGAGGACCAGGTGGCGCCCAAGAAGTGCGGCCACATCGCGGGCAAGCAGGTGATCCCGACGGACGAGTTCTGCGACAAGATCCGGGCGGCCTCCGAGTACCGGACGGACCCGGACCTGCTGATCATCGCGCGCACCGACGCCCGGGCCGTCACCGGGCTCGACGACGCGATCGAGCGGGGCAACCGCTACGCCGAGGCGGGCGCGGACGTCATCTTCGTCGAGGCGCCGCAGAGCATGGACGAGGTGCAGCGCATCGCCCGCGAGGTGAAGGCGCCGCTCCTCGCCAACATGGTGCCCGGCGGCAAGACCCCGGCGGTGAAGTTCTCCGACCTCGAGCGCCTGGGCTTCCGGATCGTCATCTACCCCGCGGTTTGCATGGGCGCCGCGGTGGCGGCCATCGAGCGGTCGCTGGCGCGGCTGCGCGAGCGCGAGACGGACTGGGAGGAGGGGCCGGTGCTGGCGCCGATGGACATCTTCAAGAAGGTCGGCTTCGACTGGTGGAACGCGATCGAGCGGAAGTTCACCGGGAGGCCATGAGCCATGCCCGCGCCGTTCCCGCATCTGGCCGAGCCGATCCGCATCGGCTCCCGCACCGCCCGCAACCGGGTGATGCGCCTGGCCACCGTCACGAACCTCGGCGATGCCACCGGCGTCGGCGAGCGGATGCTCGCCCACTACCGGGCGGTCGCCCGCGGCGGCGCGGGGACCCTCATCACCGAGGCGCTGCGCGTGCACCGGAGCGACGGCGGCCGCCACACGGCCATGTTCCTGTACGAGCCGGCGTCCGTCCCGGGCTTCCGCCGGCTGGCGGAGGTCGTGCACGGCGAAGGCGCGCTCCTCATCGCGCAGCTCAACCACGGCGGCCGCCAGCACTTCAGCCGCCGCGTGCCGACGCTGTGGGCGCCGTCGGCGCTCGCGTGCCCGCGCAGCGGCGGCGTGCCGCACGAGATGACGCCGGCCGAGATCGAGGACGTGATCGAGGGCTTCGTGCGGTCGGCCGTGCACGCGCGCGAGGCCGGGCTGGACGGCGTGGAGGTCCACGGCGCGCAGGGGCACCTCGTCGGGCAGTTCATGTCGCCGTTCAGCAACCAGCGGACCGACGAGTACGGCGGCTCCCTCGAGAACCGCCTCCGCTTCCCCCGCGACATCATCCGGCGCATCCGGCTGCGCGCCGGCCGCGACTTCGTGGTCGGCTACCGCCTCGGCGTCGAGGAGTTCACGCCGGGCGGCCTGACGATCGAGGACTCCAAGCGCGTGGCGCGCGCGCTCGCGGACGACGGCGCGGTCGACTACCTCTCGCTGAGCCAGGGCATCTTCAACTCGCTGGAGATGCACCTGCCGGACCGCCACTTCCCGGCCATGCCGTTCCTCGATCTCCACGCCCAGGTGAAGGCCGAGGTCGGCGGGCTGCCCGTCGTCACCTCGACGCGCATCCAGACGCCCGCGCAGGCGGAGGAGATCCTGGCCAGTGGCAAGGCCGACATCGTCGGGCTGTGCCGGGCGCTGATCGCGGACCCCGAGTGGACGGCGAAGGCCCTCGCCGGCCAGCCCGAGCGCATCCGGCTCTGCATCGCCTGCAACCACTGCTGGAGCCTCGTCATCGAGGGCGAGGCGATCGCGTGTACGGTCAACGCCACCTGCGGCCGGGAGCACGAGCTCGGCGAGCTCCAGCCCGTCGCCGCCCCGCGGCGGGTCGTGGTGGTGGGCGGCGGGCCGGCCGGGCTCGAGGCGGCTCGCGTGGCCGCCGCGCGCGGCCACCGGGTGACCGTGCTCGAGCAGTACGCCCAGCTCGGCGGCAAGGTCCGCATCGCCGAGGAGGTCCCGCATCACGAGGAGGTCGGCAACATCCTCAGGTACCTGATCCCCGAGGTGGAACGGCTCGGCGTGACCGTGCGGCTGGAGACCGAGGCGACGGCCGACGCGATCGCCGCCGAGCGCCCCGACGCGGTGATCGTCGCGACGGGCGCCATTCCCGTGGCGCCCGAGATCCCGGGCGACGGGTCGGTCCCGGTCTCGACGAGCGCGGGCGTCGTCCTCGTCGGCATGCTGCCCGGCGACACCATCGTGGTCATGGACGAGGACGCCTACCACTGGGCGGCCGCCGTGATCGAGACCGCGGCCGGGCAGGGCAAGCAGGTGTGGGTGGTGACGCGCTTCTTCGAGCCGCTGAAGGAGCTGCCGATCGTCTCGCGCATCGTCGCGCTGCGCATGCTCGACGACCAGGGCGTGGTGATGCGGCCCAACGCCTTCGTCGACCGCGTCGAGGACGGCGACGTCGTGATCCGGCATTACTACAGCGGGCGCGAGGAGCGGATCCCGAAGGTCGCGGCGGTACTCTGGGTCGGGCCGCAGACGGTCAACAACGCGCTCCCGGCCGAGCTGCGGGCGCGGGGCGTCGGGGAGGTGCACGTGGTCGGCGATGCGTATGCGCCGCGTCGCCTCACGGACGCCATCCGCGAAGGCCACCGCGCGGGGCGCGCCGTCTAGCATGCGCCGCGGGGACGTCGGCGTCGCCCTGTTCTGGCTCGTGCTCGGCGCGGCGGTCTGCGCGCATGCGCTGCGCCTCGGCGTGTGGGACATTTCGGGCCCGGCGACGGGATTCGTGCCGCTCTTGGCAGGCATCGTCCTCTTCGCTGGCGGCGCCGGCATCCTCCTCGCCGCCCGTCCGTGGGGGGCGCCCGCGCCTCCGTTCTGGCCGGTGCGCGCCGCCGGCCTCCGGGCCATGACCGTCCTCGTGGCGCTGGCGGTGATGGCGGTGTCGATGCCGGCACTGGGCTTCCTCGTCACCGCCACGGG
>MGBT01000009.1:26725-27537 GCA_001788395.1 Candidatus Rokubacteria bacterium GWA2_70_23
GCTTCATCGGCAGCCTGGTCGGCACGCTCGTCGGCGTGCTGCCCGGCATCGGCCCGCTCGCCGCGCTGTCGCTCCTGCTGCCCTTCACGTTCAACCTGCCGCCGGTCGCTTCCCTCGTGATGCTGTCTGCCATCTTCTACGGCGCGATGTACGGCGGCTCCACGACCTCCATCCTCGTGAACATGCCCGGCGAGGCGGCCTCGGTGGTCACGTGCCTGGACGGTCACGAGATGGCCAAGCAGGGCCGGGCCGGCGCGGCCCTCGGCATGGCGGCGCTGGCGTCCTTCATCGCCGGCACGCTGGGCACCGTCGCGCTCACCGTCTTCTCCCCGGTCCTGGTGGTGATGGCGCTCCGCTTCGGGCCGCCCGAGTACTTCGCGGTCATGATGCTCGGCTTCGTCATGACGCTGTTCATGGTCGGCGGCTCGGCGCTCAAGGCGATGGTCATGCTCGCCCTCGGGGTGTTCCTCTCCACCGTCGGCACGGACATCGTCACCGGCGTGGAGCGCTTCGCCCTCGGGTCGGTGAACCTCTCGGGCGGCTTCGACCTCGTGGCGGTGGTGATGGGCCTGTTCGGCGTCTCCGAGATCCTGCTCAACATCGAGGAGTCGGCCAGGGGCGAGATCTTCTCCAGGAAGATCCGCGGCCTCATGCCGACGCTCCGGGACTGGCTCGACTCGTGGGCGGCGATCCTGCGCGGGACGTTCCTCGGCTTCGGGCTCGGGGTCCTGCCGGGAGGAGGCCCGGTCACCGCCTCCTTCCTCTCCTACGCGGTGGAGCGTCGGGTCTCGCGCCATCCGGAGCGCTTCGGA
>MGBT01000010.1:0-9797 GCA_001788395.1 Candidatus Rokubacteria bacterium GWA2_70_23
GCCTTCTCGCTGGACATGCGGACGTTCCTGCTGCCCTACATGTTCATCACGGCGCCGGCCATGCTGCTGATCAACACCACGGTCCTCGAGGCCGCGTGGATCTTCGTGACCGCCTCCGTGGGCATGTACGGGCTGGCCGCGGCCATGCAGGGCTACCTGATCACCGAGGCCCGCTGGTGGGAGCGCGTGGTGCTCTTCGTCTGCGCCATCGGTCTCGTGCACCCGGGCCTGTACACCGACGTGGCGGGCGCCGCCGGCTTCGCCGTCGTGTACGCGGCCCAGCGCCGGCGGGCCCCCGACGCCCCGCTGATCTAGCAGGATGCCGGGGTCAGCCGGCAGTCTCGACGGCGATGCGCACCAGCGTCCCTGCGGGGAGCGTGGCGGAGAGATCCAGCGTCCGGCCGGCGATCTCCAGCCGGTGCTCGGTGTACGGGTGGACGAACAGCGACAGCTCCGGCAGCCGCTGGGTGAGACCGAACTGGCGGATGAGACCATCGCGGATCTCGTACTGATCGCCCGGCTGTAGCTCCGGAAGCCCGGGCCCGAAGGTGCCGAAGGAGGTCTCGCGGACGACGAGATCCCCCGCGACGCCCACCTCGAAGACGCCGCTCACCCGCGTCTGCGAGACGGAGTGCACGTAGGAGAGTGTGAAGCGCTCGCGGGGGGCCACCAGGAGCCGCAGGAGGACGCGACCGGCCTTGGCGTCCTTCACGACCAGCTGGGGGCCGCCAGGACCGCCCAGCTCGCCGAGCAGCCACACCCCCATCGCGGTGGCCAGGACCACGGCCACCGCGATGACGGCGAGCAGGCCGCGAAAGCGACCGCGCGAGCGCCGGCGGCGACGACGGACGACCACCGCCACTCCTCCGCTACTTCTTGACGCCCTTCTCCTTGAAGAACTTGTCCGCGCCCGGGTGCAGCGGGATCGGCATGCCGTTGAGCGCCGTCTCGAGCGTCAGGCTCTTGGCCGCCGAGTGAGCCTCGTGGAACTGCTTGAGGTCGTCGAAGATGGCCTTGGTGAACTTGTAGACCAGGTCCTCCGGCAGCTCGGCCCGGGCCACCATCATCGCCATGACCGCCACCGTCTGCGCCTCGGCCTGGTCCTTGTACGTGTTGGCGGGCACCTTCACCGCCGTGTAGAACGGGTACTTCCCGATCAGCGCCGCGGCCTCGCTCCCCGCCACCGGCACCAGCACGGTCTTGCCGGAAATGAAGGTGTCCACGATCACGGCGGAGCCGAGCCCGGTGGTGAAGAAGGCCGCATCCACCCGCCCGTCCTTGAGCTGATCCGCCGCGGCGGCGGCGTCGATGCGCTCGGCCTGGACGTCGCCCACCTTGAGGCCGTGGCTCTCCATCACCTGGATCGCGTTGGCCTCGGTGCCGGACCCCTGCGGGCCGAGCACCACCTTCTTGCCCTTGAGGTCGCGGATGCCCTTGATCCCCGACGCCTTGGTCGCCACCACGTGGACGAGCTCCGGATAGATCGTGAACACGCCCCCCATGTTCTTGACGGGCTTGCCCAGGAAGGCCGACAGCGTCACGCCGTTGTAGGCGTAATAGGCGATGTCGTTCTGGAGGAGCGCGAAGTCGGCGTCGCCTGACCCGACGAGCTGGGCGTTGGCCACCGAGGCGCCGGAGGATTCCACCGTGGCGCGGATATTGACGTCCTTCGCCTTGTAGGCGATGCGGGACATGGCCCCCGCGAGAGGGTAGTAGACTCCCACCACCCAGCCCGACGCGATGGTGACAAGCCTCCGCTGCTGGGCCAGGAGCGAGGACGGCAGGAGCAACGTCGCGGCCAGGGCGGCAATGGCCATGAGACACAGAGCACGGCGGTGGATCTTCATCGAAGCCTCCTTGACGGGTGGTCGAATGGATGGCTCTCCGGGACGGGCCGGAGGTGCGGCAAGGATAGGAGCAATCATGGTGCCGGTCAAGGCCGCCAGGCGCCTTGACGCCCTGCGAAGCGGCTCTTACACTAGCGCGCGATGGCCCTGCCCTCACGCGGCACTTCCCGCATCGGCGTCGACATCGGCGGCACGTTCACGGATCTCGTCTGGGTGGACGAGGCCACGGGCGCGGTGCGCGTCGGCAAGGTGCTCACGACGCCCAAGGATCCCGCCCAGGCGGTGGAGCAGGGCGTCGTGGCGCTGCTTCAGGAAGCCGGGAGCGCGCCCGCGAGCGTCCGCACGCTCATCCACGGCACAACGCTGGCGACCAACGCGCTCATCGAGCGCAAGGGCGCCCGGACCGGTCTGCTCACCACGGCGGGCTTCCGCGACGCGCTCGAGATCGGCCGCGAGGGGCGGTACGACATGTACGATCTCTTCATCGACCAGCCCACTCCCCTCGTCCCGCGCCACCTGCGCCTGGAGGTCCCGGAGCGGCTCCTCCCGGACGGCAGCGTCCTCCGCGCGCTCGACGAAGAGGGGGCGCGGGCGGCCATCGCCGCCCTCATGGCCGAGGGCGTGGAGGCCATCGCGATCTCGCTGCTCCACGCCTACCGCAATCCTGCCCACGAGCGGACCCTCGCGGCCCTGGTCGCACGGATGGCCCCCGGCCTGCCCGTCTCCTGCTCCTCCGAGGTCGTGCCCGAGATCCGGGAGTTCGAGCGCACTTCCACCACCGTGGCCAACGTGTACGTGATGCCGCTCATGGCACGCTACCTGGATGACCTCGAGCGCAAGCTCGCGGACATGGGCATCCCCGGGCGCTTCTACATCATGCTCTCCTCGGGCGGCATCGCCACGCCCGAGACGGCCAAGCGGTTGCCGATCCGCCTCGTGGAGTCGGGCCCCGCGGCCGGCGCCCTGGCCGCTGCGCAGGCGGCGCGACAGATGAGCGCCGACCGGCTGCTCTCCTTCGACATGGGCGGCACCACGGCCAAGGCCTGCATCATCGACGGCGGCCAGCCGCTGGTGGCCCGCGAGTTCGAGGTGGCCCGCGCCGATCGATTCAAGAAGGGCTCCGGGCTGCCGATCCGTGTGCCCGTCATCGAGATGATCGAGGTCGGCGCCGGCGGCGGCTCCATCGCCCGCGTGGACCGGATGGGGTTGTTGAAGGTCGGACCCCAGAGCGCCGGCGCCGATCCCGGCCCCGCCTGCTATGGCCTCGGCGGCACCGAGCCCACCGTCACCGACGCCGACCTCCTCCTCGGCTACCTGGACCCCGCGTTCTTCCTGGGCGGACGCATGCGGCTCGACGTGGAGGCCGCCCGCCGCGCCGTCGAGGAGCGCGTGGCGCGTCCCATGGGGCTGTCGCTCACCGAGGCCGCGTGGGGGATCCACCGCGTGGTCAACGAGAACATGGCCGCCGCAGCGCGCATCCACGGAGTCGAGCGCGGCAAGGACCTGCGCTCCTACCCGCTCTTCGGCTTCGGCGGGGCGGGGCCCGTCCATGCCTGGCACGTGGGCCGCATCCTCAAGGTCCCCAGCGTCATGATCCCGTTCGCGGCGGGCGCCATCTCGGCGTATGGGCTCCTGGCCGCCCCGCTGGCCTTCGACTTCGTGCGCACGGCGCCCCAGCGACTCGACCGAGCGGACTGGGACCAGGTGAACCGGCTCTTCGCCGAGATGGAGGCCGAGGGGCGCCAGGTGCTGAGCCGCGCGGGCGTGGCCGAGCGGGACATGAGCGTCCGCCGCAGCGCCGAGATGCGCTACCTGAACCAGGGCCACGAGGTGGACGCCGCTGTGCCCGGCGGGATGCTGGGGCCGGAGAGCCTCGCGCCCCTCACGGCCACCTTCGAGGACGCCTATCGCCTTCTCTACAGCAGGACGCCGATGGGCGTGGCCATCGAGGCCCTGAACTGGCGCCTGGTGATGTCGGGCCCGGCGCCCAGGGTCTCGGCCACCGAGGGGGTCGCCGGCGGGCCGAGCGCCGCGGGCATCGAGCCCGAGGCGAGGAACAGGCGACGCGCCTACTTCCCCGAGTCGGGGGGGTACGTGGACACGCCGGTCTACGACCGCTACGCCCTCCGCCACGGGATGCTCATCGACGGGCCCGCCATCATCGAGGAGCGCGAGTCCACCACGATCGTCGGCCCCGGGGCCATCGTCCACGTGGACGAGCGGCTCACCCTCGTGGTCCGGCCCCTCTGATGCGCCCGAGCGAGCACGCCTACATTCCGCGGGAAGCGCTGGGCATCATGACCGCGCGCACCCTCGAGAACAGCCACCCGTGCCTCCTCGGGCTCCTCGAGCCGGGCATGGCGGTGCTGGACGTCGGCTGCGGTCCCGGGACGCTCACCATGGAGATCGCCCGGCGCGTGGACCCGGGCGGGGTGGTGGGGATGGACGTCAATCCCGAGATGATCGCCGCTGCCGAGGAGGCAAGCCCCCCCGGCGAGATCCCGAACCTCGTCTTCTACAAGGGCGACGTCTGCCAGAGCGGCTGGGAGGCGGAGTTCGACCTGGTCAACGCCGCGCGGGTGCTCCAGTGGATTGCCGACGCCGAAGCCGCGCTTCGGGCCATGGCGCGCGCGGCAAGACCGGGCGGGCTCGTGGTCGTCCTCGACGTCGACCACACCAGGGCCGAGTGGAGCCGGCCGCCCGCGGCCTGGAGCCGCTTCTATCAGGCCTTCCTCGAGTGGCGGACGGCCGGAAGGCTCGACAACGCGATCATCACGCGCCTGCCGCGGATGTGCGAGACGGCCGGCCTCGCGGACATCCGCACGACGCCGCTGATCAGGACGGTGCGGGCCGGCGAGGCGGCCTTCCTGCGCGTGGCGGGCACGTGGCGGCTCGTGGCCGACAGCCGGGGACGCCAGATGGTCGCGGCGGGTCATCTCGGCGAGGCCGAGCGCCGGGCCGCCCTCGAGGCCTTCACGGAATGGATGCAGACGGAGGACGCAACACAGACGATCCACGAGGCCTGCGTCGCCGCCCGCCGCCCCGCGGCGGCTCGCCGGTGAGCGCCATGGATCCCGTCACGCTCGACATCTGCTGGAACCGGCTCATCAGCGTGGTCAATGAGCAGGCGGCCGCGCTCCAGCGGACCTCGTTCACCTCCGTGGTGCGGGAGGCCGGCGATCTCTCGGCAGGGGTCTTCGACCGCCGTGGCTACATGATCGCCCAGGCTGTGACGGGCACGCCGGGCCACATCAACTCCATGGCGCTCTGCATGAAGCACGTGCTCGCGGCCCACCCCATCGGGTCGCTCCGGGCCGGCGATGTCCTCATCACCAACGACCCGTGGAAGACCTCCGGGCACCTCAACGACGTCACCATCGCCACCCCCGTCTTCCGGGGACGGCACTGCGTCGCGCTCTTCGCCTCCACCTGCCACACGGCCGACATCGGCGGGCATGTGCTCTCCGCGGAGGCGCGCGAGGTGTACGAGGAGGGGCTCTTCATCCCCATCATGAAGCTCTACGAGGCGGGCGACCTGAACCGCTCGCTGGCCGCGCTCATCCAGGCCAATACCCGCCTCCCCGACCTCGTGATGGGGGACTTCCACGCCCAGATCGCCGGGGGGGCCGTGGGCGGCGACCGGCTGCTGGAGTTCATGGACGAGTTCGGCCTCGACACGCTCGAGCCGCTGGCGGACGAGATCATCGGCAGGACCGAGCGCGCCATGCGGGAGTCCATCGCCCGCCTCAGGCCGGGGGCCTACACCTATAGCATCACCTCCGACGGCTTCGGGGAGCCCGTCACCATCGCCGTGCGCTGCGAGGTGCGCGGCGACGAGCTCCACGTCGACTACGCAGGCTCCTCGCCCGAGAGCCGGCGCGGCATCAACGTCGTGATGAACTACACGGAGGCCTACACCACCTACGGGGTGAAGATCGTCGTGAGCCCGGACGTGCCCAACAACGAGGGCGCGTTCCGTCCGCTCCGGATCACGGCACCCGAGGGCAGCATCCTCAACTGCCGCCCTCCGGCGCCCGTGGCCGCGCGCCACATCATCGGCCACCTCCTGCCCCACGTGGTGGCGGGCGCCCTGAAGGAGGCGCTCCCGGAGCACGTGATGGCCGAGGGCTCCGCCAACATCTGGGGAGTCCAGGTGGCGGGCAAGGACGAGGCCGGCACGCCCTTCACCTACATCTTCTTCACCTCGGGCGGCACGGGCGCCCGGAGCACCAAGGACGGGCTGTCGGCCACCGCCTTCCCGTCGGGCGTGCTCGGCACGCCGGTCGAGGTCATCGAGTCGCTGTCCCCGCTCATCATCGAGAAGAAGGCGCTGCGCGAGGGCTCGGGCGGCGACGGGCGCTACCGCGGCGGGCTCGGCCAGGTGATCGCTTTCCGCGTGCGGACCCGGGAGCCGTACGTGTGCTCCATCCTCTGCGACCGCACCCGCGTCCCGGCCCAGGGCTTCTTCGGCGGCGAGTCCGGCGCCCCGGGCGAGGTGCTCGTGAACGGCCGTCCGCCCGCCAACCCCAAGGCCGAGCAGGCGCTGGCCCCCGATGCGCTGGTGGAGATCCGGCTCCCCGGGGGCGGCGGCTATGGCCCGACGGCCGAGCGCGACCCGGCGCTCCGGGCCCGCGACAGGCTGGAGGGCTACGCGACAAGAACGCCTCTGCTACACTACGGGCTGATGGCCGACGACGGCCCGAAGAGCGCGTTCGAGCTGGCGATGGAGCGGCTCCGGCAGAAGGACAAGGAGGCCGGCGTCGACGAGCGCCCACTCACCGACACGCAGAAGGCCGCCATCGCCGAGGCCCGCCAGTTCTACGGAGCGAAGGTCGCCGAGCGCGAGATCCTCCACCAGGCCGCGCTTCACCAGGCCGGGACCCAGGAGGAGGTCGAAAGGCTGACCGAGGATCTCCGGCGCGACAAGGAGAGGCTGGCGAGCGATCGCGACCGGAAGATCGGCGCGGCCAGGAGAGGGGAGTCCTAGCGCGACGGTGCAGCGGGTCGCCGCTCCGGGTCGACGGCCCCGGCTTTACGGAATTCGACGCGGGAAGGGCTCACGCCCGCGCCGCGGGTGACAGGGGGGACACCACCATGCCGACGATCGTCCGCGACGGAATCAAGCTGGCCTACGAGGATCGGGGGGCCGGCCGGCCCGCATTCGTGTTCGTCCACGGCTGGACCTGCAACCGGTCCTTCTTCGCCCCCCAGGCGGAGTACTTCGCCCGGCGGCACCGCGTGGTGTCCCTCGACCTGCGCGGCCACGGCGCGAGCGACAAGCCGGAGGGGCCGTATCCGATCGCCGCCTACGCCGACGACATCGCGCACGTGATCGGCCAGCTCGGCCTCGGCAAGGTCGTGGCCGTCGGACACAGCATGGGCGGCATCACCGTCCTGCAGCTCGGCGCCGCCCACCCCGACAAGACGGCCGGCATCGTCATGGTCGATCCGGCGCCGCTCGTCTTCCCGCCCGAGCTCAAGGCCGGCGTCGAGGCCATCGTGAGCGCCATCGAGGCGGGTAACCAGGAGCCGCGCCGGCAGTTCATCGCGAACAACCTCTTCATGCCGAGCTCCGACAAGAGGCTCGTGGACGAGGTGCTGAAGGTCATGATGGCCGCACCCAGCCACGTCGCGGCCGCCGCGATGAAGGGGATCCTCGCTTTCGACGGGCCCGCCGTCGCCGCCCGGTGCCAGGTCCCGGCGCTCCACCTGGCCGCCACGCCGCCGCTCAACCCGCCGCACCTCATGTCGCAATGGCTGCCGACCGTCGTCAACGGCTGGACGGTGGGCGCCGGCCACTTCAACATGATGGAAGTGCCCGATCAGGTGAACGCGATGATCGAGGGCTTCCTCCGCCACCACGTCTGAGGCGGGCGAGCACGGGTGGGGCGGCCCTCTCGGCGTGCCAAAGGCGCTGTACGACGCCCTGCCCGTAGACGAGCCCGAGCGCCGGCGGCGCCAGCGCGTAGCCGAGGAAGCGGACAGCACGGTGAGCGTCAGCTGGAGCACGCCCCCCTCGTCACCCGCCGCCTCGCGCTCGCCCCGGAAGAGGATGAGGAACCCGGCGCCGGCGGCATTGGCAAAGGCGGCGAGCCAGTAGAGATCCGACAGCACCGGGCCCAGGGTGACCACGCCCGTCCCGGTCATGGGGCCGAGCAGCGCCCCTGCCTGCAGGGGAAGCATGCGGCGGATCTCGTCCCGCGTCACCTGGCCCTTAGAGCACGCCCCGTGCTAGACTCTGGCTGCCGTCACCGAGGTCACTCCGATGCACACACCCCATGAAGCGGCTCGAGCCCACGCATCGAATGCCAACGCATCCACCGGAGGAGGTCATCTACCCATGCTGACGAAGCTCACGGCCCTCATCGCGTCCCTGCTCCTCGCGCTGTCGATCGTGTCCGAGGCGCCTGCCCAGCCGCCCAAGGAGATCGTCATCGGCGTCCTCTACCCGCTCTCGGGCCCTGTCGCCCAGGTGGGCATCGACTCGGTGAACGCGGTCAAGCTCGCCACCGAGATCATCAACACCGGTGGCTCCACGCTCACCCTGCCGCTGGGCAAGACGGCCGGGCTGCCGGGGCTCGGCGGCGCCAGGATCCGGCTCGTCATCGTGGACCACCAGGGCAAGCCGGACGTGGGCCAGGCCGAGGCCGAGCGCCTCATCACACAGGAGAAGGTGCATGCGCTCTTCGGCGCCTACTTCTCCAGCGTCACCGCCACGGCCAGCCAGGTGGCCGAGCGCTACGGCGTGCCCTACATGAACGCCGAGTCCTCCTCGCCGGGGCTCACCGAGCGCGGCTTCAAGTGGTTCTTCCGCACCTCCCCCCATGACGGGCACTTCAGCGTGGCCATGTTCGACTTCATGAAGGACCTCGAGAAACGCCGCGGGCTGAAGATCAAGACCCTCGGCATCATGCACGAGGACACGCTGTTCGGCGTGGACTCGGCCAAGGTGCAGGAGGAGCTGGCGAAGAAGTACGGCTACGAGGTGACGGTGAAGATGGCCTACCGCGCCAAGACCACCAACCTCGACGCCGAGGTGGGCAAGCTCAAGGCGGCCAACCCGGACGTGTTCCTCCCGACCTCGTACACCTCGGACGCGATCCTCTTCGTCAAGACGGCGAAGAACCTCGACTACAACCCGAAGCTCCTCCTCGCCCAGAACGCAGGCTGGACCGACCCCACCTTCGTCACCGAGATGGGCAAGGACGTCGAGGGGCACATCACCCGGGCCCCGTTCGCGCTGGACATGGCTTCCAAGAAGCCCATGATCCGCCAGGTCAACGAGGCCTTCAAGAAGCTGAAGGACAACCCGGGCGGCCGCGACATCTCGGACGTGCCGGCCCGCGCCTTCACGGGCTTCATCACGCTCGCCGACGCCATCAACCGCGCGAAGAGCGTGAATCCCGAGGAGGTCCGCAAGGCGCTGGTGGCGACGAACATCCCGCCCGATCAGCTCATCATGCCGTGGAGCGGCGTCAAGTTCGACGAGAAGGGGCAGAACACGGGCGTGCGCGCCATCCTCCAACAGGTGCAGAAGGGCGCCTACGCGACGATCTACCCCTTCGATCTGGCGGCGGCCGACGTGATGTATCCGCTGGCGCCCTGGAAAGATCGCAAGTAGCCTGGCGCGACCTTCGCCCTGATCCTGTCTCGCGCCGGGGGGGGCGACGCGGACGCGGCCGGCGTCAGTCCGCGCGCCCCCCGATTCCTTGAGAACCCTGCCCAGCCGCACGGCGTCGGCGCCGACCAAGGCTGCACCTCCCCGATCCGCGGCCCGCTGGTCATCGGGCCATCCAAGAGCGGGGCCGCCCCGGCGGCCCGGGCGTGGTGACTCCCGCCGCCGATCCCTTGTACGGGGCCTCCGACCGCGGCGACCGGCTCGCCGGGCCCGTGCGGGTCATTGGGGCGGAGGACGCTGCCGACGTGATCTGCCCGAAATGGCGGGGCGGG
>MGBT01000010.1:9893-37796 GCA_001788395.1 Candidatus Rokubacteria bacterium GWA2_70_23
TGCCCTGCCTTGCTGTTCTCGCCGACGATGAACATCGATGCAAGAAAGAGCGTGCCGCTGAAGATGCCGGTGAGCGACATTATGACCGACAGGCTCGCGACTCGGGTCACCTGGATGACCAGGACCATCATCACCGCCAGGCCGAGACTCCCCAGGTAGATCGGCTCGTAGCCTCCCCGTCTGTCTATCCAGCGGCTGATCAATGGCTGGGATGCGACGTAGGCGACCGAGAAGACCCCGAAGAGCATTCCGATCGACAACTTCAGATAGCCGAGGCGATCCAGGCGGAGCGGGAGCAGCAGCTCCATGATCCCGAAGCACGCACAGGAGCAAAAGATGGCGAGGCAGGCGATGAGGATCCCCTTGCGCCTCAGGAGGTCTCTGACGGCCGGTTTCTTTCCGGGCGTGACGGTCCCCTGCCGCGTCAGGAAGAGGGAGGCGGCGATTCCCCAGAAGAGCGCCAGCGCCGCATTGATGAGGAAGGGGGTCTCGAGCTGGCCCACCCCGCCCAGCAGAGGTCCCACGATGACCCCGACGCCGCCAGCGATGGTCACGACGCTCATCTCTCGGCTGTCGAGTTCCTCGGGTCCGGCCCCTCGCGCGATGAGGGGCTGCGTGGCGACCCAGGCCGCCGCGGACGCGAACCCCTGAAGCCCGCGCGCGAGGATGAGCATCCCCACGCTGGAGGCATACGCCATCAGGACGCTCGCCAGGGCCAGGACGAACATCGAGATCGAGACGATGAGCCAGTTCCTCCCGATCCGGTCCACGAGCAGGCCCAGAGGGAGAACGGTCAGGGTAAAAGCAATGGGATAGCCGGCGAACGCATACCCCATCTGAGCGTCACTGGCCGACAGAGCCCTGGCGAAGAGCGGGATGCTGGGAGAGATGACCCCGTAGCCCACCATGTCGGTGAAGATGACGCCCAAGCAGATCGTGAAGAGGACGTGTTTAGGACTTGTCAACTGAGGTCGCCACATCGCGGTCCTGGTCCTCCTGCCACAGGCCCCTTGCGCCTTCACCACGTCGCGATCTGGGCGTCCCGGCCACATCCTGGATGCCCTGCAGCAGGTCCATACGGCAGCGCCTCCACTCCCGCCACCACCGCCCGCCGCAACAGGTGCCCGTACTCCGGGTCCACCTCGTCCCAGGGGCGGACGCGCTGGTGGCGCCGGATCAGCGTCCCGGGGAGGAGAGGCGCGGCGAATCGCGCGGGGGAGCGTGGTACAGTAGCCGCCGATGACCGTCGAGGTGCTCCTCCAGGGAATCATCGGCGGGCTGCTGATGGGGTGCATCTACGCCCTCATTGCCGCCGGGCTCTCCCTCATCTTCGGCCTCATGGAGATCGTGAACTTCGCCCACGGCGAATTCCTCATGCTCGCCATGTTCTCCACCTTCTGGGCCTGGTCACTGTGGCGGCTCGACCCGCTGATCTCCCTGCCCCTCACGGTGGGGCTCCTTTTCCTCGTCGGCGTCGCCACCTATCACGGCATCATCCGCTGGATCCTCGGCGCGCCCATGCTGGCCCAGATCTTCGCCACCTTCGGCCTGGCGGTCTTCCTGCGCTCGGCCGCCCAGGCGCTCTGGGGGGCGGATTTCCAGCTCGTGAAGAACCCGCTGGTGCAGGGGCGCATCTCGCTCGGGGGACTGTTCATCGGCATGCCGCAGCTCGTGGCGAGCCTGGGGGCGCTCGTGGCCTTCGGCTTCCTCTACTGGTTCATCCGGAAGACGGAGACGGGGCTCGCGCTGCAGGCCACCGCCCAGGACAAGCAGGCGGCCTCGCTGATGGGCATCCACACGGAGCGGATGTTCGCGCTGGGCTGGGGGATCGGCGCGGCCTGCGTCGGGGTGGCGGGCGCCCTCCTCACAATCTTCTTCTACGTCTTCCCCGACGTGGGCGCGACCTTCTCGCTGCTGGCCTACGTGGCGGTGGCGCTGGGCGGCTTCGGCAACGTGCCGGGCACCCTCGCGGCGGGGGTGATCGTGGGGCTCGTGGAGGTGCTGGGGGGGCTCCTGATCGCCCCCGCGCTCAAGTACGTGGCGGTCTTCGTCATCTACTTGGTGGTCGTCCTCGTGCGGCCCCAGGGGCTCTTCGGCCGCTTCTGATGCGGAGCCCGCTCAAGCTCGCAGCCGGGCTCCTGGCGCTCGGCGCGCTGCTCGCCTTCCCGCTGGTCTTCACGCTCCCCTTCCCGCGCCACGTGATGATCATGATCTTCCTCTACGCCATGCTGGCCCAGGCCTGGAACCTGCTGGCAGGCTACTGCGGCCAGATCTCCCTGGGCCACGCGGTGTTCTTCGGCACGGGCGCCTACACCTCGAGCGTCCTGGTCAAGGAATTGGCGATCACCCCGTGGATCGGGATGCTCGCGGGAGCGCTCGTGGCGGTCGCGCTCTCGCAGGTGATCGGCTATCCGGTGTTCCGGCTGCGCGGGCACTACTTCGCCATCGCCACCATCGCCGTGGGCGAGATCGTCCAGACGCTCATGATCAACTGGGACTGGGTGGGCGGGGCCCGAGGGCTCTTCGTGCCCATCAAGCGCCCCGACTCCTTCCTCAACTTCCAGTTCCACGAGAGCAAGCAGACCTACTACTACATCGCGCTGGGCTTCCTCCTGCTGGCGCTCTGGATCACCCACCGGATCACGCGCTCGCGGACCGGCTACTACTTCCGCGCCATCCGCGAGGACCAGGACGCCGCGGCGAGCCTCGGCATCCCCGTCGCCCGCTACAAGCAGCGCGCCATGGCGCTCTCGGCGGGGCTCACCGCGTTGGGGGGAACCTTCTACGCCCAGTACATCCTCTTCATCGATCCCGAGTCGGTGCTGCCGCTGTCGCTCTCGATCCTGATCTGCCTCGTCGCGGTGCTGGGCGGCGTGGGCACGCTGTGGGGGCCGGTGATCGGCGCCGCCATCCTGGTGCCGCTCAGCGAGGGGACGCGGATTTACCTCGGCGGCACGGGCAAGGCCATCGACCTCCTCGTCTTCGGCGCGCTCATCGTGCTGGTCTCCGTGATCCAGCCGGGCGGCATCATGGCGCTGGCCCAGCGCGGCCGCCGGCGCACGGGATAGATGAGCCTGCTCGAGGTGCGCGGCGTGACGAAGCGCTTCGGCGGACTCACCGCCAGCAAGGACGTCTCCTTCGACGTCGGGCCCGGGGAGCTGGTGGGCATCATCGGGCCCAATGGCGCCGGCAAGTCCACGCTCTTCGACCTCATCACTGGCTTCCTCGCTCCCGATGCGGGGACGGTGCTGCTCGACGGCCGGCCGGTCACGGGGATGCGTCCCGACCAGGTGAGCCGCCAGGGCGTTGCCCGCACCTTCCAGAAGCTGCGTCCCTTCGCCCATATGACGGCGCTCGAGAACGTGATGGTTGGCGCCTTCCAGAAGACCGCCGATCCCGGCGAGGCGCGCGAGCGGGCCATCAGCGCGCTGGGATCGGTGGGGCTCGCAGGCAAGGAAGACGCCCATGCCCGCGTCCTCTCCACGGGCCAGCGCAAGCGTCTGGAGCTGGCGCGGGCACTCGCCACGCGGCCGCGCCTCCTCCTCCTGGACGAGGTCACGGGAGGCGTGGACCAGGGAAGCATCCCCGGCCTCGTGGATCTGGTCCGCCGGCTGCACGCCGAGGGCATGGCGCTCGTGGTGATCGAGCACAACATGCGCGTCATCATGGACATCTCCCAGCGCATCGTGGCACTGCATCTGGGGGAGGTCATCGCTGCGGGACCTCCGCAGGTGGTGGCACGGGACCCGCGGGTGATCGAAGCGTACCTCGGGCAGGCCTACCATCATGCGTGAGCCCTGGCATGCTTGAGGCTCGCGGTCTCGACGTGCTGTACGGGGACTACCAGATCCTCTGGAACGCGCACTTCCGCGCGGACGCCGGCGAGGTGGTGGCCATCCTCGGCCCCAACGGCGCGGGCAAGTCCACGCTCATGAACACGCTCTCCGGGCTGGTGCGGGCCCGGAACGGGGAGATCACCTTCAAGGGCCAGCCCATCGCCAGCATGCCGCCGCACCGCATCGTCGGGCTCGGGCTCGCGCATGTCCTGGAGCGACGCCGGCTCTTCCCCTACCTCACGGTCAGGGAGAACCTCATCCTGGGCGCCTACAATCGCTCTGCCCGCGCTCACCGCGAGCAGAGCCTGGCCGACGTCGAGGCGCTCTTCCCGTTCCTCCGGGCGCAGGCCGGGCAGCTGGCCCACACGCTCTCCGGGGGGGAGCAGCAGATGGTGGCCATCGCGCGAGGCCTCATGGCGCGCCCCTCGCTGCTCATGATCGACGAGCCGTTCCTCGGCCTGGCGCCGCGCGTGGTGGAGCAGATCGCGGAAATCATCGGCACCATCAACCGCGAGCGCGGCATCGCGGTGGTCTTCATCGAGCAGAACGTGGAGCTGGCACTTCGCCTGGCGCACCGGGGCTACGTGCTCGAATCGGGGCGGACCATCCTCGAGGGACCCTCGAGTGCACTGCTCGGCTCGGCGGACGTGAAGCGGATTTTTCTCGGCCACTGACGCCTCCCTGCGAGGCTAGGCGTGCTTGCGGTGCTCGACGCGGTGTATTAGAGTAGGTCTGCGATTTTATGGAACTCTCGCCTGCCGTCCTCGAGCCCGGAGTTGTCTTCGTCGCCAGGGTCGCCGCGTTCCTCCCGAGCCTCTTCGCGGCCCTGCTCGTGTTCCTCCTCGGCTGGCTGCTGGCCAAGGCCGTGCAACATCATCATCCAAGGAGAGACGTCCCATGGCAGACAGCGCGATTCAACTGAGCGAGGCGACCTTCGACGCGGAAGTGAGCAAGCACCAGGAGGTCCTGATGGTGGACTTCTGGGCGGAGTGGTGCGCTCCGTGCCGCGCGCTGGCCCCGACCCTCGACCAGCTGGCCCGCGAGTCCAGCGGCAAGGTCACTCTCGCCAAGGTCAACGTGGACGAGAACCCGGCCCTGGCCGCCCGGTACGGCATCCGCTCCATCCCGACCGTCCTCTTCATGAAGGGCGGCGCCGTGGTGGACCAGATCGTGGGCGCCGTGCCGAAGGCTCATCTCAAGAAGAAGCTGGACGCGCTGGCCTGACGGCGCTGGACATGCGATCCGTCGCACCCGGCATTCCAGCGCTCTCGCCGTCGCGCGAGGGCTTCCGTGCGCTCGCCGCTCGGGGCAATATGATCCCGGTCTACGCCGAGCTGGCCGCGGATCTCGACACCCCGCTCTCCGCGTTCCTCAGACTGCGTCCGGGGCCCTACGCCTTCCTGCTGGAGTCCGTGGAGGGCGGCGAGAAGTGGGCCCGCTACTCCTTCCTCGGGAGTGACCCTCTGATGGTGTTCACCGCCAGGGGGACCCGCGTGACGCTCCGGCATGCGGACGGCCGCAGCGAGCAGCTGCCGACGGCGAACCCGTTCGAGGGCCTCCGCGGCGTGCTGTCGCGCTTCACCCCGGTGGCGGTGCCCGGGCTCCCCCGCTTCCAGGGCGGCGCGGTGGGCTTCTTCTCCTACGACATGATCCGCCACGTGGAGCGGCTGCCCCGCCTGGCCAAGGACGACCTCCGGCTGCCGGATGCGGTGTTCATGCTCACCGACAGCCTGCTGGCCTTCGACAATCTGCGCCACCGGATGCTCGTGATCGCCAACGCTCACGTGGGCAAGACCGATCCGGCCTCCCTCGACCGCGCGTACGACCAGGCCGCGGTGAAGATCGGGATGCTCTTGGCCAAGCTCGGCCGGCCGGCGCGGCCGCCGGCGCCGCTCACCTTCCCCGATCCGGCGCCGCTCGTCGCCCTCGGCGAGGACGGCTTCACGTCCACCATGGACGAGGCCTCGTACATGGAGCGCGTGCGACGGGCGAAGGAGTACATCGCGTCCGGGGACGCCTACCAGATCGTCGTGTCGCGCCGGCTCGACACCGAGCTCAAGGCCGACCCGTTCACGGTGTATCGCGCGCTCCGGAGCGTCAACCCGTCTCCGTACCTCTTCTTCCTGCGCCTCGGCCGGACGAGCATCGTGGGCTCCTCCCCGGAGGTGCTGGTGCGCCTGGAGGACGGGCGCGTGGAGGAGCGTCCCATCGCCGGCACCCATCCACGCGGCGCCACCGACGAGGAGGACGCGCGGCTCGCGGCGGAGATGACAGCCGATCCCAAGGAGCGGGCCGAGCACGTCATGCTGGTGGATCTCGGCCGCAACGATGTGGGACGCGTGTCCCGGGTCGGCTCGGTGGAGGTCACCGAGTTCATGGTCGTGGAGCGCTACTCGCACGTGATGCACCTGGTGAGCCACGTACGGGGACAGCTGGCTGCGGGCAAGGACGCCTTCGACGTGCTGGCCGCCTGCTTCCCCGCCGGCACCCTGACGGGCGCGCCCAAGATCCGGGCCATGGAGATCATCGAGGAGCTGGAGCCGACGCGCCGCGGCCCCTACGGGGGCGCCGTGGGGTACATCTCCTACTCGGGCAACCTCGACTCGTGCATCACGATCCGCACGGTGGTCTGCTGCGCAGGGCGGGCCTCCATCCAGGTCGGCGCAGGCATCGTGGCCGACTCCGACCCGAAGACGGAGTGGCTCGAGACCTGCTCCAAGTCGCGCGGCATGATCCTGGCTCTCCGGATCGCCGGGCGGGAGGCGGCCGGGTGATCCTCGTTCTCGACAACTACGACTCCTTCACCTACAACCTCGTCCAGTACCTCGGCGAGCTCGGGGCCGAGGTCCACGTGGCGCGCAACGACGCGCTCACCGTGGAGGACGTGGAGCGGCTCGGGCCCGAGCGCATCGTCATCTCCCCGGGGCCGGGCAACCCCGACCACGCGGGGATCTCGCTGGCGCTCATCCGCAGGCTCCACGCGAGCACGCCGATCCTGGGCGTCTGTCTCGGCCATCAGGCCATCGGCCAGGCCTTCGGCGGCACCGTGGCGCGGGCCCGCGCGCAGATGCACGGCAAGACCTCCCGCATCCACCACGACGGCCGTGGCGCCTTCCTGGGGCTGCCCCAGGACTTCGAGGCGACGCGCTACCACTCCCTCGTGGTGCTGGCCGACGGCTTCCCCGCCGACCTCGAGGTGTCCGCGCGCGCCGAGGATGGTGAGATCATGGGGCTCCGCCACCGGCACTACCCGGTGGAGGGCGTCCAGTTCCACCCGGAGTCCATCCTGACCATCCAGGGCAAGGCGCTGCTCCGGAACTTCCTCGAGCTGACGCCCGCCCGGGGCACGTGATGGACGACACCGACCCTCCAAGTCCCCGGATGTCCGACCGGGTGATCCAGTGAATGTCCGCCGGATGGGCGAGCTCGGATTGATCCGGTGGATCCGCGAGGCCGTGGCGGGAGCGGAGGAGCCGGGCGTCATCATCGGCATCGGAGACGACGCGGCGGTGCTCGCCCTCGCCCCGGGCGCGGCGCTCCTCGCGACGACGGACCTCGTGGTGGAGGACGTTCACTTCCGCCGCGCCTTTGCCTCCCCACGCGACATCGGCTGGAAGGCCGTGGCCGTGAACCTCTCGGACATCGCCGCCATGGGCGGCAGGCCGCGCTGGGCGCTGGTGGGGCTCGCCATCCCGGCCTCCACCGAGGTCGACGAGGTGGAGGCTTTCTACGAGGGCATGCGCGGGGCGGCGGCACCCCACAACGTCGCCATCGTCGGCGGCGACACCTCCGAGTCACCCCGAGGCTGGTTCGTCAGCGTCACGGTGCTCGGCGAGCACACGGGCACGCCGCGGCTGCGCTCCGCGGCCAGGCCAGGCGATGCGGTGGCCGTCACGGGCACGGTGGGACGGTCGGCCGCCGGACTCGCCGTGCTCGAGTCGGGCGTGGAGCGGGTCCGCGCCGCCGGCATCGATGCCGAGACGGTGGAGGAGCTCCGACGCGCCCACCTCCGCCCCACAGCGCGGGTGGCCGAGGGCCGCTGGCTCGGCGAGGCCGCGGGCGTCCACGCCATGATGGACTGCTCCGACGGCATCGCCACCGACCTGGGCCACCTGTGCCGCGAGAGCGGCGTGGGGGCGCGCGTCCGCATCGACCGCCTCCCGGTGGCCGAGGCGGCGCGGGAGGCGGCGCGGACCCTCGGGCGGGATCCCATCGAGTGGGCGGCCGCGGGTGGCGAGGACTACGAGCTCCTCCTGACCTGCGATCCCGCGTCTGCCGGTGCACTGGCGGCGGGGCTGCGAGCGGCCACGGGCACGGCCCTCACCGTCATCGGCGAGATCGACGGATCCGGGACGGGGATCATCTGGGTGGGACCCGAGGGCCGGCCCGTGGAGATCCGGCCCGGCTACGAGCACTTCAGTGGATAACCTCACCGCCCTCGGGCTGGTGGGGCTCGTCGGGCTGGTGCTGCTCTCGGCGCTCCTGACCGGCGCCGAGGCGGCGTTCTTCTCCCTCGGACGCGCCCGGCTGCGGCGGCTGGCGGAGCAGCAAGGCTCGGAGGCCGCATCGCTCGCGCCCCTGCTCCAGCAGCCCCACGATCTCCTGGTGACGCTCCTGGTGGGCATCACCGTCATCAACATCGGCGCCTCGGCGCTGGCCGCAGCGGTGGCCGAGAGGCTCTTCGGCCCGGCCGGGCTCGCCGTCGCCATCGTCGGCATGATCGTCCTGCTGAGTGTCTTCGGCGAGGTCCTGCCCATGACGCTTGCCGTCGAGCACCCCGAGCGGGTCTCGGCGTGGGTGAGCCGGCCGGTGGCCTGGCTCTCCGTGCTGCTGGCGCCGGTGCGCGTGATCCTCGGGGCCTTCACGGTGCTGACGCTACGCCTGATCGGGTCGGAGCGCGCGCGCGGCGGGCCCGAGATCTCTGAGGAGGAGCTGCGGACCATGGTGGACGTGGGCACCCGCGAGGGTGTCGTGGAGCGCACCGAGCGGGAGATGATCCACCGGGTCTTCGAGCTCGAGGACACACTCGTGCGCGAGGTGATGGTGCCGCGCCCGGACATGTTCTGCCTGGACGTGGCCACACCGCGCGAACGAGTCCTGGATCTCCTCCGGGAGAACCTCCTCTCGCGCGTGCCCGTCTTCGAGGGAACGATTGACCAGATCGTCGGAGTGCTCTACACCAAGGATCTCCTGCCCCACCTCCGGGGGCTCCCGGCCGACTTCGACCTGCGCGCCCATCTGCACCCGCCCTACTTCGTGCCCGAGTCCAAGCGGGCGGACGCGCTGCTTCGCGAGTTCCAGGCAAAGAGGCTTCACCTGGCCATTGTCGTTGACGAGTACGGCGGCACCGCGGGCCTCGTGGCCCTCGAGGACCTCCTGGAAGAGCTGGTGGGCGAGATCCGAGACGAGTTCGACGAGGAGGAGCGCCTGATCCATCCCGTGGCCCCTGGCACCTTCCGCGTCTCGGGCAAGCTGCCCATCGACGAGCTGAACGCCGCCACGGGGCTCAGCGTCTCCAACGAGGCGTACGACACGGTGGGGGGCTGGGTCCTCGATCTCTTCGGGCGCATCCCTCACAAGGGGGAGAAGACCGAGACGCCCGACGTGGCGGTCACCGTCGAGAAGGTCGAGCGGATGCGCGTCGTGGAAGTGCTGGTGCGGCTCAGGGGCACACCAGACCGCCCGGAGGCCGGGTGATCATCTACTTCTGGGTCATCGTGCTGGCCCTGGTCGTCACGGCGCTCTTCTCGGCGGCGGAGATGGCCTTCATTGCCGCCAACCGGGTGCGCCTGCGCCACCTGGCCGAGGGGGGTGACCGGACCGCAGCACGCTACCTCGAGTCCTTCCGGCGGCCCGAGCGCGTGCTGTCCACCGCCATGATGGGCGTGACCATCGCCCACATCACGGCTTCGTCGGTCGCCACGTGGGCCCTGCTCCCGCTCGTTGGCGGGGCGGCGGCCCTGATCGTCACGCTCGCGCTCACGCCCCTGATGCTGGTGTTCGGCGAGGTGATCCCCAAGGCGGTGGCGCAGGAGTGGGCGACAGCCCTGATCCGGCACCTCTTCCGGCTGATCGAGCTGGCGAGCCATGTGCTCAAGCCGCTCACGTGGGGGTCCAACGCCTTCGTGGGCGTCGCCTTGGCGCTCCTCGGACGCCAACCCACCGCCGCCAGGCATTTCGTCTCGCGCGAGGAGCTCAAGCTGCTGCTCCAGATGGAGCCGGAGGAGGCCGCCGTGAGCACCTCCGAGGCCGAGATGATCGACAAGATCTTCGACCTGGGGGAGACGGCTGTGCGCGAGGTCATGCTCCCGCTGGTGGACGTGGCGGCGCTGCCGGAGACGGCCACGCCCGACGAGGCCGTGCGGCTCATGAGCGAGCGCGGCTTCTCGCGCATCCCCGTCTTCACGGACCGCGTCTTCAATCTTGTCGGTGTGGTGACGGCCATGGATCTCCTCAGTCGCGGAGCCGTGGCCCCGGATCTGCGCTCGCTGATGCGCCCGGCCACCTACGCGCCGGAGACGAAGCGCATCGACGATCTGCTGCGTGAGATGCAAAAGGGACGGGTGCAGCTCGCGGTCGTGGTGGACGAGTACGGGGGCGCGGTCGGAATCGTCACCGTGGAGGACATCGTCGAGGAGATCGTGGGCGAGATCCAGGACGAGCACGACCGCGCTCCGGCCATGGTGGAGCGTCTCCCGGACGGCAGCTACCGCGTCGCCGGGCGCGTCGGGATCGACGAGCTCAACGACTCCCTCGACTGGGAGCTGCCCAAGGGCGACTTCGAGACCGTCGCGGGGCTCGTCCTCGCGACGGTGCACCGTATCCCGGCCATCGGCGAGGAATTGCAGGTGGGCCGCCACAGCTTCACCGTGCTCGAGGTCGACGAGCGCCGGGTGCTGACCGTCCGCATCACGCCGCCCGCGCCCGGAGCCTCATGAGAAGCCCCCCACGACGCGGGCTTCACGGTAAAATAGACGCCCCGGTCATGCGGACGCCCCGGTGAGCCCCAGGGGGGCGAAGAGGCCCCACAGCCAAACCGACGTCATCCACATTCAACCAAGATGAAAGACACGCCGCAGGCTCGAAGAGGCCCCGGTCATGCGGACGCCCCGATGAGCCCCAGGGGGGCGAAGAGGCCCCACAGCCAAACCGACGTCATCCACATTCAACCAACATAAAGGAGGCAACGCCGATGGCAGGACGCATGGTGGAGTTCCCGAGCAGCGGGAAGGCGACTCAGGGCTACCTGGCGACCCCGGCCGCAGGCAACGGGCCGGGCGTGCTGGTGATCCAGGAGTGGTGGGGGCTTGTCGGGCACATCAAGAGCGTCTGTGACCGGTTCGCGGTCGCGGGCTTCTCCGCGCTGGCCCCGGACCTCTACCACGGGCAGACGGCCTCCGAGCCGGATGCGGCGGGCAAGCTCTTCATGGCGCTCAACATCGCCCAGGCGGAGAAGGACCTCTCGGGAGCGGCGAAGTGTCTCGCCGGGTTCTCGTGCACCACCAGGCTCGGCGCGGTGGGCTTCTGCATGGGCGGCCAGCTCGCCCTCTTCGCCGGCTGCACCAATCCGAGCATCGGGGCAGTGGTGAACTTCTACGGCATCCATCCGAACGTCAAGCCCGACTACAGCCGGCTGGCGGGCCCCATGCTCGGGCTTTTCGCCGAAAAGGACCAGTTCGTCAATCCCTCTGCGGCGCGCGATCTGGACGTGGAGATCAAGGCGGCCGGCAAGCAGTCCGAGATCCACATCTACCCCGGCGTGGATCACGCCTTCTTCAACGACGAGCGGGCCGACGTCTACAACAAGGCCGCGGCCGGGGATGCCTGGAAGCGCACCCTCGCCCATTTCCACGCCCACCTGAAGTAGGAGCGCCCGGCGAGGGAGCGGCCCGGTGCCGCTTCCTCGGCGCGTTCCCTCCTCGCCCACGCCACGTCCGTGCCCCTCATGTCCGACACGACCCTGGGAGCGCTGTACGCGCTCGGCTCGGGCCTGACCTGGGCCGTGACAATGTTCGTGGCAGGCCTCAAGCACGGCGGCGTCACGGTGGCCACCGTGCTCTCCTCGACCGCCCCCCTGTTCGCCCTGCCGCTGGGCGTCGTGTTTCTCGGCGAGCCGGCCCCGCGCCGCGCCATCCTCGGCACGCTCGTGACCGTGGGTGGCATCGCAGTGCTCCAGCTTTGAGACGCCAAGCCGCGCGCCCCGGCCGCCGGTGCTATACTCTGGGGCGATGGTGCAGATCAGGCTCTCATCCGATCTCGATCACAAGGTCCGGGCTGGCCGGAGTCCCATCACCGTGGACGAGTTCCTGGCTCGCTTCCCCGAGGTCCCCACCGATCTGAGGGACGAGGCCGTCCTCCAGGAGTACGTGGCGGCCTTCGGCCCCCTCCTGCGCGTGGCCCAGAAGCCCAGTCCGTGCATGGGCACGGGGGGCGACGCGCCGCACATGTTCTACACCCGCCTCGTCAACGACCTGGCGATTTACGGGATCGGCCTGGCGAAGCGCGACCGGACCCTGGCCCGCCTCGGGAAAGTCCTCGAGGAATACCGCAGGCAGCCGGCCACGTTCGCCTGCACGCTGGTGCCGAGGCGGGCCCCGGGAGCACCGCGGACCGGCTGCGCCTGACCCGGTCGACGCTCTCGCCACGGCCGTTCCCTGTCAGCGGGCGTGGACAAAAAAAGGGGGCGGCCTCGGCCGCCCCCTCCTTCGATCGTGCCGCTGGCCTAGCCCGCCGCTGCGGCCGCCTTTTTCTTCCTGGACTTCGGCGCTCCGGCCCCCGCCTCGCCCTTGGGAGCCTTCTCGGCCTTGGCGCCCTTCCTGCCCTTCTCCTTCGGCGTCTCGGGCCGGTCCACCAACTCGAGGAGCACCATCTGCGCCCGGTCACCGGGGCGCGTCCCCGCCTTGACGATGCGCGTGTAGCCGCCATGCCGGTCCCCGAAGCGGGCTGCGATGGTGTCGAAGAGCTTCTTGACAACGAGCGGGTCAGGCACCATGGCCAGCACCTGCCGCCTCGCGTGGAGCGACTCCCGCTTGGCAAGTGTGACCATCTGGTCGGCGAGTCCGCGAACCGCCTTGGCCTTGGCCTCGGTCGTGGTGATGCGCTCGTGCCGGAACAGGGCGACCAGCAGGTTGCGGAAGAGCGCCCACCGGTGGGCCGTGACGCGCCCGAGCTTGAACCCGGCCTTGCCGTGCCTCATGTGGTCCCTCCCCGCCCGAGCGCGCCCAGCACGTTCGGGTCGATGCGCATTCCGAGCGAGAGGCCCAGCCCCGCCAGCGCGGTCTTGATCTCATCGATGGACTTGGTGCCCAGGTTCTTGACCTGCTCCAGGTCCTCATCGATCTTCTGCACGAGGTCGGCGACCGTCACGATCTCCGCGTTTCGCAGGGCGTTGATCGCCCGCGCCGGGAGCGGGAGCTCCTCGAGGGTCTTGCTCAGGCTCTCCTGGAGGAAACCCTCACCCGATGCCTCGATCTCCTCGTCCTCCTCGGGACGCCCCTCCGGTGCCAGCAGTGCGAACTGGTCGCGCATGTGGGCCGCCGCCCGCGTCAGCGCCTCGTCGGGGGAGACGGCCCCGTTGGTCCAGATCTCGACGATGAGCCGCTCGTAGTCCGTGATCTTGCCGAGGCGCGCATTCTCCACGCCGTACGACACCTTCTGGATGGGTGAGAAGGCGGCATCCATGGGACTCGCGCCCGCCGGGATGGTTCCGGGGCGGTGCTTGTCGGCCGCGACGTAGCCGCGGCCGATGCCGATGCCGAGCTCGATGGCGAGCGACCCGCCCTGCTCCAGCGTCGCGATGTGCAGCTCCGGGTTCAGCACCTCGATCCCGGTGGCCTCCGACACATCGGCGCCGGTGACCTCCTTCGGCCCCTTGGCCTCCAGCCGCGTCGTCATCGGCTCTCCCGACGGCACGTTGACGGCGAGCTTCCGGAGGTTCAGCAGCACGTCCAGCGTGTCCTCCTGCACCCCCGGGATGTGAGCCTCCTGGTCCCGGGCACCCTCGATCCGCACCCACGCGACGGCCGCTCCGGGGATGATCGACAGGAGGGTCCGCCGCAGCGAGTGGCCCACCGTGAGCGCGTACCCTTTCTCGAACGGCTCAGCCACGAGCCGGCCGTACCGGTCGGTGTTGATCTCCCACTCGATGTGCTTGGGCCTCTGAAACGGAATCCTTGCCATGATCTCCTACTTTGAGAACAGCTCGACGATCAGCTGCTCCTGCACGGGGATCTGGATGTCCTCCCGCATCGGGAGGCCTCGCACGGTCCCCTTCTTGTCGTTGACGTCCACCTCGAGCCACGGCGGCACCGCCGCGCGGCCGGCGGCGAGATTGTCCGCAGCGCGCTCCGCCATCTTGGAGCCGGGCCGGAGCTGAACGACCTCACCCACCTTCACGATGTACGAGGGGACGGATACCTTCCGTCCGTTGACCTGGAAGTGCCCGTGGGCGACCATCTGTCGGGACTCTCGGCGAGAGGCCGCCATCCCCAGGCGGAACACCACGTTGTCCAGCCGCCGCTCGAGCAACTTGAGCAGGTTCTCGCCGGTGATCCCCCTCTCGCGCTCCGCCCGTTCGAAGTACCGGCGGAACTGGCTCTCGAGAACGCCGTAGATGTTCTTGGCCTTCTGCTTCTCCCGGAGCTGCACCCCGTAGGGCGTGACCTTGGTCCGGCTGAGCCCGTGCTGGCCCGGGGGATAGTTCCGCCGCTCGATGGCGCACTTCTCGGTGAAGCAGCGCGCCCCCTTCAGGAACAGCTTGATCCCCTCGCGCCGGCACTGCCGGCAGACCGCCGCTCGATATCTGGCCACCCCTGGTCCTCCCTACACCCGCCGCCGCTTCGGCGGACGGCAGCCGTTGTGCGGAATCGGCGTCACATCCCGGATCGCGGTCACCTCGAGGCCCACCGCCTGGAGGGACCGGATGGCCGCCTCGCGGCCCGCACCAGGGCCCTTGACGAACACCTCCACCTGCTTGAGCCCCATGTCCATGGCCTTCCGGGCCGCGTTCTCGGCAGCCGTCTGCGCGGCGAACGGCGTGCTCTTGCGCGAACCCTTGAAGCCCACGCTCCCGGCACTGGCCCAGGAGACGACATTGCCCGTCTTGTCGGTGAGTGTCACGATCGTGTTGTTGAAGGTGGCCTGGACGTGAGCGATCCCCACGCGGACCTCCTTCCGCTCTCGCTTACGGCTGCCCTTGCGGGGCGCCGCCGGTTTCTCCTCTGGGACGTCAGCCATATGTGCGGCTCCCTATTTCTTCGGCGCAGCGGCGGGAGCGGCGGCGACAGGTTTCTTCTTGACCATGACGCCTTTGCTCCGGCCCTTGCGGGTACGGGCGTTGGTGTGGGTGCGCTGGCCTCGCACGGGCAAGCCCTTGCGGTGGCGAATCCCGCGGTAGCAGCCGATGTCCATCAGCCGCTTCACGTTCATGGCCACCTCGCGGCGGAGGTCGCCCTCCACCTTGTACGCCCGCTCGATGATCTCGCGGATGCGGGCCGTTTCCTCATCGGTCCAGCTCTTGACCCGCTTGTTGGAGTCCACCCGGGCCTCGGCGAAGATCTTCTTCGCAGAGGGGATCCCGATCCCGTAGATGTACTGGATCGCGATCTCCCCGCGTTTGTCCCGCGGCAAATCCACTCCGGCGATGCGTGCCATATAGGCTGTCTCCATGGCGCAGGCGGGCGTGAGCCCGTCCGCGCCCCTCCGGGGCTACCCCTGTCTCTGCTTGTGGCGAGGGTTCTTGCAGATGATGCGGACGCGTCCCTGCCGCCGCACGATCTTACAGTTCTCGCAGCGCACCTTGATCGACGGTCTGACTTTCATCGCTCTCCCTGCTCACTTGAACCGGTAGGTGATGCGGCCCCGCGTCAGGTCGTAGGGGGACAGCTCCACCTTCACCTTGTCCCCCGGCAGGATCCGGATGAAGTTCATCCGCATCTTGCCGGACACATGGGCCAGCACCCGGTGCCCGTTCTCGAGCTCGACCCGGAACATGGCATTGGGCAGGGGCTCGACGACGGTTCCCTCCACCTCGATCGCGTCTTCCTTGGTCATCCGATCCTCACACCTACGCCCCCGGCTCCACGCGCGTCAGGATCTCTGGGCCGTTCTCCGTGATGGCGATGGTGTCCTCGAAGTGAGCGGCCAGGCTGCCGTCCTCGGTGACCGCCGTCCAGCGGTCTTCGAGGATGCGGACCTCCCACGATCCCATGGTCACCATCGGCTCGATGGCCAGCACCATGCCGGCCTTGAGCCCCGGGCCGCGCCCGGGCTCCCCGAAGTTCGGCACCTGCGGATCCTCGTGGAGCTGCCGCCCGATGCCGTGGCCCACGAAGGCCCGCACCACCCCGAAGCCGTGGCTCTCGCAATGGCTCTGCACGGCGTGCGAGATGTCGCCGAGGCGGTTGCCGGGACGGCACTGGACGATGGCCTTGTCGAGGCTCTCGCGCGTCACGTCGAGCAGCTCCTGCACCCGCGGCGGGACGGCGCCCACCGCCAGCGTGACGGCGCAGTCGGCGTAGTACCCCTCGACGATGCAGCCCAGGTCCAGCCCGATGATGTCCCCCTCGGCGAGGCGGCGCTTCTCCGACGGGATGCCGTGGACGACCTCCTGGTTGATGGATGTGCACACCGTCGCCGGGTAGCCCCGGTACCCCTTGAAGGCCGACTTGGCGCCGCGCGCCACGATGAAGGCCTCCACGTCGACGTCGATCTCCTTGGTCGTCACCCCCGGCCGGACCAAAACCCGGAGCCGCTCCCTGACCGCGGCAAGGATCTGCCCGCCGGCCCGCATGTGGGCCAGCTCGCGCGCAGACTTCAGCACGATCATGCCGCGCCGGTTCCCCGCACAGCCTTCCGGATGCCGGCCGTCACATCATCCATGGAGCCCTCGCCGCGCACGGCCGCCAGCAGACCCCCGCGCTCGTAGTACGCCAGGAGCGGCGCCGTCTGCTTCTCGTAGACGTCCAGGCGCCGTGCCACTGCGGCGGGGGCATCATCCTCGCGCTGGTAGAGCTCGCCCTTGCAGGCGTCGCAGCGATCCGACGTCTGCGGCGGCGCCGATACCAGGTGGTAGGCCGCGCCGCAACGGCGGCAGACACGCCGCCCGGTGAGCCGGCGCAGCAGCTCCGCGCGGGACACGTCCAGAAACGCCACGCGGTCCAGCGAAAGCCCCGGCTCGCGGAGGATCCGGTCCAGGGCCTCGGCCTGGGCCACGGTACGGGGGAAGCCATCCAGCACGAACCCCGCCTTGGCATCCGGACGCGCGAGGCGCTCGGCCACGAGTCCGATCACCACCCCATCCGGAACGAGCCCTCCCGTGTCCATGTAGCGCTTGGCCTCGAGCCCGAGCGGACTCCCGTGCGCCGCCGCCTCGCGCAGCATGTCTCCCGTGGCGATCTGAGGGACGCCCCACTCCGCGGCCAGGTGCCGGGCCTGCGTCCCCTTGCCCGAGCCGGGGGCTCCCAGGAGGATGATCCGGTTGCTCACGCCCGCGCCTTCGCCTTCTTCCGGAGGAATCCCTCGTAGTTCCGCATCAGGAGGTGCGACTCCATCTGTCGCACGGTGTCCAGCGCGACGCCCACGACGATCAGCAGACTGGTCCCGCCGAAGAAGAACGGCGTGTTGAACCACCGGATGAGGAAGTCCGGAAGCACCGAGATGAGCGCCAGGAACACGGCGCCCGGCAGCGTGATCCGGGTCAGCGTCCGATCAATGTACTCGGCGGTCTTCTTGCCCGGGCGCACGCCCGGAATGAAGCCGCCGTACTTCTTCATGTTGTCGGCGAGATCGATCGGGTTGAAGACGATCGCCGTGTAGAAGTACGCGAAGAAGATGATCAGGCCAGAGTAGATGAGCGTGTAGGTGAACTGGCCGGGCGACAGCGCCTGCGAGATCGCCTGCATCCACGGGTGCTGGATGAAGCGCGTGAGCGTCGCCGGGAACAGGATCAGCGACGAGGCGAAGATCACCGGGATGACGCCGGCCGTGTTCACGCGCAGGGGGATGTGGGTGGACTGTCCCCCGTAGATCCGCCGGCCCACGACCCGCTTGGCGTACTGCACCGGGATCTTCCGCTGGCCCTCCTGCATGACGACGACCGCCGCGGTCACGCCGAGCATCATGATCAGGAGACCCAGGAAGACGAACAGCTTGAGCTCGCCGGTGGCGATGAGCGTGTAGGACGAGACGATCGCCGAGGGCAGGCGCACCACGATGCCGGCGAAGATGATGAGCGAGATGCCGTTGCCGATCCCCTTCTCGGAGATCTGCTCGCCCAGCCACATGATGAGCGCGGTCCCGGTGGTGAGCGTGATCATGGTGAGCAGCCGGAACCCCCATCCGGGATCGGGGACGATGACCCCGCCGCCGGGGCTTCGCATGCTCTCCAGGCCCACCGCGATGCCGAAGGACTGCACGAGCGACAGCCCGATCGTGCCGTACCGGGTGTACTGGGTGATCTTCTTCTTCCCCGCCTCCCCTTCCTTGGCGAGCCGCTCGAGGGCAGGGATCACCACGGTCAGGAGCTGCAGGATAATAGACGCCGAGATGTACGGCATGATGCCGAGGGCGAAGACGGTGAGCCGCCGCAGATTGCCCCCGGAGAAGAGGTCCACCATGCCCAGCAGCGTGCCCTGGACCTGGTCAAAGAACTGGGCGAGCGCCGCTCCGTCGATGCCTGGCGTCGGGACGTGGGCCCCGAGACGGTAGGCGGCCAGCAGCCCCAGGGTCATCAACACGCGACGCTTGAGCTCCGGGATCTTGAAGATGTTCCGGAAGCTCTGGAGGCCCTCTATCATGCCCGCAGCACCTCGACCCGGCCGCCCGCGGCCTCGACCTTGCGGCGCGCCGATTCGCTGATCTTGTGGGCGCGCATGGTGAGGGCGTGAGAGACGTCACCCTCGCCCAGGATCTTCACGGCGCCGCGATCGGCCTTCTTGATCAGCCGCGCCTGGAGCAGGCTGTTCGGATCCACCACGCTGCCGGCGGCGAAGCGTGCCACCACGTCCTTGAGGTTGACGATCGCGAACTCGGTCTTGCCCCCGTAGGGAACGAAGCCGCGCTTGGGCAGCCGCCGGTAGAGTGGCATCTGCCCACCCTCGAAACCCGGCCGGGCGCCGCCGCCGGAGCGGGCCTTTTGCCCCTTGTGGCCCTTGCCGGCGGTCTTGCCGTGGCCAGACCCGGGCCCGCGGCCGATCCGCTTTCGCTTCGTCGTGGAGCCGGGCGCCGGACGCAGATCTTCCAGTCTCATGCCTCGTCCACCTTCAGGCAGAACCCCACCGCCTTGATCATGCCCCGGATCGTCGGGGTGTCGTCGTGCTCCACCGTGTGCCGAATGCGGTGCAGCCCCAGCGCCTTGACGGTCGCCTCCTGCTTCGGGTTGAGCCCGATGATGCTCTTCACCAGCGTGACCTTAACCTTCTTTGACACCCGCGACCTCCTGGCTCTCGCCGTCCACCGAGCGACGGCGCGCGGCGTGGAGATCGAGCAGCCGCTTCATCTGCCGGAACGCATCGATCGTGGCCTTCAGCACGTTGTGCGGGTTGTTGGTGCCGATGGTCTTCGTCAGGATGTCCTGGACGCCGGCCGCCTCCAGCACCGGGCGCACAGCCCCGCCCGCGATGACTCCCGTGCCCTGGGCGGCGGGCTTGAGGTAGACGCGCGCCGCGCCGAAACGGCCCGTGATCTCGCACGGAATGGTGGTGTCCCGAAGGGGCACGTAGACCAGATCCTTCTTGGCGTGCTCCACCGACTTCCGGATCGCCTCGGGCACCTCGCGGGCCTTGCCGAGCCCGACGCCCACGTGGCCGTGTCCGTCCCCCACGACCACGAGGGCTGTGAAGGAGAACCGCCGGCCGCCCTTGACAACCTTCGCCACGCGGTTGATGGCGACGACCCGGTCGGTCAGATCGAGCGCACTGGAATCGATGCGTGCCTCAGCCACTCACCCCTCCTCAGAACGTGAGGCCGCCGGCTCGTGCCGCGTCGGCCAGCGCCTTGACCCGCCCGTGATATTGATAGCCCCCCCGATCGAAAACGACGGCGCTCACGCCATGGGCGCGAGCCCGCTGGGCGAGCAGTTCGCCCACCAGCTTGGCCGCCGTCACGTTGCCGCCGGTTTTCATCTTCTGCTGGAACTCCGGCGCGCGGCTATCCACCGCCACCAGGGTCCGCCCCGACGCATCGTCGATGATCTGCGCGTAGATGTGGTTCAGGCTGCGGAACACAGTGAGCCGCGGCCGCTGCGGCGTCCCGCGGACCGTACGCCGGATGCGCAGGTGGCGGATCTTGCGCCCCTCGACCTTGTGACTCGTGATCATTTACTTGGCCCCCGCCTTCTTGCCGACCTTCCGCCGAATGTACTCGCCGGCGTACTTGATTCCCTTGCCCTTGTACGGATCCGGCTTGCGCAGCGCGCGGAGCTTGGCCGCCGTCTGCCCGAGGAGGGCCTTGTCAGTCCCGCGCAACGTGATGGAGACCTGCTTCTCCACCTCGGCCTGGACGCCCTCCGGCAGCGGGAAGATCACCGGGTGGGAGTACCCCAGGGCGAGCTGGAGATTCTGCCCAGCGAGCTGAGCCCGGTAGCCGATGCCGACGATCTCGAGCTTCCGCTCGAAGCCGTCCTTGACCCCGTGGACAATGTTGGCGATCAGGGAGCGCGTGAGCCCGTGCAGGGCCCGCACGGTTCGGTGGTCCGAGCTCCGCCCAACCGTGAGGACGCTCCCATCCGCCGCGACCGAAACGCCCGCCGGGAGTGTGTGCGAGAGCTTGCCCTTGGGACCCACCACCCGCACGGTGTTCCCCTCGATGGCGACCGTGACGCCCTGGGGGATGGGAATAGGCTTCCTGCCGATTCTGGACATGGTCGCTCCTACCAGACGTAGGCCAGGACTTCGCCGCCCAGCCCCAGCTTCCGAACCTCGCGATCGGTCATGACACCGCGCGACGTGGAGAGGATGGCGACGCCCATGCCCCCCAGGATGGAGGGGATCTTGTCCTTGCCCACGTACACGCGCCGGCCGGGCCGGGACACACGCACCAAGCCGGAGATGACCTTCTCGTTCCCCGCCCCGTACTTCAGGTACACGCGCACGGTTCCCGGCTTGGGCTCCTCGATGAGACGGAAGTTCTTGATGAACCCCTCCGCCTTGAGGATCTCGGTGACCCGGACCTTCAGCTTGGAGGCCGGGATGTCCACCTTCTCGTGCTCGGCGCCACTGGCATTACGGATGCGGGTCAGCAGATCTGCGATGGGGTCCGTCATCATGGCCGCGCCCCTCCTACCAACTCGCCTTGATCACGCCCGGCACCTCGCCCTTGAGCGCCAGCTCCCGGAAGCAGATCCGGCAGCACTGGAACTTGCGGAGGAAGCCGCGCGGGCGCCCGCAGATCTTGCAGCGCGAGTAGGCCCGCGACTGAAACTTCGGCGGGCGCCGGGACTTCATGATCAGTGAGGTCTTCGCCATGCTCAGGACTCCCTGAAGGGCACGCCGAGGTGGGTCAGCAGCGCCTTCGCCTCTTCGTCGGTCTTCGCGCTGGTCACCATGATGACGTCCATGCCGCGCACCTTGTCCACCTTGTCGTACACGATCTCCGGAAAGATCACCTGCTCCTTGAGCCCGAGAGCGTAGTTGCCGCGGCCGTCGAAGGCCTTGGGAGGGACGCCCCTGAAGTCTCGGACGCGCGGCAGCGCCACGTTGACCAGCCGGTCCATGAACTCGTACATCCGGGCCCCGCGGAGCGTGACCTTGCATCCGATGGGAGCGTTCTCGCGCAGCTTGAAGTTCGCAATGGATTTCTTGGCGCGGGTGACCACGGGCTTCTGCCCCGTGATCGCCTGCAGATCCGCCGTGGCGAAGTCGAGTACCTTGGCGTTCTCCTTGCCCTCGCCCACGCCCATGTTGATGACGATCTTCCGGAGCCGCGGCACCTGGAAGGGGTTGGTATAGCCGCGCTCGTTCATGAGGGCGGGGATCACCGTGGCCCGGAACCGCTCCCGCAGACGAGGGGGAACCGCCCCCGTCACCTTTGGGCGGGCGGCCGGCGTCTCGGGGGCAGCGGACGGAGCGCCCTTACCCCCCTTGCCCGCCGGCGCCGGCTGCTTCTTTCCAGCGGCAACGGCCGGCCCCGCCTTGGGGGCCTTCTGCGCCTTGTCAGCCTTCTTCGCCTCGGCCATGGTCTTACGCCTTGTCGATGATCTCGCCAGACTTCTTGGCGATGCGGGCCTTCTTGCCGTCCGTCAGCAGACGGACGCCAACCCGCGTGGGTGTATCGGTCCGGGGATCCACCAGCATCACGTTGGAGAGGTGCAGGGGCGCCTCGCGCTCGATGATACCGCCCTGGCGAAGCCTCTGAGTGGGGCGCTGGTGCTTCTTCATCATGTTGAGGCGCTCGACGAGGACACGCCCCTCGGCAGGCAGCACCCGGAGCACCTTCCCTCGCTTGCCTCGCTCTTTCCCGGCCACCACCACCACCGTGTCTCCCTTCCGAACGTGCGCCTGCGCCATGATCGTCCTCTACGGCCTCCCTAGATAACTTCCGGCGCCAGGGAGATGATCTTCGTGAACTGCTTGTCCCTGAGCTCCCGGGCCACGGGGCCGAAGATGCGGGTCCCCACCGGGTTGTCGTCGGCCTTGACCAGCACGACCGCGTTCCTGTCGAAGCGGATGTAGGACCCGTCCTTCCGTCCCACCTCTTTCACCGTGCGCACCACGACGGCCCGGGCCACCTCGCCCTTCTTCACGGTCCCGTCCGGAGCGGCTTCCTTGACGGCGACGATGACGATGTCGCCAAGGGACGCGGTCCGTTTGTTCCCGCCCCCCATCACGCGGATGCACTGGGCCTTCTTGGCCCCGGAGTTATCCGCCACATCGAGCATCGTTCTCGGCTGGATCATGGCCGTGTCTCGCTCTCTCCCTCGGAGTCCCTCACGACACGCGGGTCAGGATCTCGCGGATCCGCCACCGCTTGTCCCTGGACAGCGGCCGCGTCTCTTCGATGAGCACGCGATCCCCCGTCTTGCTGGCATTCGTCTCATCATGCGCCTTCAGCCGCTTGCTCCGCCGGACGACGCGCTCGTACCGGGGGTGGCGGAAAACCCGCTCGATGCGGACCACGCGGGTCTTCGTCATCTTGTCGCTGACCACCACGCCCTCTCGGGTCTTCTTCTCTCCCACGTTGGTCCTTTCACCTGGGGCGGGCACCCGGGCTGTCGCCCGCCCGCCCCCGCCGGAACGCTACGCTTGCTTCTTCGGCTGCGCTTCGCCCGCCGCCGTCAACCCACGCTGGCGCAGCACGGTCTTGACCCGCGCCAGGTCGCGCCTGGCCTGGCCCACGCGGGACGGGTTCTTCGCCACGCCCATCGAGAGCTGGAACCGTAGGTTGAACAGCTCCTCGGTCAGCTCCTTCGCCTTCTGCCCGAGCTCCTCGCCCGACATCTCGCGCCACGTGACCGCCTTCATGATCGCCTCAGACCGTCCGCGTCCGGGACACGAACTTGGTCTTGATCCCGAACTTCTGGGCCGCGAGCCGGAACCCGTCCCGCGCCGTGGCCTCGTCCACACCTTCCATCTCGTAGAGGATGCGCCCTGGCTTGACCACCGCCACCCAGCCCTCGGGATTCCCCTTGCCCTTGCCCATCCGGGTCTCGGCGGGCTTCTTGGTGACCGGCTTGTCCGGGAAGATACGAATGAAGATCTTCCCGCCCCGCTTCACGCTCCGGGCGAGCGACACGCGCGCCGCCTCGATCTGCCGGTTGGTCACCCAGCCAGGCTCCAGCGCCTTCAAGCCGTAGTCGCCGAAGGCGAGCGTCGACCCGCGCTGGGCCTTGCCGGCCATGCGCCCACGCTGGGCCTTGCGGTACTTGACGCGCTTGGGCATCAGCATGGTCGTTAGACCTCGCTGGGCCGCTGGGTGGGGAGAACCTCACCCTTGAAGATCCACACCTTCACGCCGATGGCGCCGTAGGTCGTGTGCGCCTCGGCGAGCCCGTAGTCGATGTCGGCCCGGATCGTGTGCAGCGGCACCCGCCCATCCCGGTACCACTCGCGGCGGGCGATCTCGGAGCCGCCCAGGCGGCCCGAGCACGCGATCCTGATGCCGTCGGCGCCCAGTCGCAGCGCGGATTGCACCGCTTTCTTCATGGCGCGCCGGAACGCCACGCGCTTCTGGAGCTGCAGCGCGACGTTCTCGGCCACCAGCTGGGCGTCCAGCTCCGGATGGACCACCTCCTCGATGTTGAGGTGGACCTCCTTCGCCGTGCGGATCTGGATCTCGTTCTTCAGTTTCTCCACCTCGGCGCCCTTCCGGCCGATGATGATGCCCGGCCGGGCGGTGAAGATGGTGATCCGCGCACGGTTGGCCGAGCGCTCGATATCGATCCGCGAGATCCCCGCGTGATAGAGCGCGGACTTGATGAAGCGCCGGATCTTCACGTCTTCGTGCAGGAGAGCGGCGTAGCCCTTGGTGGCGAACCACCGGGAGCTCCACGTGCGCGTGGTGCCCAGCCGGAACCCGATCGGATGTGTCTTCTGCCCCATGGTTACCTCGCGCCCGCCCGCCGCGACTCGGCACGCGGCGTCTCGTCGGAGAGCTCGATTGTGAGGTGACTGGTCCGGTGCTTGATGAAGAACGCCCGCCCCATGGCGCGGGGCGACACCCGCTTCATCGAGGGCCCCCCGTCGGCGATCGCCTTGACCACGCGGAGGTCGTCCAGGTTTCGAACTTGGTGGTTGTGCTCGGCGTTCGCGATGGCCGACCGCAGGACCTTCTCGATCAGCCGCGCGGCGGCCTTCGGCGCGAGCTGGAGCGTCGCGAGTGACTCGCCCACGGACTTGCCGCGGATGTGGTCCAGGACCAGCCGGGCCTTGCTGGCCGGCACCCGGATGTAACGTGCGGTCGCCTGTGTCTTCATGGCCGGTTCACGTCTTGCCCGTGGGGGAGGTCGAGGCCTTCTCCGAGGCCCCGTGCGCCTTGAAGGTCCGGGACAGAGCGAACTCGCCCAGGCGGTGCCCGACCATGTTCTCCGTCATGTAGACCGGGATGAACTTCTTCCCGTTGTGCACGGCGAGCGTGTGGCCGACGAACTCCGGCAGGATGGTCGACCGGCGCGACCAGGTCTTGAGCACCTTCTTCTGGTGCGCGCGGTTGAGGTCCTCGACCCGACTCTGCAACCGAAGCTCGACATACGGTCCCTTGCTCAGCGAGCGTCCCATGCCGTCCTCTCCCTACTTGGTCCTGCGCGTGACGATGTAGCGGTCGGACGGCCTGGCGCCTCGCCGCGTCTTGTAGCCCTTGGTGGGCTTTCCCCACGGGGTCATGGGATGGTTGCCCTTGCCCTTGCCCTCGCCGCCCCCCATGGGATGATCTACCGGGTTCATCACGGTGCCGCGGACGGTGGGCCTGAAACCGCGCCACCGCACGCGTCCAGCCTTCCCCATGGAGACGTTCTCGTGGTCCAGGTTCCCCACCTGCCCCACGGTCGCCATGCACTCGAGCTTCACCTGCCGCACCTCCCCCGAGGGCAGCTTCAGGTTAGCGTGATCGCCTTCCTTCGCCAGGAGCTGCGCCAGGGTGCCGGCACTCCGGCAGAGCTGGCCGCCCTTTCCCGGTTGCAGCTCCACGTTGTGCACCAGCGTCCCCAGGGGGATGTTCCGGAGGGGCAACGCGTTGCCCGGGAGGATATCCGCCTGCGGTCCCGACATCACGACGTCGCCCGGCTTGAGCCCCAGCGGCGCGATGATGTAGCGCTTCTCACCGTCCCGGTAGTGCAGGAGCGCGATTCGCGCCGAACGGTTCGGATCGTACTCGATGCCCGCGACCTTGGCCGGGATCCCGAGCTTCTCGCGCCGGAAGTCAATGTCCCGGAGCATGCGCTTGACCCCGCCACCCCGATGCCGAACCGTGATGCGGCCGGACGAATTGCGCCCGTTGGTGCGGCGCTTCGGGGACAGGAGGCTCTTCTCCGGCGTCTTCTTCGTGATCTCCTCGTTGGTGAGGAACGTCATGTAGCGCCGGGCCGGCGAGGTGGGCTTCAGCGTCCGGATTCCCATGCCGCTATACCCCCTCGACGAGTTCGATCTTGTGGCCGGGCGCGAGCGTGACGATGGCCTTCTTCCAGGCCGCCCGTCGGCCCTCGAAGCGCCCCATGCGCTTCCACTTGCCCTCGCGGGCCTGGGTGCGCACGTCCGCCACCTTGACGTTGAACACGCGCTCCACCGCCTGCCGGATCTCCACCTTGTTGGCGTCCACGGCCACCTGGAACGTCACGGCGTTGAGATCTTCCTTCTGCTGCATGCTCTTCTCGGTCATGAGCGGCCGGAGCAGCACGGTCCGGGGATCTCTCATTTCGCGAGCGCCTCCTGCATGGTCAGGATCGCCGCGCGCTCGGCGATCATCCGGCCGTTCCTGAGCACCTGGTACGCCGAGGCGTGCGTCGGGGTTTCCAGCTGGAGCCACGGGATGTTCCGGGCGGCGCGCGCGAGGGCTGGCGCGACCTCGGACACCACCAAGAGCGTCGGCCCCGACGTGACCCCGAGGTCTCTGAGCCGGCTGACGAGCACCTTGGTCTTCGGTTCCGTGACGCCGAGCTGCTCCACCACCGTCACCTCGCCCGCCGCGACCTTGGCGGCGAGGGCCGATCGGAGCGCCGACCGCCGCATCTCGACGGGCATGCGCTTGTCGTACTTCCGCGGCGTGGGACCGAAGGGCTTGCCGCCGCCTTTCCACTGGGTCGCGCGGATCGAGCCCTGGCGGGCACGTCCGGTCCCCTTCTGGCGCCAGGGCTTCCGTCCGCCACCGGACACCTCGCTGCGCCCCTTCGTGTCGTGGGTCCCGGCCCGCTTCGCCGCGAGCTCGCGGACCACGCTCTGGTGCAGGAGGGCGGTCCGGATCGGCCCGCCGAACACGTCCGCGGACAGCTCCATGGTCCCCTGGGCCTTGCCGTTCTGGTCGAGCACGGGAACACTCGGCATGGCTACTTCGCCCCCTGCGCCTTCTGCTGCTGCGTCTTGGTCTGCTTCACGCTCTTCCTCACCAGGATGACGCCGCCGCGAGCACCCGGCACCGCCCCGCGGAGCAGGATCAGGTTCTGCTCCGGAAGCACCCGCACCACAGGCAGATTGAGCACGGTCCGCCGATCGCCGCCCATGCGCCCGGGAAGGTGATGGCCGGGCCAGACACGCGACGGATCGGAGGACGCGCCGATGGAGCCTGGCGCCCGGTGGAACATGGAGCCGTGGCTCTGATCGCCGCCGGACCAGCCGTGGCGCTTGACGCCGCCCTGAAACCCCTTGCCCTTGCTCACACCCACCACGTCCACCAGCTCACCAGGCGTGAAGAGCGCCGCCGTCAGCGTCTGCCCCACCGCGTAGGGCTGGAGCGCCTCGGTCTTCTGCAGCCGGATCTCGCGGAGGACCTTCATGGGCGTCGCGATGCCCGCCTTCTTGTACACGCCGGCCATCGGCCTGGTCACGTTCTTCTTCTTCGGCGAGAACCCGAGCTGGAGCGCGTCGTACCCGTGCGTCGCCGTGGTGCGCACGCCCACCACGGGGCATGGACCGAGCTCCACCACGGTGACGGGGATCATGTTCCCGTCGTCACCGAAGACCTGGGTCATCCCCACCTTCCGACCGATCAGCCCCTCTTTCATCGCCATGGCGGTCGTCTCGCTAGAGCTTGATCTCGACGTCCACGCCGCTGGGCAGCTCCAGCTTCATCAGCGCGTCCACCGTCTGCGGCGTCGGGTCGAGGATGTCGAGCAGGCGTTTGTGAGTGCGCATCTCGAACTGCTCCCGAGACGTCTTGTCCACGTGCGGGGAGCGGAGCACCGTCCACCGGTTGATGATGGTGGGCAGCAGGACCGGACCCGTGACTCGGGCGCCGGTCCGGCGGACGGTCTCCACGATCTCCTTCATGGACCGGTCGAGGAGATGGTGGTCGTATGCCTTCAGACGGATGCGGATCTTCTGGTCGGCGGTGAGTGTGACCATATCCCTACTCCACGATCTCCGCCACCACGCCGGCCCCCACCGTCCGCCCCCCCTCCCGGATCGCGAACCGCAACTCCTTCTCC
>MGBT01000011.1:0-12307 GCA_001788395.1 Candidatus Rokubacteria bacterium GWA2_70_23
CGACTCCCAGGAGGAGATCGTCGTGTACTGCCACCACGGGGTTCGCAGCGCCGCCGTGGTTGCCTATCTCCGCGGCCTGGGCTTCGCCAGGGTGAAGAACCTCGACGGCGGGCTCGACGGCTGGGCCCGGGATGTGGACCCCCAGATGAGACGGTACTGATGGCGCCCATGGACGGCAGTCTCACGGTCGACAATCGCGGCGGCTGCGCGTGGGTCACCATCGACCGGCCGCCGCTCAACCTGCTGGTGCCGGAGCTGATCCGCTCGCTGCGCGACGCCGTCGAGGGGCTCGCGCGCAACACCCAGGTGCGGGCGGCCGTCATCACCGGGGCCGGCCCCGTCCTCACGGCCGGGATGCAGCTCGAGTACTTGCGGGATCTCACGCCGGCCGACGCGAAACCCTTCATCGCGCTGCTCCACCAGGCCATCCACGCCGTCCACGAGGCGCCCTTCCCCACCATCTGCATGATGAACGGCCACTGCTTCGGGGCGGGCTTCGAGCTCGCCATGGCCTGCGACATGCGGACGGCCTCCACCGAGGCGCGGATGGGGCTGCCCGAGATCCGCGTGGGGATCCCGTCGGTGATCGAGGCGGCGCTCCTTCCAGGGCTCATCGGCCCCGCGCGCGCGGCCGAGGCCCTGCTCACCGGCGAGGGCATCACGGCAGCGCGGGCGCTCGAGTGGGGGCTCGTGAACCGCGTGGCGCCGCCCCATGAGCTCCAGGCGGTCACGGAGGCGCTGGTCGCGCCCATTCTCGAGTGCGCGCCGACGGCGGTGCGGCTGCAGAAGGAGCTGATCATCCGCTGGCGCAACACCGACCAGCGGACGGCCGTGGAATACGGCATCAACGCCCTCGCCCAGGCCTTCGCCACCGGGGAGCCGCGGGAGGCCATGCAGGCCTTCCTCGAGAAGCGCAAGCCCCGGTTCGAATGAGGCACGCCCGATCGTGATCCGCGCGGTAACCGTGGACTTCTGGGGAACGCTCGTCTTCGAGGGGCCGAGCGCCGATGATCGCTACCGGCAGCGGCGGCTCGCGGACTTCCAGACGATCCTGGGGGCAGCGGGGCTGTCGGTGGCGACGCGCGACCTGCTACGCGGCTACGAGGTGTCCGGACGGGAGCTGGGCTGGGTGTGGTCCCAGAACCGCGACGTGCCCGTGGCGCGCCACGTGACGAGCCTCCTCGAGGGGGCCGAGGCGGGGCTGTCCGCCCGCGTGGCCCACGGCACCCTGGACGCGCTCATCGAGGCCTATGCGCGGCCCGCGCTCCTGGTGCCCCCGCACGCCGATGAGGGAGCGGCCGAGGGGCTCCGCCGGCTCGCCGCGCGCGGCATCGTGCTGGCCGTGGTGTCCAACACCATGCGGACGCCCGGCGTGGCCCTCCGGAAGATCCTCGAGGGGCACGGGCTCCTCGCCTCCTTCACCCACCTGACCTTCTCGGACGAGGTCGGGGTGCGCAAGCCCGCCGCCGAGATCTTTCGCCTGACGCTCGACAAGCTCGGCGTCGAGGCCGCCGAGGCGGTCCACGTGGGAGACGACGCGGTGCTGGACGTGCAGGGCGCGCGCAACGCCGGGCTCCGCGTCATCCAGGTGGTCGCGACCGGCAGATCGGCGGCCGCGGAGGCGCCAGACATGGTCATCGGCGGGCTCGCTGAATTGCCGGACGCTGTTGCCCGCCTGGGGGCTCAGTCGTGATCTCCACCGTCACCTTCGACTTCTGGGAAACCCTGGTCAAGGACTCTCCCGAGAACCTGAACGCCCAGCGCGCCCTCCGGGTGGGCGCCCTGAGGGCGGCGCTCGCCGGTGTCGGCTCGCCACTGGCCGTCGAGGAGGTCGAGGAGGCGTACGACCGGTCCCTGACGGTCCTGCAGGAGCGCTTCTGGAGCCGGGATCGCGACCCGACCTACCGCGAGCAGGTGCGGCTTGTCCTCGACTGTGCCGTGCCGGGAGCGGCCGATCGCCTGGCGGGCGACAGGCTGGAAGCGGCCGTGACGGCCTACATCTCCCCGGTGCTTTCCTTCCCGCCGGCGCTTCAGCCGGGTGCCGCCGAGGCGATCCGGGCGCTCGCCGCCCGGGGGCTCACGCTGGGGATCATCTCCAATACCGGGCGGACCCCCGGCATCATGCTCAGACGGCTGCTCGAAGCCCACGACCTCCTCCGCCACTTCGCCGTCATCTCGTACTCCGACGAAGTCGGTTACCGGAAGCCGGATCCCGAGATCTTCCGCCGGACTCTGGCCCGCGCAGGGGCCGCTGCCCCCGAGGCCGCGCACGTGGGGGACAATCCCGTGGACGACGTGGCGGGGGCGCGGGGGGCGGGGATGCGTGCCATCCACTACGCGGCCGGCGGGCGGGCGGGGGCCCCGCATGCCGATCTGGTGGTGACCGATCTGGCCGAGCTACCGGAGCGCCTGAACGGCTTTTTCTAGCCGCTCCGGCGCGCCACGCCGGGGAGATTTCGTGTTGCGCCACGGCGGCTGCCCGCAGTAACATCGGCTCCCGTCATGAACGTTGCCGAGCTTCGCTCAAAGATCCGAGACATCAAGGATTTTCCCACCGAAGGAATCCTCTTCAAGGACATCACCACGCTCCTCAAGGACGGGCCCGCCTGGGCCTCCGTCATCGATCACCTGGCGAGCAAGTACCACACGGCCATGGTGGACGTGGTGGTGGGCGTCGAGTCCCGCGGTTTCATCTTCGGCGGCGCCCTGGCCCATCAGCTCAAGACCGGGTTCGTGCCCGTCCGGAAGCGCGGCAAGCTGCCGGCCAAGACCATCGAGGAGGAATACGCGCTGGAGTACGGGCGCGATATCCTGGCCATTCACGAAGACGCCATCCGACCCGGCCAGAAGGTCCTGGTGGTGGACGACCTGCTCGCCACCGGGGGAACCATGGCCGCCACGCTCAGGCTCGTCGAGCGGCTCGGCGGCAAGGTCGTGGGGGCGGCGTTCCTCATCGAGCTGGCCTTCCTCAAGGGCCGGGAGCGGCTTCCCGGCTACGACCTGGAATCGCTCATCATCTACGAGTAGGACATTTCTCTGGCTCACAAGGAGCGTGAATGACTCCGTCATCCGGTGATCAGGACATCGTCATCCTGGGTGGGGCGCGCACCCCCTTCGGCGACTTCGGCGGTGCCCTCAAGGACCTGGGCGCAGTGGACCTCGGGGTGCATGCGGCGCGTGCCGCCCTCGAGCGCGGCGGCGTGGCCCCTGATCACGTGGAGCATGCGGTGTTCGGCTGCGTGCTGCAGGGCTCAGGCGAGGATGCCTATCTGGCGCGCCATGTGGCGCTCAAGGCGGGCTGCCCCATCGGCGTCCCGGGGCTCACCGTCAACCGGCTCTGCGGGTCAGGGCTGCAGGCCGTGGTCACCGCGGCGCAGATGATCAGGCTCGGCGAGGCGGAGGTGGTGCTGGCGGGGGGAACCGAGAGCATGTCCGGCCAGCCGCATATCATCCGAGGGGCGCGCTGGGGACTGCGGCTCCGCCAGGGGCAGCTCGAAGACAATCTGTGGCTCGGTCTCGGCGACCCGTACATGCAGATCCCCATGGCCATCACCGCCGAGAACCTGGCCGCACGCCAGGGGATCTCCCGGAAAGAGTCCGACGATTTCGCGTATCTGAGCCATCAGCGGGCCGCCTCTGCCCGCGACAAGGGCTACTTCGCCGAGGAGATCGTAGCCGTTCCCGTCAAGACGCGCGGCGGCGTCGTGCAGGTGGACCGCGACGAGCACATCAAGGCGGAGACCAGCGTCGAGAAGCTGGGCGCACTCCAGCCGTCCTTCAAGGAGAATGGAGTCGTCACGGCGGGCAATGCCAGCGGGATCAATGACGGGGCGGCGGCCATGATCGTGACCACGCGGCGCCGGGCGCGCGAGCTGGGCGCCTCCCCGCTGGGGCGGATCCTCTCCTGGGGGGTGGCCGGCGTGGATCCCGAGATCATGGGGATCGGCCCGGTGCCGGCCTCCCGGCAGGCCCTCCACCGGGCGGGACTCGAGGTGCGCGACCTGGACGTGGTGGAGATCAACGAGGCGTTCGCGGCGCAGTACCTGGCCGTGGAGCGCGAGCTCGGCCTGGACCGCGACAAGACCAACGTCAACGGCGGGGCCATTGCCCTCGGGCACCCCATCGGGGCCTCAGGGGCAAGGCTGGCGCTCACCACCCTCTTCGAGCTGCGCCGGCGCGGCGGGCGGTACGGGCTTGCCTCCCTCTGCATCGGCGGCGGGCAGGGGATTGCCATGGTCTTTGAGGCGCTCCATGGCTGACCGGCGCGGCGCTGCGCGGCGCTGTGCGCTTCCGATCGGGGCGCTGGCGCTGGCCTCGCTCCTCTGGGGCTCGCCTGCGCCGGCGCAGGCCGAGACGATCACGATCCCACCGGCCAGCCCGATGCTTCTCAACCTCACGAGTCAGCCGGTGGAATCACAGGAGACGGCGTTCAGGGAGTCGCTCCGGCGTGACGCAGGCCCGGCGCCGGCCCGACCGGCCGATGCTCCCGAGGTGCTGCCCGACGGATCGGTCCGCTACGGACGGAGCAACCTGGGCCTGGTGATCAAGAACCCCTGCCCGCCGGGGGATTTGGCCCACGAGGCCAAGCTCGCGCCGCTGCCCCTGCCGGGCCACACCCGCCGCTAGCCGACGGCAGCCGTCACCCCCCGGTGCCACCGTGGGCGCTAGCGCGAAGAGGCCCAACCGCGAGGCAGCGTGGTCGACGTTCAGGCGAGATGAATAAGGGCCAGAGGCCCGAAGAGGCCCCACGGTGATGCGAACGCCCCGATGAGCGCTTGCGCGAAGAGGCCCAACCGCGAGGCAGAGTAAGTCACAGTCAAGCGAGACAAAGGAGCACCGAGGCATGGCCATCAAGAATGTCGGAGTCATCGGATGCGGGCTGATGGGGTCCGGGATCGCCCAGGTCTCCGCCCAGGCGGGCTTTCCGACCACGGTGGTCGAGGCGAACCAGGAACTGCTGGACAAGGGGCTCGGTTCGATCAGAAAGAACCTCGATGCCCTGGTCGCCAAGGCGAGGATGGACGAGGCGGGCAAGAAGGAGATCCTCGGGAGGCTCCGGGGCGCGACCAGCTTCGACGCCCTCAAGGAGTGCGATCTCGTCGTCGAAGCCATCACCGAGAACCAGCCGCTGAAGAACGAGACCTTCGCCAGGCTCGACGCCATCTGCCCGCCGCATGCGCTGCTCGCCTCCAACACCTCCTCGTGCAACGTCACCGCCATGGCCGCGGCGACCAGGCGCCCCGGGCAGGTGCTGGGCCTGCACTTCTTCAACCCGGTGCCGCTGATGAAGCTCGTGGAGGTGGTGCAGTCCCTCCTCACCGGCGAGAAGAGCGTGCTCGCGGCCTACGAGTGGGTGCAGGCCATCGGCAAGGTGCCGGTGAAGACGAAGGACTCGACGGCCTTCATCGTGAACCGGCTCCTGGTGCCGTACCTCCTGGACGCGATCCGGGTGTACGAGGGCGGACTCGCCACCCTCGAGGACATCGACCAGGCCATGAAGCTCGGCTGCGGCTACCCCATGGGGCCGTTCACGCTCCTCGACCTGGTGGGGCTCGACACCACCATGTTCGTGGCCGAGGTCATGTTCGAGGAGTTCCGCGAGCCGCGCTACGCCCCGCCCCCGCTCCTGAAACGCATGGTGATGGCCGGGCGGCTCGGTCGCAAGAGCGGCCAGGGGTTTTACGGCTACAGCGCGAAGTAGGAGCAGACCATGAGAGAGCTCTACTACCTCACGGATGAGCAGCGCGCCATCCGCGATCTGGCTCGGGAGATCGCGCGGGAGAAGATCGCGCCGGTGGCCGCCTACCACGACGAGACCGAGACCTATCCCGAAGAGATCATGAAGCTCCTGGCCCAGCAGGGGATGATGGGGATCTGGGTGCCGGAGGCATACGGCGGCACCGATGCGGGAGCCATGGGCGTCTCGCTGGTGGCGGAGGAACTTGCCTGGGCATGCGCCGGGACGGCCACCAACTGGGGCGCCACGCCGCTGGGCGGCTACCCGATCCTGCTGGCGGGAACGGAGGAGCAGAAGCGCCGCTATCTCCCGCGGCTGGCGGCAGGGGAGATCCTCGCCGCCTACTCGCTCTCGGAGCCCGCCGCCGGGTCCGATGCGGCCGCCCTCGAGACGACGGCCGTGCGGAAGGGCGACCGCTACATCCTGAACGGGACCAAGCTCTGGTGCTCCAACGGCTCCAACGCCGGCGTGATCACGCTCTTCGCCACGCTGGACCTTCGCCGAGGGGCGAAGGGGATCACCGCGTTCCTCGTCGAGCCGGGCTTCCCGGGTTTCGCGGTCGGGAAGAAGGAAAAGAAGATGGGCATCCGGGCCTCGCCCACGGTCGCCTTCCATCTGCAGGACTGCGAGGTCCCGGTGCAGAACCGTCTCGGGGCCGAGGGCGAAGGGTTCAAGATCGCCATGCGCACGCTCGACTTCACCCGGCCCATGACGGGCGCCACCGCGGTCGGCGTCGCCCAGGCGGCGCTGGACGCCGCGGTGGGCTATGCGCGGGAGCGGCGGCAGTTCAAGCAGCCCATCGCCGCGTTCCAGGGCATCCAGTTCATGCTGGCCGACATGGCCATGCAGGTGCACGGCGCCCGGCTCATGGTCCACCACGTGGCGAGCCTGGTGGACCGGGGCGCCGAGGGGACGTCGCTCGAATCGTCCATGGCGAAGTGCTTCGCGGCGGATGCGGCCATGCGCGTGACCACCGATGCCGTGCAGGTCTTCGGCGGCGCCGGCTACACGCGGGAGTTCCCGGTGGAGCGTTTCATGCGGGACGCGAAGATCATGCAGATCTACGAGGGGACCAACCAGATCCAGCGGGTGGTCATCGCCCAGCAGCTCGTGGGCCGGCTCTGACCGGCCGAAACCGCCACAGGCAAGGGAGACCACGACCATGAGTGAGCGCAACGATCCCAAGACGCTGCACCGCCGCACCTTCCTCAGGACCGCCGGCGCCGTTGCCGGGACGGTGGCGCTGGGCTTCCCGGCCGTCCTGCGCGCGCAGGCGCCGACCGTCAAGATCGGCGTCATCCACGGGGTGACCGGGCCGCTCGCGGAGCCCGGGCAGGCCTGCCGGCTGGGCGCCCAGATGGCGGCCGAGGCGATCAACGCCGCCGGCGGGATCAAGTCCCTGGGCGGGGCGAAGCTGGAGCTCCTCCTCGGCGACACGCAGAGCAAGCCGGACGTGGCCCGCACCGAGGCGGAGCGGCTGATCAACGCGGGGGCGCAGCTCCTTCAGGGCCCGTTCAGCTCCGGCGATGCGGCGGCCATGGTGCCCGTCGTGCAGCAGCGCCGCGTGCCTTTCCTCATCGACATCGCCGCCGCCGACCCGATCACGGCCAACGTGGCCAAGGCGGTGCGGGAGGGGCAGCAGAAGGTCCAGTACGTCTACCGGAACTTCCCCACCGGCACCATGTTCGGCCAGCTCGCCGTCCGGTACTTCAACGCCATCTTCGAGGAGGCGGGGGTCTCGCCCAAGCGCGTGGTCCTGATGTACGCCAACGACCTCTTCGGGCAGAGCCAGAGCCGCGGGTTCCAGGCGGCGCACAAGGCCGCCAAGCCGGGGTGGGACATCGTCGAGGTGATCCCGTGGCCCGAGCCGCCCTCCGACCTCTCCACCGAGGTGTCGCGCGCCAAGGCGGCGCGGCCGGACATCATCGCGCCCATCACGCGCCCCGCCAGCGCCCAGCTCCTGCTCCCCGAGCTGGCCAAGCAGCGGGTGGACATCATGGGCGTCGTGGGACCGGGCAGCCCGGGGCTTTACGAGGCGGGGCAGATCGCGGTGCTGAAGGAGCACCTCGAATACGTGATGGACAGCGTGCCGTGGCCTAACTTCAAGAACCCGCGCACGCGGGCCGTCGCTGACGAGTACGCGAAGCGGTCGGGCGGCAAGACCTTCGACACCAACTCCGGCTACTCCTACGACGGGATGCTGGTCATCGCCGACGCGCTCGAGCGGGCGAAGTCCACGGATCCCGACGTCGTTGTGGACGCGATCAAGAAGACCCGTTTCACCGGCCACCTCATGGTCTCGGCGGGGCCCGTCGTCTTCAACGAGATCGGCGACAACCCCAACGCCTCCACCGCGCTGATCCAGATCCTGGGCCAGAAGCCCGTGGTCGTGTGGCCCAAGGAGGCCGCCCAGCAGAAGGCGGTCTTCCCGCGTCCCAAGCGGTGATATCGTCGCACGGCAGGGCCGGCTGGGGGCGCGGGCCCGGGGCGTCCCCCCCGGCCCCCGAACACCACAGGCCTCGGGGAGCATCCCCGGCCCCGCGCCCCCAGCCAGTGATTCCCTCGGAGACCCGTGGGGTATCGGGGTCGAGGAGGGAACGCCGGCCGGGGGCGCGGGCGGGGACGCGCACGGTCTGATATGGATGCGGCGCTCATCGGCCAGGGGCTCCTGAGCGGGCTCCTCTTCGGCGGGGTCTACAGCCTCATGGCCGTGGGCCTCACGCTTATCTTCGGCGTCATGCGCGTGGTCAACTTCGCGCACGGCGACATGATGGTGTGGGGGATGTACCTGGCCTGGATGCTCGCCACGCGCCTCGGCGTGGATCCATATGCCGGCTTCGTCCTGTGCGCCGGGGGGCTCTTCGTGGTGGGGTTCGTGGTGCAGCGGACGCTCGTGGACCGGATCGTGGACGCCCCTCACGAGATGCAGATCCTCCTCATGCTCGGCGTGGCGCTGGTGCTCGAGAACGCAGCCCTGGTCGCCTTCGGCCCCGACCCGCAGCGGGTCCGCTCCGCGCTCACCGCCTCCACGCTGTGGCTCGGCCCCATCTTCGTGGACGTGGGGCGGCTCGTGACGTTCGGCCTGGCCGTCCTGCTCACCGGCGCGCTCTATCTCTTTCTCGCCCGGACCCCCCTCGGCCGCTCCGTCCGGGCGGCGGCCGACAATCCCTATGGCGCGCTGGTGATCGGCACCGACGTGCGCCGCGTCTACGCCGTCGCCTTCGGCATCGGCGCCGCCTGCGTCGGCGCCGCCGGAGCCCTCGTCTCGCCCATCCTGCCCTTCCAGCCGGCCGGCGGGCTGTCGCTGTCGGTGGCGTCGTTCAACATCGTCATCATCGGCGGCATGGGGAGCCTCCTCGGAGCCTTCGTGGGGGGGCTGCTGGTCTCCGTGGCGGAGTCGATGGGGGCTGTCTTCCTGGCGCCCTCCATGAAGGAGCTGGTGAGCTTCTCGCTCCTCATCGCCATTCTCCTCTTCCGGCCCGCCGGGCTCTTCGGGAAGGGCAGCGCATGACCGCGTGCCCATGAGGTGGGCCGCGGTCATTGCGATCGCCGTGCTGCTGGCCCTGCCGGCGGTGCTGGGCTCCTACGCCATCACCGTCTTCATCTTCATCTTCTTTTACGCTTTCCTCGGGCAGGCGTGGAACATCATCGGCGGCTACGCCGGACAGCTCTCCGTGGGGCACGCGGCCTTCGTGGGCCTCGGCGCCTACACCTCGGCCATGCTGTCGATCCACGCGGGGCTCACCCCGTGGATCGGCATGCTCGTGGGCGGGGTCGTGTCCGCCGCCCTCGGGGCGTTGATCGGGTACCTCGGCTTCCGCTTTGGGCTGCGCGGCTTCTACTTCGTGCTGCTGACGGTGGCCTTCGCCGAGATCTTCCGCATCATCGCGCTCAACACGGACTGGGTCGGCGGGGCGCAGGGGCTGTACATCACCTTCACGGGCGATCCCCGCCAGTTCCAGTTCCAGGACAACCGCGTGTACTACTACGTCTCGCTGGGGCTGATGCTCCTCGCCACGGGCGTGGTCGCCTGGATCGAGCGCCACCGCTTCGGCGCCTATCTCGTGGCCATCCGCGAGGACGAGAACGCGTGCGAGGCGCTGGGCGTCGACACGTTCCGGTACAAGATGCTGGCCATCGTGGTCTCGGCGTTCCTGACCGGCATCGGCGGCACCTTCTACGCCTTCTACCTCTTCTCGCTGCAGCCGAACTCGGTCTTCGGGATTCCGCTGTCCGTGGAGATCGTCATCCGCCCCATCGTCGGAGGCTCCGGCACGATCCTCGGACCGATCCTCGGATCGTTCATCCTGAGCCCCCTGGCCGAGCTGTCGCGCACCTACTTCTCCCAGGGGGGCTGGACCGGCATGCACCTGATCGTCTACGGGGCGCTCCTGATCGGCGTGGTGCTCTTCCTGCCCCAGGGCGCGTATCCGGCGCTCCGCCGGCTTCTCCTGAGGGTGAGGGGCTGATGGCGCCGGACGCGCGCGCCGGCAGCCTGCTCGACGTCCGCGGGCTCTCCAAGCGCTTCGGGGGGCTCCAGGCCGTGAGCGACCTGTCCCTCGCCATGGCCGAAGGCGAGATGCTCGGGCTCATCGGCCCCAATGGCGCCGGGAAGACCACGGTCTTCAACCTCGTCTCCGGCTTCCTCGGACCGGACAAGGGCGAGATCCGCTTCGGCGGCCGGAGCATCGTGGGACTCAAGCCGCACGCCATCTGCCGGCAGGGGCTCGCGCGGACCTTCCAGATCGTCCGCCCCTTTCCTCACCTCTCGGTGCTCGACAACGTGAAGGTGGGCGCGCTCACCCGCCACGCGAACGCGCGCGAGGCGCTCGAGCAGGCTCGCGCGGTGGTGGCACGGGTCGGGCTCGCGCCGAAGGCGGCCGTGGCGGCCGGGAGCCTCACGCTGGCCGATCGCAAGCGTCTGGAGATGGCGCGGGCGCTGGCCACGGAGCCCACCCTCCTCTTGCTCGACGAGGTCATGGCGGGGCTCAACGCGACGGAGATCGAGGCCATCGTCCGGCTCATCGCCGGCATCAACGAGTCCGGCGTGTCCATCCTTCTCATCGAGCACAACATGCGCGCCGTCATGGCGCTCTCCCACCGCATCGTGGTGCTCTCCTTCGGGGAGAAGATCGCGGAAGGCCCGCCGTCCGCCGTGGCCAGCGACGCCCGCGTGATCGAGGCCTATCTCGGCGAGGAATATGTCCACACTGCTCAGGCTTGAGGGCATCGAGGTCGGCTACGGCGACCTCACCGCCGTGCGCGAGGTCTCCCTCGAGGTGCGCACGGGCGAGGTGGTGGCGCTCATCGGCGGCAACGGCGCCGGCAAGACCACCACGCTGCGGGCCATCACCGGGCTCTTGCCGGTCCGCCGCGGCGTGATCGAGCTGGACGGCCAGCGGCTCGACGGGCTGTCGCCGTCGCGGATCGTGGCGCGGGGGCTGGCGCACGTGCCCGAAGGCCGCCAGCTCTTCCCCACCATGACGGTGCGCGAGAACCTCGAGCTGGGCGCCGCCGGCCGGGAGGCCCGGGCGCGCCGGCACGAGACGCTCGAGTGGGTCTTCCGGCTCTTCCCGCGGCTGCAGGAGCGCAACCGCCAGCTGGCGGGGACGCTCTCGGGCGGCGAGCAGCAGATGTGCGCCATCGGGCGCGGGCTCATGGCGAGACCCCGGCTCCTCATGCTGGACGAGCCGAGCCTCGGCCTCGCCCCGGTGGTGCTGAAGACGATTTTCGAGACCCTGGCGGAGATCAACCGGACGGGCACGACGATCCTCGTGGTGGAGCAGAACGTGGCGCGCGCGCTCGCCCTCTCGCACCGGGGCTATGTGCTGGAGAACGGCCGGATCGCCCTCAGCGGCTCGCGCGACGAGCTGCTGGCGAGCGGCCACATCAAGCAGGCCTACCTGGGACTCTGACCCGATGAGCGCCGAAGGCGCGAAGAGGCCCAGCCGCGACGCGGACTCTTCCACGTTCAAGCGGGAGGGAGAGCGCGCCGAAGGCGCGAAGAGGCCCAGCCGCGAGGCGGACTCTTCCACGGTCAGGCGGGATGGTTTGACGACGGGATCTGGGTTGCCACTCCTGCCGACGATGGGGGTGGGGAGCTACGCCTCCCCGGCCTGGCTCGTGGCCGCGCGCGAGAAGATCCGCGACCAGAGCTTCGGCCCCCAGGACGTGGACGAGACGCTGGAGGACGCCACGCGCATCGCGGTGGCGGACCAGATCGAGGCGGGCCTGGATGTGCTCTCCGACGGCGAGATGCGCCGCCAGCGCTTCGTCTACGAGATGTTCGACCGCCTGGGCGGCCTCCAGCGCGTGCCGCCGCTGCGGCGGGTCGGCGTGCCGGGCTACGACATGGCGCCCCACTTCGTGACCACGGGGTCCGTGGAAGCGCCGGGGGGCCTGGGGATCGTCTCCGAGCTCGAGCTGCTGCGCCGTCTCGCCCCCGGGCATGCCCTCAAGGTCGCGCTGCCGGGACCGCTGACCTTCGGTCAAGCCATCGAGCCCGCCGCGGGCTACCCGGCGGGTGCGGCCGGCGCCGCCGCGCTGCTCGACGATCTGGTCGGCCTGGTG
>MGBT01000011.1:12331-12797 GCA_001788395.1 Candidatus Rokubacteria bacterium GWA2_70_23
GCGGCGGGGGCCGACTATCTCCAGCTCGACGAGCCGGGCTTGACCATGTCGGTCTCCGGGATGTCGCTCGGCGAGGCGGCGTCCGCGATCACTCGCGCGCTTGACGGCGTGCCGGGTCGGATCGCGGTGCATGTCTGCTTCGGCAACAACGCCGGGCGGCCCAATGCCGAGCGCAGCCTCGCGCGCCTGCTCCCGGCCATGCAACAGATCCGCTGCGGGCAGCTCGTGCTCGAGTTCGCCAACCGCCAGATGGCGGAGTTGGGCCTGCTGCGGGAACTCTCACGCAGTCACGAGATCGCCGCGGGCGTGGTGGACGTGAAGTCCTTCTACCAGGAGACGTCGGAGGACGTGGCGGCGCGGATCCGCCAGGTGCTCGAGGTGGTCCCCCCGGAGCGGCTCACGGTGACGGCCGACTGCGGGTTCTCGGCGCTGCCGCGCTGGCTCGCCCGCGCGAAGATGCGCGCCC
>MGBT01000012.1 GCA_001788395.1 Candidatus Rokubacteria bacterium GWA2_70_23
TGATGTCCTGGCGTGTCCGCACTGTGGGGGCCGGCTGCGCCTGATCGCCACGCTGCACGATCCCGCCGTCATCCGGAAGATCCTCGCGCACCTGGGGATGGCCCGCTCAGGGCCGAGCCCCGGCCCCGCCCCACCCGCGCCCGGCGGCGCCGCGCCCTGATCGATTCGGGGCGCGGCGGACGCCGTCGTGCCTGCGCGGCGAGGCGTCATCAGCGCTGATCCGGCCGGTCCACTTACCGGTTGACAGCGGCGGTGTGCCGGCATAGCATGCCGCTCAACCGGGCCGGCTCTCCCGACCCGCGAGGTGGCTGCCAATGTGCGCTGTGGCATCGGGCTCCTGGGGCGGCGAGCGTCCGAGTCCGAGTGTTATGTCACGTTGCGCCCCACCCGACGGCGCCACCCCGACCTCGGTGGCGCCCGACGCCCCTTTGTGTTGGCTACGCTCCCTCGCGGCACGTTTCGCTTGCCCGATCCCGCAGAACCAAGTAGATTTCTGGCGCAGGCAGCGCGTGGCGGGATGGAGACCAAATCGTGAGCACGGTGGCGGACCTGGTGCAGTGGGGACTTCGGGGAGCCTCGCCGCGGTCCGGCCGCGCGCTCGCCCTGCGCCTGGGCGCCGTGCTCGCCTTCCTCGCCCTGTGGAGCCTCGCCTCGGGGCTGGTCGTGCTCCTCAAGCTCTTCAACCCGATCTTCCTGGCGGGGCCGTGGCTCGTCCTCGGCAAGTTGCTCCAGCTCGGGCTGAACGGCGAGCTCTGGGGCCACGTGGCCGCCACGCTCGGGCGCGTCGCCGTCGGCGTCACGACGGGCGCCCTCCTGGCGCTGGCGCTCGGGCTCCTCGCGGGACAGCTCCGGCCGGTCCGCAACCTCGTCGAGCCGATCGTCGAGGTCCTGCGCCCGATCCCGCCGCTGGCGATGCTGCCGCTGTTCATCGTGTGGGTCGGGATCGGGGAGACGTCGAAGATCGCCTTCATCACCTATGCGACGTTCTTCCCGGTCTTTCTTACAACCGTCCATGCCGTCCAGCGGGTCGACCCCCTCCTCCTGCGGGCGGCCCGGAGCCTCGGCGCCCGGCGCGGCCGGCTCTTCCTGCGCGTGGTGCTGCCCGCCGCCCTCCCGGAGATCCTCACTGGGATCCGACTCGGGGTGGCGCTCGGCTTCTTCGTCATCGTCATCTCCGAGTTCATCGGCGCGGAGCAGGGCCTGGGCTACCTGATCAACGACGGCCGGAACTTCTTCCTCGTTCCCCAGATGCTGGGCGCCGCGATCGTGCTCGGGCTCCTCGGCTACGCGGGCAATGCCCTCGTCATGCTCCTCGGGCGGCGCTGGCTCCGGTGGGAAAGGCCGTCCGCCTCATGAGCCGGGCGGGCGGGAGCGCGCGCGTGCAGGTCGAAGGCGTCCACAAGTCCTTCGATCTCGACGGGCGGTCGACGCCGGCCCTGCTCGACGTGAGCCTCGAGATCCACGCGGGCGAGCTGCTCTGCCTGCTCGGGCCCTCGGGGTGCGGCAAGTCGACGCTCCTCAATATCGTCGCCGGTTTCCTGCCGCCGACGCGCGGGCGGGTGCTGGTCGGCGGCGCCCCCGTGACAGGGCCGGGACCCGAGCGCGGCGTCGTCTTCCAGGAGTACGTGCTCTTCCCCTGGCTCACGGTGGCGCAGAACGTCGAGTTCGGACCGCGGCTCATGGGCAAGCCGGCGGCGGGATGCCGGGAGATCACTGCGCGCTACCTCGAGATGGTCGGGCTCACCGCGCACGCCTCGAAGTTCCCCGCCCAGCTCTCCGGCGGGATGAAGCAGCGGGTGGCGATCGCGCGGGCCCTCGCCAATGACCCGGCCATCGTCCTCATGGACGAGCCCTTCGGCGCCCTCGACGCCCAGACGCGGGAGGTGATGCAGGAGGAGCTGTCGCGGATCCAGCGGGTCGAGCACAAGACCATCGTCTTCGTGACCCACTCGATCCGCGAGGCGGTGTATCTCGCCGACCGGGTCGTCGTGATGACCAGCGCGCCCGGCCGCATCAAGGAGATCTTCACGATCAAGCTGCCGGAGCCCCGGGACCGGTTCGCGCCCGAGTTCACCCAGTACGAGCGGGAGATCACCCGGCTGGTGAAGGAAGAGGTCATGAAGGTGCACGAATGATCCGCGCGCTCGCCCTCGTGGCGATGCTGATCGCCTGGGCCGCCGTCTCGTACGGGAACCGGTCCCTCGAGGTGGTCATGCCGGTGCTGCTGCCCACCCCCGGCGAGGTGGCGACGGTCGGCGTCGCGCTAGCGCGCGACGGCTCGCTCGCGCGCAACCTGCTCGTGTCGGCGGGCCGGATCGGCGCGGGGTTCGCCATCGCGGCCGCCGCCGCGCTGGCGCTGGGCCTTGCCGTCGCTCTCTACACGCCCGCGCGGCTCGCCGTCGAGCCCGTCATCGAGCTCGTGCGCCCGATCCCGCCCCTGGCCTTCCTGCCGATGTTCCTCGTCTGGTTCGGCCTCGGGGAGACCTCGAAGGTCGCCTTCATCGCGTACACCACGTTCTTCCCGATGTTCGTGGGGATCGCCGCGAGCCTCCTCCGCGTGGACGTGATGCTGCTCCGCGCCGCCGCCAGCCTCGGGGCGACGCGCTGGGACCTCCTGCACCGCGTCGTCCTGCCGGCGGCGCTCCCGGGCATCGTCGTCGCCCTCCGCCTGGGGTTCGGGCTCGCCATCTTCGTGATCGTGGGCGCGGAGTTCATCGCCGCCGACGCCGGCCTCGGCAACCTCATCATGGAAGGGCGGGTCTTCTTTAATCCGGCCCAGATCGTCATGGGCGCCCTGCTCCTCGGGTTCCTGGGCGCGCTCGTGAACGCCCTCTTGCTCTCCTTCGAGCGGCGCGCGGTCAGGGGGCGCGCGCCGCAGTGATTCCCCAATCCCCTCAGCTCGAGAAAGGAGCACCGCAATGCGACTCTTGACCGTCATGCTGGCGCTATTGCTCGTCCTGCCCGGCGCGTCCGCCGCCTTTGCCCAGGGCAAGCCGGAGGTGACCGAGATCGACGCGTGGCTCGTGCGCGACCCGCAGATGTCCGCGCAGTTCGCCGTCGCCGACCAGATGGGCTACTTCAAGGAGCAGGGCATCAAGGTCAACCCGCGCTGGTACATCGCCGGGACGGACCTGCCGTCGATGTGGGGCGCGGGCAATATCCACCTCGGCACCGCCACCGCGACCATGGTCGTGCCGATCGCGGCGTCGGGCCAGGCGATCTACAGCATCGCGCCGCAGAGCGACATCGCGGGGACCCAGCAGATCGTCCTCGGCAAGAAGGCCCAGGAGATGGTGCGCTCGCCGAAGGACTTCGAGAAGCTCAAGATCGGCATGCCCAAGGGGGCCTCCGTCACGCTGGCCATCGAGAGCATGGCGAAAGAGACGGGCGTCGACTTTTCGAAGATCCAGTTCGTGAACCTCGCGCCGCCGGACAGCGTCACCGCCCTGGCCAAGGGCGACATCGACGCGATGGCGGGCTGGGCCCCGTGGGTCTTCAACGCGGTGAAGAACGGCGGCAAGGTCTACTTCACGGGGAACCGGAGCTACATTCCGGGCAAGGAGGGGCAGGTCGACTGGCTCCTCGTCCACGCCGGCGTGGTCGCGAGCGGCAAGATGCTGAAGGACAACCCCAACACGGTCAAGGCGGTGCTGCGGGCGCTCGAGAAGGCGACAAGGACGATCAACACGGACCGCGAGGCCTCCGTGAAGATCGTGGCGCGCGAGATGAAGATGGACGAGGGGCTCGCCCGCGACATCATGGCGCTCAACATCTACTCGATGGAGATGACACCCAAGATCTACAAGGGCATGGGTGATTTCATAGACTTCCTGCACTCGCTGAACCGCATCCCGCAGAAGATCGCCCCCGAGAGCGTGTTCTACACGAAGCTCCTCAAGGAGGTCGATCCCGCGCTCGTGAAGTGGGAGTCCAAGACCGAGCTGAAGTGACGGGAAGCGGGCCATGCTGGATCTCGTGATTCGCGGCGGCGAGGTGGTGACACCGCAGGGCGTCGGGACCTGGGACGTGGCCGTCCAGGGGGAGCGCATCGTCGCCGTCGGCCTGCCCGATCAGAGCTGGGAGGCCGGGCGGACAATCGACGCCACCGGCAAGATCGTCGTGCCGGGGGGCATCGAGCCCCACACCCACCTCGCCCACTTCATCTCGATGCACCCGGAGGACAATCTTCACACGCTCGGCCCCGAGGACGATACGCGGGGCATGGTCCACGGCGGCACCACCACGCATGTGGATTTCTGCTTCGTCCGTCCCGGCACCGACATCCAGCAGGTGATCGAGACCCGGGCGGCGCGGTGGAAGGGGCAGAGCTACGCCGACTACTCCTTCCACGTGGCGCTGCAGGGCCAGCTTCCGATCCGGCTCTTCGACCAGATCCCCGAGGCCATCCAGGCGGGCTTCCCGAGCTTCAAGGTGTTCACCGTCGAGGTGCTGCCGCCGCATCCCAAGCGTCATCCGTACCGGCTCGACTACGGGCGGATCCAGCTTGCCATGGAGAAGGTCGCGCCCCACGGCGGCATCATGGCCGTGCACGCCGAGGACCACGACATCGTGCAGTTCATGTACGAGAAGTTCCGCGAGGAAAAGCAAACGGACGGCTGGCTGCTCCCCCTGGTCCACAACAAGCTCTCGGAGTCGCTCGCGTTCCGGCGCACCATCCAGCTCGCCGCGCACACCGGCGCCGGTGTCTACTTCGTCCACACCTCGGCCAAGGAGGGCGTGGACGCCGTGGCCGAGGCGCGGGCGCACGGGCTGCCGATCTACGCCGAGACCCTGCACCACTACGCCTGCTTCAACGCCGAGGACTACAAGACGCCCCGCGGCTTCTGCTATCACACCTACCCGTCGCTCAAGTACCCCGAGGACCAGGCCGCGCTCTGGCAGGGGCTCGTGCGCGACGGCATCTCGACGACGGCCACCGACGAGTTCCCGACCTCGCTCGAGCTGAAGCTGCGCGGCCAGGACCTCGAGAACGTGACGGGCGGCAACCTCGGCGCCGAGGCCCGGATGGGGATCGTCTTCTCCGAGGGCGTGGTGAACCGGCGCATGTCGCTCCAACGCTTCGCCGAGGTCACCTCCACGAACGCGGCGCGGATCCTCGGGCTCCATCCGCAGAAGGGCGTGATCGCGCCGGGCAGCGACGCCGACCTCGTCCTCATCGACCCCGCGATCAGGAAGACGCTCGCGCGCGAGGACTTTCACGTGAGCGACTACAGCCCCTGGGAAGGCTGGGCGGTCGAGGGCTGGCCGGTGACCACCATCCTGCGCGGCAAGGTCGTCGTGGACCAGGGTCGGCTCCTCGGCGACACGCGGGACGGCAAGCTCGTGCGCCGCAAGATCGCGCCGGAGGTGCTGCGGCGGGCGAGCTGTTAGCGCCCTGCCTTCGTGGCGTGCCGGCAAACGCCGGGCGGGGCTGGGGGACCCTCTCCGCGGAACACGCTGAGTCGCAACCCGCTACTGCACTCGTAAGGGGCCACGAGATTGAGGTATTCGCCTTCGGCAGCGCGCAGAAGATACGGTTCCGCGGAGAGGGTCCCCCAGCCCCGCCCGGCGCCGCGAGGTTCGGAATCCAAGGCAGGGCATCAATGGGGATTGGTCTTGAGGGGACGGGGCGCGAGTCGTGCGGTGGGAGGGGCGGGGCGATGGCGGAGCTGACGCCGGAGCAGGTGGGGGCGATGGCGGCGGCGGTTGGGCTGCCGGTCACGCCCGATGATGTGGCCGAGGTGGCGCATCGGCTGAATGCGCTGCTGGAGGCGCTGGGACCGCTCGCGGAGCTTGCCTTGGCCACGGTGGAGCCGGTGCCGGCGCTGCCCGACGAGCCGCCCTTGCCATGACGCCGACGGCGGCGGAGGATCTGGCGTTCTCGAGCGTGGTGGAGCTGGCCGGCCTCGTGCGGGCGCGGAAGATGTCGCCCGTCGAGCTGGTGCGGGCCTATCTGGCGCGCATCGAGCGGCTCGATGCGCGGCTCCGCGCCTACATCACCGTGCTCCCCGAGGCGGCGCTGGAAGCTGGGCGGCGGGCAGAGGCCGCCGTGATGCGCGGCGGGCCCCTCGGTCCTCCCCTCGGTCCCCTGCACGGGGTGCCCTATGCCGTGAAGGATCAGTTCGACACGGCGGGCGTGGCGACGACGGCGGGGTCCCGCATCCTCGAGCACAATATCCCGATCGAGGACGCCACCGTGGTCGCCCGCATCGGCGCGGCCGGAGGCATCCTCCTCGGCAAGCTCAACCTGACGGAGTTCGCCCTCGGCGGCACGCGGCGCTTCCCCTTCGGCCAGCCGCGCAATCCCTGGAACACCGATCACGATCCCGGCGGCTCCTCGTCGGGCTCGGGCATCGCGGTGGCGGCCGCGCTCTGCGCCGCCTCCCTCGGCGAGGACACGGGGGGCTCGGTGCGCTCGCCAGCGTCATGGTGCGGCGTCGTCGGCCTCCGTCCGACCTGGGGGCGCGTTTCCCGCTACGGCTCCTTTCCGCTGAGCTGGTCGATGGACACCGCGGGGCCCCTCACCCGGACCGTGGAGGACGCCGCGTTCATGCTAGGGGTCATCGCCGGCTCCGACCCGCGGGACCCGCTGACGAGCCGGCGTCCGGTGCCCGACTACTCCGCGGCGCTTCACGATGGCGTGCGAGGGCTGCGGATCGGCATCATCCGCGAGCTCACCTTCGGCGCGGAGACAGACGTCGAGGTGCGGGAGGCGGTGACGGCCGCGGCCCGGCGCCTCGAAGGGCTCGGGGCCGCGGTGGAGGAGACCTCGCTGCCGCTCGTGCTCCTCGCGGGGGCGATCTTCATGGCCCTGGCCGACGCCGACGGCGCCGGCGTGCACCAGCATTGGCTCCGCACCCGCCCCATGGACTACGACGAGGGCACGCGGAAGCGGCTCCTCACGGCCAGCCTGATTCCCTCGGCGGCGGGCCAGCAGGCAGCGCGGGCGCGCGCGCTCCTGCGCGCGCAGCTCCATGCCGCGCTCGCCCAGTACGACCTGCTCCTCTGTCCCACGGCCCATCAGGCCGCGCCTCCAATCGCCGCGGGCCAGGCCCCCATCACCTCGCGCGCGGAGGTCGCCGACCGCTTCTTCACGCGCCGGTCCTACGTGACACCCGCCGCCCTCGCGGGGACGCCGGCCATCGCGCTACCCTGTGGCTTCACGAGCGCCGGCCTCCCCATCAGCCTCCAGCTCATCGGCCGGCCGTTCGACGAGCCCACCGTCCTGCGCGCCGCGCGCGCTTACGAGCAAGCCACCGACTGGGCCCGCCGCCGCCCGCCCCTCGGCTAAGCAGCCAGACGTCCGCTAGCGATGGTTGATCGTGACCTTCGTGACGAACTCCTGGACGCGGAACTCGTCGAACTGGAGACTCCCGTCCCCCTCATCCACGCTGATCCAGATGACCAGCGTCTCGGGGAGCGGCCGGAGCCTCGGGACTCCCCGGCGGGGATGAGGCTTGCCGTAGAGGCTCGCGTTACCGCGATGGGTACAGGTGGTTGGACTCCTCGAATAGAGCCAGCGCCTTCTCGACGTCGAAAGGCTGCTCGACGAGGCGTTCCGGGTCTGGCATCGGGCTCCTGGGGCGGCCAGCGTCCGAGTCCGAGTGTTATGTCACGTTGCGCCCCACCCGACGGCGCCACCCCGACCTCGGTGGCGCCCGACGCCCCTTTGTGTTGGCTACGCTCAGCGCCTCCCGACAGATCTCCGGGCTCGCCGTCCCGAGATCGAGTGGCAAAAGATCGCCGGGCTCCGGGACATCCTGATCCACGAATACTTCGGGGTCGACGTCGACATCTTGTGGGGCCGTAGTCAACATTAACGGAGTCCTGGCCGGAGTCCTGGCCGCGGAATGCCCGCGGCGCACACGTCGCGGCGGGTCGCTCAGGTCAGCGGCTGCCCGGCGTGGAGCACTGCGTGTACCACAAGGTCCCGAGGCCGGCGACGATCTAGCGTGGCCGCCGGACCGTCGGCGGCTCGTCGATCTCAAGAACGTGATGATGCCGGAGACTTGAGAAAGGCGCGGCGCGGCCTCGCATCACGTTCGTGTCGGGCACCCGCGGGCGCGCCGGCGCACGTGCAGCGCGGGTGGCGAGAGCGCCGCCGCGCTCAGATCACCCCGTCGCCCCTGAGCCGGGCGATCTCCGCGGCCTCGAGCCCCAGCTCGCCGAGGATCTCCTCGGTGTGCTGGCCGAGGGTCGGTGGGGGTCGCCGCAGCCGGGTCGGGGTGCCGGCCATCGTGAAGGGAAAGCCGGCAGGACGAATCGACGCTGCCAGCCGCGAATTAGGACACTCCCCGTGCATGGCTACGAGTTCTGGGCCGACTACTTCCGAAGGGTCTTTACCCCGCAGATCGACGCCTTCGCGGGTTCCCTCTCTGGCCGAGTGCTCCCCGCCTTCGACAACATCGATGAGGAAGGGAGACAGATCGAGGAAGAGGAATACCGGCGGCTTTGTAGCTTGCCTGAGTATAACGATGCGCCCGACTTGGCCGCGCTTGCCGAACAGGCGCACGATCATGCCATCACGTACTACGTCACGATGTACGAGGTCGTCCAGGGCATCGTTAACCTGTTCGCGGTAGGGCTCTGGCATCTCTTTGAGCAACAGTTTGCCTACTTCGCTAGACGAGCACTCCCTTATTCGTGGGACCCGCCCAATCCACCCTTCAGTGATGTCAAGGGTGCACTCTCGGAGATGACCATCGACATTACCCGCCTGCCGTCGTACCCAAAGGTCGACGAACTGCGCCTGCTTGCCAACTGCGCCAAGCACGGTGACGGGGATTCGTGCGCCAAACTCAGGGCGAAGCGCCCCGACCTCTTTGAGCCTGAGCATCACCGCGACCTTCCCCGCCTGCCGGCCGTGACACCGGTCATCACGCCCCTAGGCGGCGAAGACCTCTACTTGAGCGCCGAGGGATTCAAGGAATACGCGGACGCAATCAAGGCGTTGTGGTCGGACTTGGGTGCGTTGCTCGAAGGGGCGCCGGCTGGTGGGCGCTTGCCGTAGCTGCTAGGCGGCTATCGCCCGACCGTGGAAGGGGATCTCAAGCAAACTAGCCCGGCGGGCGAATCCCTGACGGCGGAACGACCCGAAGCCTTGAGGCGTTGGTGGATACCGGCGCCGGTTACTCGGTGGTTCCCCGTCCGATTCTTGAGGCGTTGGGATGCTGTGCCATCGGCATCGGTGGGAGCATTGGGAGCGATCCGGGGGGGGCGGGTCCGCACGCGCCGCCACGTCCGAGTGCGGATCTTCTGTCAGGTCCACGCCCACGCCCGGCTCGGCCGCCCTCGGGCCGCGGGCGGCGGACGCCGGGCGTGGGCGTGGCGAACGTGAACGAACGAGAGCGCGCCCATTCAGGAGGTGCGGGGGATATAGCGGTCGCCGGGGGAGGGGGGAACCGGGCCCGCCCCCGGGGGTGGTGCGTGCTTCCCTACGATATGCAACAATAGGTCCCTGGAAACCGAGGATCCCTCCATGAAACGCTTCCTCCTGGGCCTCACCTTCCTTCTCCTCGCCTCCCCCGCCTGGGCCGGGTTTGATGAGGGTATGGCCGCCGTCCTCCGCGGCGACTACGCCGCCGCCCTGCGCGAGTTTCTGCCCCTGGCGCAACAGGGCGATGCCGGCGCCCAGACCAACCTGGGCGTCATGTACCACAACGGCCGGGGCGTGCCCCAGGACTATGCGGAAGCCATGAAGTGGTTCCGCCTGGCCGCCGCCCAGGGCGATGCCACCGCCCAGAACAACCTGGGCGCCATGTACCACAACGGCCGGGGCGTGCCCCAGGACTATGCGGAAGCCATGAAGTGGTTCCGCCTGGCCGCCGCCCAGGGCGTTGCCGACGCCCAGCTCAACCTGGGCCTCATGTACGCCGACGGCCAGGGCGTGCCCCAGGACTATGCGGAGGCCATGAAGTGGTACCGCCTCGCCGCCGCCCAGGGCCATGCCCGCGCCCAGACCAACCTGGGCGTCATGTACGAGAGCGGCCAGGGCGTGCCCCAGGACTACGCGGAAGCCATGAAGTGGTTCCGCCTGGCCGCCGCCCAGGGCCATGCCCTCGCCCAGCACAACCTGGGCTTCATGTACACCAACGGCCAAGGCGTGCCCCAGGACTATGCGGAAACCATGAAGTGGTACCGCCTGGCCGCCGCCCAGGGCCGTGCCGAAGCCCAGAACAACCTGGGCTTCATGTACCACAACGGCCGGGGCGTGCCGCAGGACTACGTACAAGCCCACATGTGGTACAACCTTGCGGCCTCGCGTCTCTCACCTGGTAAGGATCGAGACGCAGCCGTCGAGTACCGCGATATTGTCGCCCGGAAGATGACCCCCGCCCAGCTGGCCGAGGCCCAGCGCCTCGCGCGCGAGTGGAAACCGAAGTCTGGCAAGTGAGCGGGACCACGGTTTTCGATGGTCTTGCCGTCACGTATTTTGATGGGGCGTGATGCAGGGCAGCCCGAGGCCCGGGGGCGCGGGTGGCCCGTGGAAGGTGCCGGCCCCGCGGACGGGCACGTCCGCCCGCCGGGCCTTGGACATCGCCGAGCGATGCCCACACCTCCCACAGGCCCGACGGCTGGGGGTTCACCTTCCTGAGCATTCGAGCGCGGGCGCGGCGATCGGTTCGCTGGGCGTTTCCCGGTTCCGGTTCCCCACAACCGTACGCAGGGAGGGATCCCGGTTCCCCTCACCGAGCGTGACCAAAACTGGCGGGCCGTAGTCAACATTAACGGAGTCCTGGCCGCGGAATGCCCGCGGCGCACAGGTCGCGGCGGGTCGCTCAGGTCAGCGGCTGCCCGGCGTGGAGGGGTGCGTCTGCCACAAGGTCCCGAGGGCGGCGACGATCTACCGTGGCCGCCGGACCGTCGGCGGCTCGTCCGATCTCAAGAACGTGATGATGCCGGAGACTTCAGAAAGGCGCGGCGCGGCCTCGCATTACGTTCGTGTCGGGCACCCGCGGGCGCGCCGGCGGACGCGCACCGCGGCTGGCGAGGGCGCCGTCGCGCTCAGATCACCCCGTCGCCCCTGAGCCGGGCGATCTCCGCGGCCTCGAGCCCCAGCTCGCCGAGGATCTCCTCGGTATGCTGGCCGAGGGTCGGTGGGGGCCGCCGCAGCCGGGTCGGGGTGCCGGCCATCGTGAAGGGA
>MGBT01000013.1 GCA_001788395.1 Candidatus Rokubacteria bacterium GWA2_70_23
TGAGCGTTCCTCCTCGTGAGTCGGGTCATCCCCTGAACCGCTTCAACCGCAGGCTGTTGGCGACGACGGACACGGACGAGAGCGCCATGGCCGCCCCCGCGAGGATCGGCGACAGCAGGAGGCCCGCCACCGGGTACAGGACGCCCGCCGCCACCGGCACCAGCACCAGATTGTAGCCGAAGGCCCAGCCCAGATTCTCCCGGATGATGCGGATGGTGCGGTACGAGAGTGCCACGGCGGTGGTCACCCCGCGCAGGTCGCCGCGCATCAAGGTGACATCCGCGGCCTCCATGGCCACGTCCGTGCCGGAGCCCATGGCGATGCCGACGTCGGCCTGGGCCAGCGCCGGGGCGTCGTTGATCCCGTCGCCCACCATCGCCACGAGCCGCCCGCCCTCCTGGAGCCGCTTGATCTCCGCCGCCTTCTGGTCCGGGAGGACGTCGGCGAGCACGCGGTCGATGCCCGCCTGGCGCGCGATGGCCTCTGCGGTGCGCCGCGTGTCCCCCGTCAGCATGACCACCTCGAGGCCGAGGGCCGTGAGGGCCGCCACCGCGCCCGGCGCCTCGGGCTTGAGCACGTCGGCCACGGCGATGAGGCCGAGCGCCTCGCCGCCGAAGGCGACGTAGACGGCGCTCTTGCCGTCCCCGGCGAGCGCCGCCGCGCGGCCCTCGAGCGCGCCCACCTCGATCCCCCGCGCCGCCATCAGGCGGGCGTTGCCGAGCAGGATGCGACCGTCCTCGGCCAGGGCATCGACGCCGTGACCGGGCACGGCCTGGAACTCGCTGACAGGCGGCAGCGCGAGCCCGCGCGACTTGGCCTCGGACACGATGGCCTCCCCGAGCGGGTGCTCCGAGCCCTGCTCCGCCGCGGCAGCGAGCGCCAGCAGCTCGTCGGCCGACGCCCCCTCGGCCGGCACCACGTCGGTGACCACGGGCTTGCCGACCGTGAGCGTGCCGGTCTTGTCGAAGACGATGACCCCCACCTTGTGGAGCTGCTCCAGCGCCTCGGCGCTCTTGATCAGCACGCCCAGCTCGGCGCCCTTGCCGGTGCCCACCATGATCGCCGTCGGCGTGGCCAGCCCCATGGCGCATGGGCAGGCGATGACGAGGACCCCCACCGCATTGGTGAGGGCGTAGAAGAAGGCCGGCTCCGGGCCCCACGCCCACCACACACCGAACGTGATGGCGGCGACCACGAGGATCACGGGCGCGAACACCGCCGCCACGCGATCGGCCAGCCGCTGGATGGGCGCCTTCGAGCCCTGCGCCTCCTCCACGAGCCTGATGATCCGGGCCAGCACGGTGTCCGTGCCCACCCGCATGGCACGGAAGGTGAAGGTCCCGGTGCGGTTGACGGAGCCGCCGACCACGGACATCCCCGCGGTCTTCTCGACGGGGAGGCTCTCGCCGGTGAGCATGGACTCGTCCACGGCGGAGGCGCCCTCCACCACCTCGCCGTCCACGGCGATGCGCTCGCCCGGGCGCACCCGCAGGAGGTCGCCCACCACGACGTCGCCGATCGCCACGTCCGCCTCCCCCTCGTCGCGCAGCACGCGTGCCGTGCGCGGCTGGAGCGCCATGAGCCGGCGGATGGCCTCGGAGGTGCCGCCCCGGGCCCGCGCCTCCAGCCAGCGGCCGAGGATGAGAAAGGTTACCAGGAGCGCCGAGGCCTCGTAGTACGGCATGGCCCCCGTGGCCATGAAGGTGTGGGGCCAGAGCGTCACCGCCACGCTGAAGAAGTAGGCGGCGCTGGTCCCGATGGAGACCAGCGTGTTCATGCTCGCGGTCCGGTGCCCGAGCTCCAGGAGGAAGGCGGCGTGGAACTGCCAGCCCACCCAGAACTGCACCGGCGTCGTGAGCGCGAAGAGCACCCAGTGCTCGCGCAGCACGGCGGGGGCCCAGGGGAAGACCTCGTGCATGCTGCCGAGGAGGACGGGGACGGAGAGGACGGCGCCCACGAGGAACTTGAGACGCAGGCGGCGATCCTCGGCGCGGCGCTCCGCCCGCTCCCGGTCCGCCGCCTCGGGCGTGGCCGCGATCTCCTCGGGCACCGTGTAGCCGGCCGCGTCCACGGCGGCCCGAAGGCCGGGGAGTCCCACCCGCTCGGCATCCAGCCAGACGGTGGCGCGCTCGGTCGCCAGGTTCACCGCCGCGCGGCTCACCCCGGGCACGCCGAGGAGCGCGCCCTCGACCTTGCCGACGCAGGCGGCGCAATGCATGCCCTTCACGGGGAAATCCATGCGAGTCGCCGTGTCGGACATGGAGCGGCCCTCCCCGCTACCGGCCGCCGAAGCGAGAGAAGACGTCGAGCACCTCGTCCATCTTCTTCTGCCGCTCTCGCGCGCTGCCGGACCTGATGGCGTCCGTGACGCAGGACGCGATATGGTGCCCCAGCACGAGCTTCTGCACCTGCTCGACGGCGCCCTGCACCGCCGAGAGCTGGAGGAGGATGTCCACGCAGTACTTGTCCTCCTCCACCATGCGCTGAATGCCCTGGACCTGGCCCTCGATCCGGCGCAGCCGCCCCAGGGTCTTGGCCTTCGTATCCGCGTCGATCATCTTCCATGCCTCCACAGTCGTGAGTGCAGACGGCCTCGTGCCTCTACCACTGCGGGGGCCCAGACATGGCCCCCGCACTCCCCCAGTCCCGCGTACCAGGGATGGGGTGACGGGTGAGGAGCATGCGGAGGATCAGCGAGCCTGCGGCGGCCGCCGTCAGGTGCTTGAGTGTGTGGCCGCTCACGATCCCGCCGGCGGCGAAGATCGGGGCGTCGAGCGCCTCGAATCCCTTGGCCGCCGCATAGAGCGCGGCCACGGCGAGCAGCGCGCCGCCGCCGGTGTAGGGCGAGGGGAACAGCAGGAGCATGAGCGGGATGGCGAGCACCGGGAAGAACTGGACGAGCGCGTACCAGCGCAGGTCTCCCTGCCCGCGCCCCTCCCCCGCGTGCCAGTGGAGCACGCTCCAGACCGCGGCAGCCACGAGTGGCCCGAGGAAGGCGAGGCCGGGGCGCGCGCCGATGCGCTCCACGACGGTGGCGGCCAGGAGCGACACCACCGCCACCGCCAGCGGCAGCCGGTCCCAGACGAGCCGGCCGTTGTCGGGCGCCAGGTGGTAATACGCCGATCCGAGGCCCGTCAGCGCGAGCGCCAGGAAGAATAGCCCATAGGGCCACCGCTCGCGCGGGTGGAGGACGAACGCGCGGGCGCCACCGGGACGCCGACCGAGGGCGCCGAGCCCCAGCGCGCCCACGAGCACGAAGGGCAGGTTCGACAGCACATTGGCGGCGTTCGGGAGGTCCCCGAGCGCCCGCGCGTCGGCCATCCGGTGGTAGGCCGGGTCCTGGGCCATGGGCGGCAGCAGAGCCGCGGCGACGCCCGCTGCCCCCGCCAGGCCCAGAACCAACCCGATCCGCGCTCGCCGGGTCATGAGATATACCCTACGGGGGTACTCTATCACACTGGTGAGACGCGCCGGCGCGCGGAGGCGATTCAGGCCGGGAGATCGGGGAAGAGCGACTGCTGGGTCGGGGCCGGGGCGGGCGCGCGGCGCCGGCGCCCGGCGCGGCGCGCCGCCTCCTTCTGGCGGCCGCCCGTCCCCTTCGCGGGCGCGGCGCGGCGCGCGCGCTTGGGGCGCGTCCATCCCTTCTGGCGCGCGATCTTCTCGCCCTGCTTGATGAGCAGCAGGTCCACCAGCCGCGCCAGCGGGCTGGTCAAGAGCTCCAGGTACTTCTCCCAGTAGCGCGGCGAGTACGCGAGGGTCTTCATCTGCTCGCAGGCCAGCATCAGCGCGGTGCGGTCACCCTTGCGAGCGGCGAGCCGGAGCTGCTCGAGGATCTTGCCGCGGCTGATCCGCGACGGGCGGGTCACGAGAGGCCCAGCTCCCGCCTCAGCATGTGCGCCGCCTCGACCATGGAGCGCAGCTTGGAGACGCCCACCCAGCGCGGGGTCTCCCAGAGCCCGCAGTCCGGCACGAGCCACAGCCGCTCGGGCGGGATGTGCTTGAGCGCGAGCCGGGCCCGCGCGGCGACCTCCTCGGCCGTCTCCACCCGGAAGGCCTTGACGTCGACGACGCCCACCGCGACCTCCTTGTCCGAGGGGAACTCGCTCCAGAGCTCGATCTCGCTCATCTCGCGGTTCGCATACTCGAACACGAACTGATCCACGTGCGCGTCGAGGATCCGCGGGTAGAGCGGGCGGTAGTGGCGGGGCGTGGCGAAGGAGTTGTTGTGCGCGTTGCCGAAGCACACGTGCAGCGCCACCTTGGCGTTCACGCCCTCGAGCGTGGCGTTGAGCGCCTCCACCATGGGGCCCGGCGCGCCCTTGAGCACGCGGTGCTTCCCGGCCGCCATCACGTAATTGGGCTCGTCCAGCTGCACGAAGCCACAGCCGGCGGCCACGAGCGCGCGGAGCTCTCGGTTCACCAGCGCGATGAGGTCGGCGATCAGGCTGTCCTCCGTCGCGTAGGGACCGCCGCGACGGAGCGGCATGAGAAGCGTCATGGGGCCGGGCACGGCCACCCGCATGGGGCGGTCGGCATGGGTGCGCGCGTACTGGAACTCCTCGACGATCCCGAGCCCCTGCGGCGCGCCGACGCGGTCCACCACCTCGTAGGGACAGAACGAGTCGTAGTTGGGCGGCCCGAGTCGCCTGGGGATCGGCAGCGGGCGGATGCCGCTCAGCCGGTCGTAGAAGCCACGGATGAAGGTCACGCGCCGCATCTCGCCGTCCGAGATCACGTCGATGCCCGCCTCGACCTGGTCGCGGATGGCGATGCGCACGCCGTCGTCGTACGCCTCCTGGAGGTCCCCCGGGCCGAGACGCCCGGCCTGGGAGGCCTCGCGGACGAGGTGGAGCCAGGAGGGCAGCCCGTGGCTCCCGCAGACGGTCGTGGGGATGAGGGGGATCGCGGCGCGCATGGGCTCCTCCGGCTAGCGGAAGCTCAGGTCGTACTCCTCCCGCTGGAACGCCACGACGGGCTGCACGGCGAGCTTCTTGCCGATGAGGGGCTGGAGCCGCTCGATGCCGTCGCGCTCCGTGACGTCCAGGTAGTGGGCCATCTCCGGGTGCGCGCGGACCACGACCTCCTGGCCCGCGGCATCCGGGGCCTCCGCCTGGATCTTCCGGAAGATCTCCGCGGCCAGCGTGGCGTCGGACTTCACCACGCCGCTCCCCTTGCAGGTGGGGCACGGCGCGCAGAACATGGACTGCAGTCCCTGGCGGACGCGCTTGCGCGTCATCTCCACGATGCCCAGCTCGGAGATCTCGAGCACGTTGGTGCGCGCCTTGTCGTCGGCCAGCGCCTTCCGCAGCGCGCGGGAGACCTGCTCCCGGTGCTCGGCCCGCTCCATGTCGATGAAGTCGATGATGATGATGCCGCCCAGGTCCCGCAGCCGGATCTGGCGGACGACCTCGGTGACGGCCTCGAGGTTGATCTTGAGCACCGTCTCCTCGAAATCGCGCTTGCCCACGTACTTGCCCGTGTTGACGTCGATGGCGACCAGCGCTTCCGTGTGATCGATGACGATGTAGCCGCCGGACTTGAGCCACACGCGGCGCCGGAGCGCCTTCTCGATCTCCTTCTCGATGCCGGTGGCCTCGAAGATCGGCCGCCGGTCCTCCCAGCGCTTCACGCGGGAGGCGAGCTGCGGGACCAGCGAGGTCGCGAACTGGAGACACTTCTCGTAGGCCTCCGGCGTGTCCACCAGGAACTCGTCCACCTCGGGCGAGAACAGGTCTCGCACCACGCGGAAGGTGAGATCCATCTCCTCGTGGAGGAGCGACGGCGCCTTGGCGGTCTCGAAACGCCCCTGGATCTGGCTCCAGAGGCGGCTCAGGAACGCGATGTCCGCCGCCAGCTCCGCCTCGCCCTTGCCCTCGGCCACCGTCCGGACGATAAAGCCCCCGTCCGACGGGCGCAGCCCCTTGACGATCGCGCGGAGGCGCTCCCGCTCGTCCTCGTCGTTGATGCGGCGGGAGACGCCCACGTGGCGGGACTGCGGCATGTAGACGATGTAGCGGCCCGGCAGGGAGATGAACGAGGTGATCCGCGCCCCCTTGGTCCCGAGCGACTCCTTGGACACCTGGACGAGGATCTCCTGGCCCCGGCCGAGCACCTCTTCGATGGGCTGGCCGGACGCTGCGGCGCGCACCTCCGGCTCGCCCTCCGCCGGATCCTCGTCGGGCGCGTCCTCGTCCCCTTCCCGGAGGACCGCGGCGTCATCCTCGCCGAGGTTCGCGGTGTAGTCCCCCACGTAGAGGAACGCGTCCTTGGAGAGCCCGATGTCGACGAACGCCGCCTGCATGCCCGGCAGGACGTTGGTGACGATGCCCTTGTAGATGTTGCTGACGATGGAGCGCCGACGGGCGCGCTCCACGTACAGCTCGGCGAGCTGGTTTCCGTCCTGCACGGCGAGACGGGTCTCGGTCACGCCGGCGTTGACGACGATCCGTTTTCCCACGGCAGTCCTCGATCCGGGAGTCTGCATCCCGGCGGTCACGCAGCGGTTACTGGAACTGCCGCATTCGTACCGAGAGCAGGAGCCCAAGCCCCATGAGCGAGACGACCATGGAGGACCCCCCGTAGCTCATCAACGGGAGCGGGATCCCCACCACGGGAAGCAGCCCCGTCACCATCCCCAGATTGATCAGCATCTGGGTGGCGAAGAGCACGGTCACGCCGAGGGCGACGAGGCGCCCCCGGGGCTCCCGCGCGCCGGCCGCGATCTCGAACCCCCGGAGCACCAGGAGCCCGTACGCCAGGAGCAGGACGAGGCACCCCACGAACCCCCACATCTCGGCGAACACGGCGAAGATGAAATCCGTATGGCGCTCCGGGAGGAAGGCGAGGCGGCTCTGCGTCGCGCCGCTGACGCCCTTGCCCAGGAGCTGGCCGGATCCGATGGCGATCTTGGCCTGGATCACGTTGTACGCCGTTCCGAGTGGATCGCGGAACGGGTCCAGATAGACGAGCAGTCGCTCCCGCTGATACGCCTTGAGCGCGAGCCACGCGAGCGGCGTGGCGGCCACCGCCCCCAGGCCGAGCGCCGCGAGGACCTTGAGCCGCAGGCCGACCCCCACGAGCACGGCGGCGAGGACCGGCAGGAGCACCAGGGCCGTGCCCAGGTCGGGCTGCCGCACGATCAGGAGGAACGGGACCGCCGCGAGCCCCACCGTCCACGCGAGCGTCGCGCGGGAGAGCGGCCGCGCCCACCGCGACGTCAGGGCCCAGGCCAGCGTCAGCACGAAGATCAGCTTGAAGAGCTCCGAGGGCTGGACGGTGAGCGGCCCCACGTGAATCCAGCGGCGGGCGCCCGAGACGGTCCGGCCCAGGATGAAGACGGTCACGAGCAGGCCGAGTCCCGCCACGTAGAGCGCGGGCGCAGCGCGAACGAGAGTCCGGTAGTCCAGGCTCGCCACCACGACGAGCGCGCCGAGCCCCACGCCCACCCACCCGAGCTGGCGGAGCGCGATGCCGGAGCCGCCTCCCCAGGCGAGGCCCCAGAGCGACAGGACGCTGAGGGCGACGATCACCCCGGCCGCGGCCAGGAGCGCCCAGTCGACGTTCTGAAGGAGACGGCGATCGATCCTGAAGATCACGAGTCCGTTCCCGTGGACGCCATGGCCACCTTCTCGAGGAAGATGGCCCGGTAGATCTCCCGCGCGATGGGCGCGGCGACCTGGCCCCCCTTGCCTCCCCGCTCCACGAGGACGACGACGACGACCTGCGGATCGTCGGCCGGCGCGAAGGAGGCGAACCACGCGTGGTCCTGGCCGCGCGCGCTGTCGCTGTTGGCGATGGTCTGCGCCGTGCCCGTCTTGCCCGCCACCTCGATGCCGGGCAGCCGGGCCCCCCGCCCGGTGCCCTCGCTGACCACCCCACGGAGGGCGTCGCGGAGGAAGGCCCAGACCAGGGGGGAGAGGTCCACCTGCCCGGTCATCCGGCTCGACTCGGAGTAGGCGAGGGTGCCGTCCGCCCGCTCGACGCGCTGGATCAGGCGCGGCTTCCAGAGGATGCCGCCGTTGGCGACCGCCGCCATCATCCGCGCGACCTGGAGCGGCGTAACCAGCACCTGCCCCTGGCCGATGGACATGTTGACGGTGTCCCCCCCGTGCCAGGGCTTGCCCTGGCTCCGCCTCAATGCCGGCGACGGGACGAACCCCGGCTTCTCGCCGCCGAGCTCGATCCCGGAGGGCGCGCCCAGCCCGAAGGCCCGGGCGTAGCGCGCGATGGCGTCCGGCCCCACCTTGAGCCCGGCCTGATAGAAGAACACATTGCACGACTGGACCAGGGCCGAGCGCAGGTCCATGTGGCCGTGTCCGCCCGTCATCCAGTCCTTGAAGGTCCACGCCCCCAGCCGGAACTGGCCAGTGCAGTACGTCCGGTCCATGGGCGTCAGCGAGCCTTCTTGCAACCCGGCCGCCGCGACCACGATCTTGAAGAGGGAGCCCGGCGCGTACTGGCTCTGGAGCGCGCGGTTCAGCAACGGGTGGGCCGGATCCTTTACCAGCGTGAGCCACGCCTCGCGGTCAAGGCTGCCCGCGAAGCGGTCGAGACCGAAGGCGGGGCTCGAGGTCATGGCGAGGATGTCGCCGCTTCGCGGGTCCATGACGACCACGGATCCCGAGCGGCCCGCCATGGCCCGCTCGGCCGCCTCCTGGATGCGGCGGTCCACGGTGGTGACCACCTGGGCCCCGGGGCGCGGCTCCTCGCGCTGCATGACCTGCACGGGCCGGCCGAGCGCGTCCACCTCGATCCGCTCGCCGCCGTCGCGGCCGCGCAGGTACTCGTCCAGCAGGCGCTCGAGCCCGACCTGGCCGATCATGTCCCCGCGCCGGTAGCGCCCCTGCTTCATCTGCTCCTCGCTGACCTCGCGCACGTACCCGAGCAGGTGGGCGGCGAAGGTCGTCGTGGGGTAGACGCGCTGGGGCTCCACCTCCACCACGACCCCCGGCAGCTCGAGCTTCCACTCCTCGACCCTCGCCACGTCCTCCAGCGAGAGATCGCGGCGGACGCGCACCGGCCGCAGGGAGTCCTCGGGGACGCGCGCCAGCATCTCCTGCAGCTCGGCGATGGGGACCTTGAGGAGAATGGACAGTCGCGCCAGCACCGAGTTCCGGTCCTCGATGTCTCGCGGGATGAGCGAGACCGTGAAGGCCGGGCGGTTGTCCACCAGCGCGAGCCCGTGGCGGTCGTAGAGAATCCCGCGCGGCGCCGCCACGGGGCGGACGCGGATGCGGTTCTTCTCCGACATCTCGCGGAACCGGGCGCCCTCGAGCACCTGGAGGTACCAGAGCTGGCCGACCAGGCACACGAAGCCGGCGGCCACGATGAGCGTCATGGCCAGCACGCGGCGGCTCCACGCCTCCCCCCGGGCCCCCGGGGCCGCTCTCATCTCCACGCGATCATCTCCACGTCATGCGGGCACGCGCCGCCTCGGCGAGGCCCACGGCCACGAGGCAGGCCGCCCCGAGGATGCCGTTGTAGAGCGCCTGGGGAAGGATCACGTCCGCCATCAGCGCCGACAGGCCCGCGGGATAGTGGAAGAGCTGGAGCAACCCGAAGCGGAGGAGCCCCTCGCCCACCGTCAGGAGAACGAGCCCCGGCACCTGGACGAGCGGGCTTCCGACCCGCAGCCTGCCGCCTGCAAGCCCCAAGGCGAAGCCGGCCACGGCCTTGGTGAGGGCCTGCACTCCGACGAGACCGCCGCCCGTCACATCCTGCAGGAGGCCGGCGAGGAAGCCCGCGACGCAGCCGGCCTCGGGCCCCCGGCGGAGCGCCAGGAACACGGTCACGACGAACGGCAGGTCCGGCGTGGCCCCGCCCACGCTGAGCGTCTGGACCACGCTCGTCTGCGCCACCGTACCGCCAAGGGTCATCAAGAGCAGGCTCAGCCGCACTAGCCGTCCTTCCGGAAGAGCGCCACCAGGTCCACCGGCGTCTCACCGGTCAGGAGCAGCACCTCCTCCACGCGGGCGAAGTCCGCCACGGGCGCGAGCACGGCGAAGTGGAAGAGCGCCGAGCCCTTGTCCTCGACGCGCACCACGCGCCCCACGGGCAGCCCCTTCGGGAAGACCTGGCCCTGGCCCGAGGTCACGATGAGGTCGCCCGGGATGATGCCGACACCATCGCGCGCCATGAACTTGAAGCGGATCGCCCCGCCCGGCTCCCCCTCGACGAGCCCGGCGGCCCGCGTCCGATGGACGACGGCCCCGACCGTGGAGGCCGGGTCGTTCACGAGCTGGACCACCGAGGCGCCCGGCCGCACGCGGACCACCCGGCCGACCAGCCCGTCGGGCACGATGACCGGCGTCTGGGTCGTGATGCCGTCTCCGAGCCCGCGGTTCACCGTGAGCGCCCGGGCCCACCCCCCGCTCTCACGCCCGATGACCTCGCCGGCCAGGGTAGACAGGGGGAGCCGCTCGCGCAGCGCCAGCAGACGCCGCAGCCGGGCGTTCTCCGTCTGGGCCTCGCGGACCTGCAGCGACCCGACCCGCAGGCGCTCGTTCTCGGCGCGCAGGACGAGGTTCTCGCTCCACGCCGATTTCCACTCACGGTAGCCGGCCCACAGAGCGAGCGCGCCGCGGTGCGCCTTGGTGAGGAGGGCCTGCACCGGGGTCGTCAGGATGGACACCACGTCGGCGGCCCGCCCCATGCCGCCCCCGCGCGTCTGGATCGTGAGGAGCAGCAGGCAGACCAGCACCACCGACATCAGGAGCGCGTACCTGCGAAATCTCACCAACGGCACCCGGGGCGCCGGCGCCCGGCTCGCCCGGTCAGGGGAGAGCTAGGCGGGGATCGCCACCTTCTTGAGGAGAGCCAGTTCGTCCAGGACCTTGCCGGTGCCGAGGGCCACGCAGGACAGCGGGTCGTCGCCGACGGTGATGGGGAGATCGGTCTCCTGGCGCAGCAGCAGATCCAAGCCGCGGAGCAGAGCCCCGCCGCCCACCAACACGATGCCCTTGTCCACGATGTCCGCCGCCAGCTCCGGCGGCGTCCGCTCGAGACAGGTGCGCACGGTGTCCACGATGGCCATGACGGGCTCCCGGAGCGCCTCGCGGATCTCCTCGTCGGTGACGACGATGGTCTTGGGAATCCCGTCGATGAGGTCGCGCCCCTTCACTTCCATGGTGAGCCGATCGCCCGCCATGGGATAGGCCGACCCGAGCTTGATCTTGATCTCTTCCGCGCGCCGCTCACCCACCAGGAGGTTGTAGTGCTTCTTGATGTACTGGACGATGGCCTCGTCCATCTCGTCGCCCGCGATGCGGACCGACTTCGAGTAGACGATGCCGGAGAGCGAGATCACCGCGACCTCGGTGGTGCCGCCCCCCATGTCCACGATCATGTTGCCGCCCGGCTCCTGGATGGGCAACCCAGCACCGATGGCCGCGGCCATCGGCTCTTCGATCAGATACACCTCGCGCGCGCCCGCCTGCATCGCGGAGTCGCGCACGGCTCGTTTCTCCACCTGCGTGATGCCCGAGGGCACCCCGATCACGATGCGCGGCCGCACGAGTGTCTGCCGGCGGTGCACCTTGCTGATGAAGTAGTGCAGCATCTTCTCGGTCACGTCGAAGTCGGCGATGACGCCATCCCTCAGGGGGCGGATGGCCATGATGTTGCCGGGCGTGCGGCCGAGCATGGCCTTCGCCTCGTGGCCCACGGCGAGCACCGAGTGGTCGGCCACGTGGATGGCCACGATGGAGGGCTCGTTCATCACGATCCCTTCCCCCCGCACGTAGACGAGGGTGTTGGCCGTGCCCAGGTCGATGGCCAGGTCATTCGAGAAGAGCCCTGCGAGCAGGCTGAACAGCATGGACGCTCCTGTGTGAGGCCCGGAACGGTTATGGCGGCGACCGTCCAGGCTAATCTAGCACCCGCCCGGGCAGGACACAAGGGAAGGCCCGCATTTTCAGGAGGATGGACGTCATCGGTTCGACGCTGTCAGATGACATGACGGATGGATCGAGACGGAGACGAAACCGGTCATCTTTCCGGGGGTTACGCGGGGCTGCCGGGCCCCCGAGTCCGGCGGGCCGCAGCGCCTAGCAGCGTGCTGAAAAACCCGCAGGCTGCTCAAAAAGGTCCAGATGCGAGGCGGCGCCCGACGGCCGCAACCGAGGCGTACTCCGCTTGGCGAGCCGAGCCGGAGGCGAGGTGAGCGGATCCGGAGATCCGGGCGAGCGTGAGCGAGCCAACTCGAGCGTGCGGCTGAGGGCGCCGCACCTCCGCAGATGGCCCTTTTTCAGCGGCCTGCTAGGCGGCGATGGGCGCCGCCGTCACCGGATGCCCAGGGCGTCCGGGAGCCAAAGCGACAGCGCCGGGACGTGAGTGACGAGCAGCAACACCGCCACCAGCGCCACCACGAAGGGCACCACCCACCGTGAGATCTCCGTCATGGAGGCGCCCGAGATGTGCGAGGCCACGTAGAGGTTCACGGCCACGGGCGGCGTGACCGTGCCGATGGCGAGATTCACGGTCATCATGACGCCGAACCAGACCGGGTCCCAGCCGAACTGCTTCATGAGGGGGAGCAGGATCGGCAGGAAGACATAGTAGATGGAGATGGCGTCCAGCAGCATCCCGGCCACCACCAGCATGGCGTTGAGGAGCAGGAGGATCACGACCGGGTTCTTGCTGAACCCGACCAGCGCCGCCGCCGCCCGGTCCATGATCCCCATGGTCGAGCCGGCCCAGGAGAACAGCCCGGCGAAGGCCACGACCACCATGACCACGGAGGTGGACACGGCGGCGTCCCGGAACACCTCGTAGAGGTCGCGCCAGCCGAGGTTCCGGTACACGGCCAGGCCGACGAAGAGACCGTAGGCGACGGCCACGACGGCGGCCTCCGTGGGGGTGAAGATCCCACCGTAGATCCCGCCCAGGATGACGACCGGCGCCATGAGCCCCCACTTGGCCTCCCAGGCCGCGTGGCGGATCTCGGCCCAGGTGCCCCAGCGATCCCCTCCCCAGCCGTGGCGCCGCGCGATCCACACGGTGGGAACGACGAGGGCCAATCCCATGAGCAGCCCGGGCACGACACCCGCGGCGAAGAGCCGCCCGATGGAGGCCTCCGTGATCACGCCGTAGACGACGAAGGCCACGCTGGGCGGGATCAGCACGTCCGTGGTCGCGGCCGCGGCCACGAGCGCCGCCGCGAAGCCCACGGCGTACCCGCCCCTGACCATGGCCGGGATCATCACGGCACCGATGGCTGCCGTGTCCGCCGGGCCCGTGCCCGAGATGGCGCCGAAGAATACGCACCCGCCGACGGCGACCAGCCCCAGCCCGCCGGGCACGGGACCGATCAGCAGGTTCAAGAGGTTGACGAGCCCGCGTGAGATCCTCGCCCGGTCCATCACGAAGCCCGCCAGGATGAAGAAGGGGATGGCCAGCAGGGGGAACTTGGCGATGTTCGCGTACACGTTCGCGGCCGTGACCTGGATGCCGAGGTTGAACTGCCAGAGAAACAGCAGGGCCGTCAGGCCGATGGACGTGACGATGGGCACCCCGAGGAACAGGAGCAGGAAGAAGCAGCCGAAAAAGAGGAGCCCCGGCTCCATCTACTCCTCGAGCTTGCGCTGCGCCCGTACGGCACCCTGGACGATCCGGATGAGGATGAGCGCGCCGATCACCGGGATGCCGGCCGTGTACCACCACTGGGGGACGGCCAGCGCTTCGGACGTGGTGCCGAGCTGGCGCTCGCTCCGGATCTGCCCGACACCGAAGTAGATCACGGTCGTGAAGAGGCCAAGCGCGAGAGCGGCGGAGAGCCAGATTGCGCACCGCTGCAGGCCCCGCGGCATCCGCTCGACGACCCACGTGAAGCCCAGGTGCATTCCCTCCCGGAAGGCGATGGAGGCCCCGAGGAGGGTGAGCCAGACGAAGAGGCTCACCACGACCTCCTCGGTGAAGGCGAGCGAGTAGTGGATGAGGTAGCGGGTGACGACGTTCAGGAGCGCGACGGCCGTCATGACCGCCAGGAGGAGGACACACGCGCCCTCCTCCAGGCGGTCGAGCCACCGGCTCACGCGATGGGGCTCGGCTGGTTACTTCGTCCCGGCAACGATCTTCTCGGCCGCCTTCACGAGATCAGCGCCGATCTCGGTCACCCACTTGTCGTAGACGGGCCGTGTCTTGGCCTTGAAGGCGGCCAGCTCGGCGGCGGTCAGCGTGACGACCTCCATGCCGTTCTTCTTCAGGTTCTCCACCGCCTCCATGGCCCCGTCAAGCCCCGCGCGCGCCCCCTGCTTCTGCCACGCCATGACCTCCACCGCGGTCTTCTTGACGATGTCGCGGTCGTCCGGGGTCAGGCTGTCCCAGGTGAGCTTGGACATCCCCAGGACCAGCGGGTCGATGGCGTAGTTCCAGAGCGTGATGTTCTTGTGAACCGTCCAGAGCTTGAACGGAATGAGCACCGAGACCACCGGGTTCTCCTGGCCGTCCACGGTGCCCTGCTGGAAGGCGGTCTGGGCGTCGCCCCAGTTCATGTTGATGGGGTTGGCGCCCAGCGCCCGGAAGGTGTCGATGAAGATCGGGGAGCCGACCACCCGCACCTTGAGGCCCTCGAGGTCCGCCGGAGCGCGCACCGGGCGCTTCCCGTTGGTGAGCTGGCGGAACCCGTTCTCGCCCCAGGCCAGCGGGACCACGCCCTTCGCCTCGATGAGCTTCCAGAGCTTCTGCCCCGGCTCGCCGTTCTCCACCGCGTCCAGCGCCCTGTAGGAGGGATACATGAACGGCATCGCGAAGAGGTTGAGCTCCTTCACCTGCGGCGACCAGTTGATCGTGGAGCCGAGCGCGAAGTCGGCCACCCCCTGGTTCAGCAGCGTGAACTCGTTGGTCTGCTTGCCCGCGAAGAGCTGGCCGGCGAAGTAGTTCTTCACGTTGATCCGGCCCTGCGTGCGCTCCTTGAGGAGCTCGGCGAACTTGGCCGCCGCCTCCCCCCAGGGCCCGGTAGGCCCGACCACCAGGCTGTTCTTGAACTCGGGCTTGTACTGAGCGGCGGCCGGGGCGGCCGACCAGGCGACGAGGAGCGAGAGCGACAGGGCGACGAGCACCACGCGTTTCATGACGGCATCTCCTTGATGTGAGGGTTCTGGGGAGCGGCTCACGTATAGCACGCTCTCGCAAAATGTGTCAACATGAGGGCCCCAGGGACGACCTCGAGATGTGGTTCGACAAGGGCGTGACCGACGGGCCGCCGGTGGGACCCCCGACCCGCGAGCCGGTAGAGCG